>JBEGVR010000162.1:0-38023 GCA_041178265.1 Pseudomonadota bacterium | reverse complement strand
GCACACCAATGGTGCCAGTGAACTCGGTACTGGTGGGTGGGTTGCAGCTGGCCGAAGGACTGGTCTCGGACAAACCATAGCCTTCGCAAATCGGGCAGCCGGTTTTCTCCAGCCAGAGTTTGGCCACGTTCGGCGTCACGGCCATGCCGCCACCGACCGACACCTTGAGGTTGGACCAATCGACCTTGTTGAAGTCCGGGTGATTGGCCAAGCCGTTGAACAAGGTGTTGACCGCCGGAAAACTGTGGAAGGTGTGCTTGGACAGCTCCTTGAGCACCGCAGGCAAGTCGCGCGGATTGGGAATGAGGATCAGCTTTCCGCCATTGCGCATGGACAGCATCATCCCCACGGTGAACGCGAAGATGTGATAAAGCGGCAAGGCGCAGACCCCGGTGGGTTGCTCGCTGTCGGGGATGCGCTGCATGACCGGGTCGTTCCAGACCTCGGACTGCAGCACGTTGGCGATGACGTTGCGATGCAGCAGCACCGCGCCCTTGGAAACGCCCGTGGTGCCGCCGGTGTATTGCAGCACCGCGATGTCGTCGGGGCCGATCACGGGCCGCGCAAAGGGCGCGCGCTCGCCGCGCGCCAGGGCGTCGTTGAAGCGAACCGCGCCGGGCAGCGAGAACTCGGGCACGAGCTTCTTCACCTTGCGCACCACGGTGTTGACGATCGCGCCCTTCAGGAGCCCCAGGCGGTCGCCCATGGACGCCAGCACCACGTGCTGCACCGGCGTCTTGGCGATGCATTGCTGCAAGGTGGCCGCGAAGTTCTCGATGATGACGATGGCCCGTGCGCCCGAATCGCGCAGCTGGTGTTCGAGCTCGCGCGGCGTGTAAAGCGGGTTGACGTTGACCACCACAAAGCCGGCGCGCAGGATGGCCGCCACCGCCACCGGGTACTGCGGGACGTTGGGCATCATGATCGCGACCCGGTCGCCCTGGGCCAGCCCCAGGCCCTGCAGGTAGGCGGCCAGGGCCTGGCTCTGGGTGTCGGTCTGGCCGAAGGTGGTGTCCTTGCCCAGGAAGCTGTAGGCGCAGCGGTCTGCGAACTTGGCGAAGCTCTCCTCCATCAGCTCCACGAGCGAGGCGTAGCGCCCGGGGTCGATGTCGGCGGGTACACCGCTCGGGTAGGCGGACAGCCAGGGGCGGTCGGTCATGGTGGTGTCTCCTTCATGTGAATCCGTGGGCAGGGGCGGCCCGCACGGGCCGCGCCGCGTCGTGCCGCGCGGCTATGCCTGCCATTGTCGCGGCGCGGGGCTTATTCGATGGCCTTGCCCATGTCCTCGACCACCTTTTTCGCGTCGCCAAAGACCATCATGGTCTTGTCCATGTAAAAGAGCTCGTTGTCCAGGCCCGCATAGCCCGCCGCCATGGAGCGCTTGTTCACGATCACGGTCTTGGCCTTGTAGGCCTCCAGGATCGGCATGCCATAGATGGGGCTGCCCTTTTGCAGGGCGGCGGGGTTCACCACGTCGTTGGCGCCCAGGATGATGGCCACGTCGGCCTGGCCGAATTCGCCGTTGATGTCTTCCATCTCGAAGACCTGGTCGTAGGGCACTTCGGCTTCGGCCAGCAGCACGTTCATGTGACCCGGCATACGCCCGGCCACCGGGTGGATGGCGTACTTGACGGTGATGCCCTTGTGCGTGAGCTTCTCGGCCAGCTCCTTCACGGCGTGCTGCGCGCGCGCCACGGCCAGGCCGTAACCGGGGACGATGACCACGGTCTCGGCGTTGGACAGCACGAAGGCGGCGTCGTCGGCGCTGCCGGTCTTGACAGTGCGTTGCACCGCGCTGCCCGCAGCCTGCGCGGCGCCGGCGTCGCCGCCGAATCCGCCCAGGATCACGTTGAAGAACGAGCGGTTCATCGCCTTGCACATGATGTACGAGAGGATGGCACCCGACGATCCCACCAGCGAGCCGGCGATGATCAACATGGAGTTGTTCAAGGAGAAGCCGATGCCCGCGGCCGCCCAGCCCGAGTACGAGTTGAGCATGGACACCACCACCGGCATGTCGGCGCCGCCGATGGGGATGATGATCAGCACGCCCATCACGAAGGCCAGGGCCAGCATGGCGTAGAAGGCCGTCCAGCTTTCGGTGGCCATGTAGACCAACCCCAGGCCGACGGTGGCCAGGCCCAGTACCAGGTTCAGCATGTGCTGGCCGGAGAAGACCACCGGCGCGCCCTGGAACAGGCGGAACTTGTACTTGCCCGAGAGCTTGCCGAAGGCGATGACCGAGCCGCTGAAGGTGATGGCGCCAATCGCCGCGCCCAGGAACAACTCCAGGCGGTTGCCCTTGGGGATCTGGCCGATGGCCGCCGCGATGCCGAAGGCCTGCGGTTCGACGACGGCGGCGATGCCGATGAACACCGCAGCCAGGCCGATCATGGAGTGCATGAAGGCGACCAGTTCGGGCATCTTGGTCATCTCGACGCGCTGGGCCATGATGGCACCGGCGGTGCCGCCCACGAGCAGCCCCAGCAGCACCCACCCCATGCCCAGGCCCACGCCGCCCGAGATCTGGACGATGAGGGCGGCGGTGGTCAGCACGGCGATGGTCATGCCTGCCATGCCAAAAAGGTTGCCGCGGATGGAGGTGGTGGGGTGCGACAGGCCCTTCAAGGCCTGGATGAAGCAGACCGACGCCAGCAGGTACAGGAGGGTGACGACGTTCATGCTCATTTGGCGGCCTCCGACTTGCGCTCTTTCTTCTTGAACATCTCCAGCATGCGCCGGGTGACGAGAAAGCCGCCGAAGACGTTGACTGCGGCCAGTGCCACGGCCAGCACGCCCATGGTCTTGCCCAGGGGGGTCTCGGTGAGGGCGGCGGCCAGCATGGCGCCGACGATGACGATGGCGGAGATCGCGTTGGTGACGGCCATGAGCGGCGTGTGCAGCGCGGGGGTGACGGTCCAGACCACGTGGTAACCCACGTAGATGGCCAGCGCGAAGATGATCAGGTTGGTGACGGTGGACGAGACATCCATGGTGTGTGCTTCCGTTATTTGCGCTTGACTTCGCCGTTGTGGGTCATGAGGCAGGCCGCGACGATGTCGTCCTCGAGGTTGACCTGCAGCTCGCCTTCCGTGGTGATCACGAGCTTGAGGAAGTCGAGCACGTTGCGCGCATACAGCGCCGAGGCGTCGGCGGCCACAAGGGCCGGCAGGTTGGACTCGCCCACCAGGGTGACCCCGTGCTTGACCACGGTCCTGCCCGCTTCGGTGAGGGGGCAGTTGCCCCCCTGGGGCGCAGCCAGGTCGACGATGACCGAGCCGGCCTTCATGGACTTGACCATGTCCTCGGTCACCAGCACGGGAGCGGGACGGCCGGGGATCAGGGCGGTGGTGATCACCACGTCGGCCTGGGCCACGCGCTTGGCGACCTCGGCCTTCTGGCGTTCTAGCCAGCTGGGCGGCATGGGTCGGGCATAGCCCCCCACGCCCTCGGCAGCGTCCTTTTCTTCCTGCGTCTCGTAGGGCACGTCGATGAACTTGGCGCCCAGCGACTCGACCTGCTCCTTGACGGAGGGGCGCACGTCGGAGGCCTCGATGACGGCGCCCAGGCGCTTGGCGGTGGCAATCGCCTGCAGGCCCGCCACGCCCACGCCCAGGATCACGACGCGCGCGGCCTTCACGGTGCCGGCGGCGGTCATGAGCATGGGAAAGAACCGCTGGTACTTGTCGGCGGCGATCATCACGGCCTTGTAGCCCGCGATGTTGGCCTGCGAGGAGAGCACGTCCATGCCCTGCGCGCGGGTGGTGCGGGGCGCGGACTCCAGGGCGAAGCCGGTCAGGCCCGCGCCGGCCAGGCGCGCAATGCCCGTGGCGTCGAAGGGATTGAGCATGCCCACCACGGTGGTGCCGGATTTCATGCGGGCGACCTCGGTCTCGGAGGGCGCACGCACCTTGAGCACCAGCGGGCACGAGAAGGCGCCGGCGGCGTCGGTGATCTCGGCGCCAACCGCCTCGTAGGCGGCGTCAGGCGCGCTGGCCGCCAGGCCCGCGCCGGATTGAACGCGCACCGTGTGGCCCTGGGCCTTGAGCTTCTTGGCCGTCTCGGGCGTGACGGCAACGCGGGTTTCTCCTGCCGTGGTCTCGGCAGGCACACCTATCTGCATGGAAAGTCCTCCTGGGGCGGTTTTCGGCAGCGCCCGCGGGCGGCCTTACAGGAGCTTACATGAAGCCCGGCGCGTGCGTCCGCAGCCCCCGGGCCAGGTTGGACCGCGGCGTCTGTTCCTACACCCAGGCAGCACGCCGTCGGACATTGATGAGCATGGGCCCGGCCAAAAACTGGCTCCATGGCACGACCGGCGTCACTCACCTCTCCCCACGGCGGCCCCCGTGCCAGCAACGTCAACTACCTGGGCGCGGCCAGCTGCCGGCGCAAGTTCGAGCTGTTCTACCCCGAGGGCTTTGCCGACCGCGCCTACGTGGTGACCGAGCGCGCCCCGCGCGAACGCGCCCACCTGGAGTGGCAGCGGGACCTGGGGCCGGGCGACTTTCGCAAGCTGCTGGCGCGCGGCGAGTACCGGCAGATCGCGGCGCTGGCCCTGCGGGTCGAGTCGCACACGAACCTGCTGTTTTCCTTCGAGAAGATGGCCCTGCGCGACGCCCTGCGGCCGCCGGCGGGGGCGCGCCTGTTCGCGCACGAGCTGTATGCCTTTCTCTACGGGCGGGGGTCGGGGCGACGGCGCTTCGAGGACTGGGTGCAGGCGGTGGGCGAGCTGCCGCGCCCGCGGGCCCGGGTGCAAACCTGGCCAGTGGTGACCCTGTTCGGGTTCCTGGCCCGCCCGGAACGGCATCTGTTCTTCAAGCCGCGCGCGACGCGACGCGCCGCCCGAGCCTACGGCTTCGACCTGGCGTACCAGTCCCTGCCGTGCTGGCCGGTTTACGAGAGCCTGCTGACCTTCGGCGCCATCATCCGGCGCGACCTGGAACGGCATCGCGGCCTGCGGGCGCGCGACATGATCGACGTACAGTCCTTCATCTGGGTGCAGGGCGCGCCGGAGTACCAGCCTTGAGGACGGCGGCGTCCACGGCAAGGTCAAGAAATTTCTAACGAAATATTGGTGTAGTATTCTTTCTACAGGAAAGGAGCTGCGCCATGATGGCCCTGGCGTCCCCGCACACTGGCGCCCAACCCGACCCGTCGCAGGTGCTGTCCCGTGCCGTAACGCGCGCGGCCGATCGGCTGGAGGTGTCGCACGCCCTGCTCGCCCGGGTGCTGGGCGTGAGCGCACCCACCGTCACCCGCCTGTACCACGGCAGCTACCTGCTGGAAGAACGACGCAAGGAGTGGGAGTTGGCGGTGTTGTTCGTGCGCGTGTTCCGCTCGCTCGACGCCATCGTGGGCGATGAGGCCACGGCACGCCGCTGGCTGCGCAGCGACAACCAGGGCCTGAACGCCCGCCCCATCGACCTTATCGCCCACACCGAAGGACTGGTCCGTGTCGTTCACTACCTGGACGCCTCACGCGGTCTCGTCTGAGGCCCGCGCCTGGGCCGGCCAGGCCTGGCGGATGGTGGAGTCGCAGCACATGGCCGCCACCATGAAACTGGTCGACACCCGCGAAGAACAAGACCTGCTGGAATTCCTGCTGGAGTCGGGTAAGCCGGCGCCTGCGGCCGGCACCGCCGACCTGGACTATCTGCTGGCGACGCCCTTTCGTTACCCGCCCCGGCGCGCAGGCTCGCGGTTTCGCGGCGAGCACGACCCGGGCGTGTTCTATGGCGCGCAATCCGTGCACACGGCGGGCGCCGAGCTGGGGTACTGGCGCTGGCGCTTCCTGCATGACGCGGTCGATCTCGAACGCCTGGAGCCGGTGGCCCACACCGCGTTTCGCGCGGACGTGTCGACACAGGCGGTGGACCTGCGGCAGCCGCCCCTGGACCGCGACGCGCCCGTGTGGCAGCACCCCACCCACTATGATCCGACGCAGCAGTTCGCGCGCGTGGCCCGCGAGGCAGGGATCGGGGGCGTCCTGTACCGCTCGGTGCGAGACCCGCAGCCCGCGTGGTGCCTGGCGCTCCTGACGCCCTCGGGCTTTGCCCGGCGCACACCCCGCACCGAACGACAGACCTGGTACCTGGCCGTGTCGCCGCACGAGGTGACGCTGCGGCGCGAGAACGAAGCGATGAACTTTTCAACCGCGAACTGGCAGACCGAGGGCGGGCCCACCGAATGAGCGAACGCTGGAAACCGAGTGCCACCGTGGCGGCCATCATCGAGCAGGACGGCCGCTTCCTCCTGATCGAGGAACACACGCCCGAGGGCCTGCGCCTGAACAACCCCGCAGGGCACCTGGACCCCGGTGAGTCCCCCGCACAGGGTTGCGCGCGCGAGGCGCTGGAAGAAACCGCCTTCCCCTTCGAACCGACGGCCCTCGTGGGCGTGTACCTCGCGCGCTTTCAGCGCGCGACCACCGGCGAGGACATCACCTACCTGCGCTTCGCCTTCTGCGGGCGTGTGGGCGCGCACGACCCGGCGCGCACGCTGGACCACGGCATCGTGCGCACGGTGTGGATGACGCCCGAGGAAGTGCGCGCCAGCGCGGCGCGGCATCGCAGCCCGCTGGTGCTGCAATGCATCGAGGACTACCTGGCGGGGCGGCGCTACCCGCTGTCGGTGATCCACACCGACCCGGGCGTGGCCGGCGCCTGAACGAGAGGCCCCGGGCTCAGTCCGCGCCCAGTTGCAGGCGATTGGGCTGGCGCTTCTCGATCGCGAACTTCAGGAGCGCCGCGCAGCGGTATACCGCGTGCGCGAACTTGCCATAGGGCAAGGTGAGGAACAGCGCCATCACCACGCCCAGGTGGGTGGCCAGCAAGACGGCCATCGCCCCCGTGTCGCGCCAGGCGAGCAGGGCCAGGCCCGTGATGCTGGTGAGGAACAACAAGGCGATGAAGCCACGGTCCATCGGGCGCTGCGCGGTGTCGCCATGCGCCGGGTCGCGGCGCAGGTTCAGCCACAGCAGGCCCGCCGGGCCCGCCAGCAGGCCCAGGCCGCCGACCGTGCCCAGGATCACCGGCAGGCTGGTGAGCGGATAGGGCGCGACCCAGCCGAAGGCGTAGTGGTACAGGGTCGCCACGCTGGTGGATGCCAAGCACAGCATGAAGCCGTAGAAGGTCAGATGGTGGAAACGCCGACGGCGCAGGGTGTAGCGGTCGTCCTCGTCGTTGCAGCCGTCGCCGTGGCCGCCATCGAGGTACTTCAGGGCCAGCGCGGCGTGCGCGGCCTCGGCGGCCGCCCCCTCGGTGCGCGCGCCGGGGACGGTGTCGGGGCGCACACCGCGCCAGAAACGGGCCGCGCCCACGACCAGGGCGAAGATGGCGAAGCCGAAGGCACCGCCGAACATCAAGACCAGCAGGTTGTGCGGGAACACTGCATAGAAGTTGCCCGCCAAGGGCTCGTGCCACAGCGACCCACGCAGGGCGATCGCCAGGCACATGAACAAGGCCAGGCCGCCGGCGGTGGCCAGCGACAGCGCCAGGCCGTTGCGCCGGTACAGCGCGCCCAGCGGACGGGGCCAGGCATGGTCCTCGTAGGTCTGCACGCGCACGCGCGCCATGGCCTGCGGCACGTTGACCGCGAACTCGTGGGGGGGCGCGTACTGGCAGGCATGCAGGCAGGCGCCGCAGTTGTGGCACAGATTGGCCAGGTAGTGCACGTCGGCCGCGCCGAACTCGAGCCGGCGAGTCATCGCGGGAAAGACCGCGCAGAAGCTCTCGCAATAGCGGCAGGCATTGCAGATCTGCATCTGCCGGGCCACTTCGGACACTTCGGCAGAGGGCTGGCCATCGGCCAGGGCGCGCGCTTGCTGCGCCAGGGAGTCGAGCGCCTGCATCAGACGGTTTCCTTCAGGACGTGCGGGCCCAGGACAGCCGCGGCGGCGCGGGTGCCGGCGATGCGGCCGAAGGCGGTGCCGATGGTCATGCCCACGCCCGCCGTGTAGCCCTGGCCCAGCACGTTGCCCGCCATCATCTCGCCGGCCACGAACAGGTTGTCGCTGGCGCGGCCGCCGAAACGCACCGCGGTGGTCTCGTCGGTCTTGAGGCCCAGGTAGGTGAAGGTGACGCCGGGGCGCACCGCATAGCCGTAGAAGGGCGGCACATCCAGCGGGCGCGCCCAGTGGGTCTTGGCGGGCGCCAGGCCCTCGGTGTGGCAGTCGTCCATCACCGTGTGGTCGAAGTGGCCGACGCGGCAGGCGGCGTTGAAGGTGTCGACGGTCTGGCGCAGCGTCGCCGGATCGAGGCCCAGGCCCGCAGCCAGCCCCTCGAGGGTGCCGGCCTTCACGCCCGGAAACACCGGCGGCATGAAGCGGCCGATGGCCTTGCTGTCGATCAGGGCGTAGCCGATCTGCCCGGGCTGCTGCGCCACCAGGCGACCCCAGATGGCGTAGCGCTTGGGCCAGAAGTCCTCGCCCTCGTCGTAGAAACGGCGGGCCTCGCGGTTGACGACGATGCCCAGGGAGACGCAGTCGACGCGGGTGCAGATGCCTCCGTCATAGAGCGGCGCGCGCGCGTCGATGGCGACGCAGTGCGCCTGCGTGGGGTCGCCGATGATGTCGGCGCCCTGGTCCATCATGAACCGCAGCAGCGTGCCCTGGTTGTAGCGGGTGCCGCGTATGAGGAAGTTGTCGGCCGGCCACTCGCCACGCGCGTTCTGGCCCCAGGCCTCGCGCATCCAGGCGATGTTGGACTCGAAGCCACCGGCGGCCAGCACGCAGGCGCGCGCCTCGATGCGTTCAGACCCCACACGCGCAGCGACGAAGCGGCCATCCTCGATCTCCAGAGCATCCACCGGCGATTCATAGCGAATCTGCACGCCCAGCGCCTGCGCGCTGCGGTAATACGCGTTGACCAGGGCCTTGCCGCCGCCCATGAAGAAGGCATTGGTGCGTGACAGGTGCAGGGTGCCGGCCAGCGAGGGCTGAAAGCGCACGCCGTGGCGCCGCATCCAGTCGCGGCAGGTGGCGGAGGCGCGGATCGCCAGGCGGGCCAGGTGTTCGTCGGTGACGCCCTGCGTGACCTTGAGCAGGTCCTGCCAGAACTCCTCTTCGGAGTAGGCGTCCACCAGCACGTCCTGCGGCGCATCGTGCATGCAGCGCAGGTTGCGGGTGTGGCCCGAATTGCCGCCACGCCATGCGCGCGGCGCAGCCTCCAGCAGCATCACGCTGGCGCCCGCCTCGCGCGCCATGAGCGCCGCGCACAGGGCCGCATTGCCGCCACCAATCACCAGGACATCAACCATCGGGGGAGACTACCTTCAACGGGAAAACAGACAGGGATCAGGGGCTTGCGTGGCGCGCGGCTTGGGCGGCGATGCTGCCGGCACGCCGCCCCGAGACAAAGGCCCAGGCCAGGTGGTGGCCATGCCCCTTGAGCAGCAGCCCCCCCTGCCCCGTGGAGCCGGCGGCATACAGGCCCGTGATCGGACGGTCTTGTGCGTCGAGAACGCGGTGCTGCAGGTCGACCATCAGACCCCCCTCGGCATGCACGAACACGGCACGCACCGGGCCCAGCGCGATGTAGGGGCCCTCTCCCAGCACGGGCTTGCCGGCCGGGCGCGCACTGGCTTCGAGCGCACCCGGGTCCATGCCCAGGGCCTGCGCCAGGGCCTGCAGGGTGGGCGCCTGCGCCGTCACGTCGGGACGATTGCGCAGGTAGTCGGGCACATAGGCATAGGCCACGCCGGGCGCGGTGGAGACGAAATGCGGCCAGGCGGAGAACTGGCGGGCCAGGCCTTGGTCTAGGAGGATCCAGGCCTGCTTGCCCGCCTGCTCGGCGACGCGCAGCGCAGGCTGATCAGACTCGTCGCAGAAGCGCTCGCCGCGGCGGTTCACCAGCACGGCGCCGGCCTGGAACAGGTCGGTGGAAGGCGCCAGCGCGGTGGTGAGGAACTGCATCACGAAGGGCCGCAGGATGGACGGCGGCAGGTGGTCGATCGCCCAGGCCATGAAGGTGGCCAGGGCGCGCCAGGGCGGCAGGCGCCGCATCAGGGTCTCACGCGCAGGCGCGATGAAGCGCAGCTCGGGGCCCAGGGCCAGGTCGCCGTTGACGATGCGCGCACCCAGGGTTTCCGCCATGCGCTGGCCGTCGCCGGTGGCGGTGGTGTTCACGCCTTCGACGCGCGACTGCGCCTGGCCCATGAAGCGCGCCTTGAGCTCGGGGTTGTTGGTGAAGTCGCCCGCCGAGAGGATGACGCCGCCGCGGGCGGTGACGGCATGCAGGTGGCCGTCGAGGTCCACCTCGACGCCGGTGACGCGGCCCGCCTCCATCAGCAGGCGTCGCACCTGCGCGCCGCAACGCAGCGTCACGCCGGCGCGTTCGGCGCGGCGCGAGAGGTGATAGATGAAGGAGCGGGAGTTGGGCAGCACGTTGTGCATGCGCGGCTGGCGGTGCGGCGGCTCGGGCATGGGGCCCATGAAGCGGATCCCCGAATCGAGCAGCCACTGGAAGGTGGCGGGGATCTCGTCGCACAGGATGCGGCGCAGCGCGGGGTTGTCGCGCGGGTCCAGGTCGCCAGCGAAACCGGGCATGTCGGCCCAGTGATCAGCGGGCGTGTCGACGATGCCGCGCTGGCGCTGGTGCGGGGTCTGCGAAGAACTGATGGACCCGATGGACCAGGCGGTGGAGCCGCCGGGGCGTTCGTTCTTTTCCAGCAGCAACACGCGCGCACCCAGCTCGCGCGCCTCGATGGCCGCGGCCAGGCCGGCGCCGCCGGCGCCCACCACGACGACGTCGTAGGTATCCGTCACGCCTGTTTCCGCCATGGTGCTCATTCCGCCTGCAAACCCGCCGCCTGGATCACGGCGCTCCACTTCTCGGTTTCAGCGCGGTTGCGGCGGGCGGCGTCTGCCGGGGTGCCGCCCAGGGGCAGCACGCCCAAGGCGTCCCAGCGCGCGGCGAAATCCGGCGACTTGAGCACCGCATTGATCTCGGCATTGAGCTTGTCGATGATGGCCGCCGGCACGCCGCGCGGCGCGGAGACCGTGTACCAGGGCACCGACGAATACCCGGCGATGCCCGCCTCGGCCACGGTGGGCACGTCGGGCAGGCTGGGGTTGCGCGTGGTGCTGGTGACGGCCAGCGCCCGCACCTTGCCGGTCTTGAGGTGCTGGTGGGCGGTGCCTACGCTCTCGAACAGCATCTGCACCTGGCCACCCAGGAGGTCGGCCATGGCCGGCGCGCCCCCGCGATAGGGCACATGCACGTAGTCGATCTTGGTCATGTGCTTGAACAACTCGGCGGCCATATGCATGGCCGACCCGTTGCCGGCCGAACCATAACTGAGCGCGCCCGGCTTGGCGCGCGCGATCGCGAGCAGCTCGTTGACGTTGCGGGCCGGCACCGCCTGATTCACCAGCAGCACGCTCGGGCTCTCGGCCAGCAGGATCACGGGCTGCAACTCGGTGAGCGGGTCATAGCGCAGGTTCTTGTACAACTTGACCGCGCCGTTGTGCGCGATGGTGGCCAGCACGAGGGTGTAGCCGTCGGGGGCCGACCTGGCCACCAGCTCGCCACCGGTGTGGCCGCCCGCGCCGGGCTTGTTCTCGACCACCACCGCCTGGCCCAGGCGTGGGCCCAGCTTCTCGCCCACCATGCGCGCGAGCAGGTCGGCCGGACCGCCCGGGGCATAGGGCACCACGATCTTCACCGGGCGCGAGGGATAGGCATCCTGCGCGTGCGCGCTGGCGCCCGCCCAGACCGACAGGGTGGCCAGGGCCGTCAGGGCCAGGGCCTTGAGCATCGTGCGTTTCATGCGAATCTCCTTCATCAATCCAGTTGCAGGCGCGCGCCAGGGACACGCAAGCATCGAAGCGTCATGCGGGTCTCCTCAGTTGTTCCAGCGTGATCACCGGTCGCTGCGCGTAGGGCAGGTCCCAGGCCTTGCAGTTGTGGCGGTCCACCACCTGCACCGGCAGCTCGATCGTGGCGGGCACGCGCTCGCCGCGCACATGGCGCACCGCACACTCGGCCGCGAGGTAGGCCATCTGCATCGCGTTGAAATCCGCAGTGGCGAGCAGGCAGCCCGCGCCGATGGCGGCGATGGCCTCGGGGATGGCGTTGACGCCCACCACCGGCACCTCGCGCAGGCCCGCTGCCTCGAGGGCCTCGAGCACGCCCAGGGCCATGACGTCGTTGGCCGCCAGACATCCAAGCAGGGCGGGTCCGCCCTGCGCACCCGGCCCGCGCAGCCAGGCGGCAGCGCGCTCACGCGATACGACGCGGTCGTAATCTCCGGGGATGAAGCCGACCAGGTCCCGCTGTGGAACTGCGCGGGCCGCATCGCGAAACCCGCGCAGGCGCTCGTCGCTGGTGTAGGAGCCGACAGGGCCGCCCACCACCAGGACGCGGCCCGGACCTGCGCCTGCACCCTGCGCGCTCAGGTGCGCGAACAGGTGGCGCGCGATGGCCAGCGCCAGGGCATGGTCGTCGGAACTCACATAGCTGACGCTGGGCGCGGCGGCGATCGGGTTGACGAAGCCCACGATCGGGATGCCGGCATCGGCCACGGCGCGGATCGCGTCGTCGACCCGCGTCGGGTGCACCGGCGAGAAGACGAAGGCATCCGGACGCGGATCCTGGCGCAAGGCCTGCGCGATCAGCGCCGACTGCTGCACGGGATCGTCGGGCGTCTCGGGCACGAAGTGCTGCACCTTCGCACCCAGTGCGGCCGCCGCCCGCTCGGCGCCCAGTCGGGCGGCGCCGTAGGCGGGGTTGGTGTGGTTCTTCGTGAAGACGGCCAGGCGCACGGGTGTGGGCGTCAGACCATGCCGCCGTTGGGTTGGATGACCTGGCCGTGCACCCAGGAGGCCTGGTCGGAGGCCAGGAAGCTCACGACCGCGGCGACCTCGTCGGGCTGGCCGATGCGGTTGAAGGGGCTCAGGGCTGCGGATCGGGCCTTGACCTCGTCGGTCTTGCCGGCGTGGAACAGGTCGGTGTCGACCGGGCCAGGGGCGACCGCATTGACGCGGATCTTGCGGCCCGCGAGTTCCTTGGCCATGGATCGCACCAGGCTCTCGACCGCCGCCTTGGTGGCGGTGTAGGGACCGCCACCTGGAATGCCCACGCGCACCATGGAGGTGGTCAGCGCAATGATGTTGCCGCCGTCGACGACATGGCGCGCGGCCTGCTGCAGCACGTTGAAGGCGCCGACGATGTTGACCTCGACCACACGCCGGAAATCATCGGGGTTGAACTGGGCGACCGGGCCGGGCGGGACGTTGATGCCGGCGTTGGCGACCACGCAGTGCGGGGCGCTGCCGAAATCCTTGGCGACCGCCGTGAAGACGGCCGCCACCCGGGCGGCGTCGGTGATGTCCACCGCATAGCCCTGGGTGCGCGAGGCGCCGATACGCGCCGGCACGTTGGGCGCGCTCGAGACATAGGTGTAGGCGACGTCGTAGCCGCTCTCGGCGAGCTTGCGCACGCAGGCCGCGCCGATGCCGCGGGTGCCGCCGAAGACGAGGGCGATCTTGTTGCTCATGGAAACTTCCTGCAAGTGAATGAAAGGGCTCAGGCCACCCAGGGCTTGCCGTAGGCCGGTTCGCGATACGGCGTCGGCGGCAGCTGCCAGGTGCCGGTGGACGGCGGGCGCACGTCGGCATCGACATGCACGTCGATGACGCAGGGGCGGCGGTTCTTCAGGGCCTGCTGCACGGTGGTGCCCAGGTCCTGCGGGCGGGTGACGGTGTAGCCGTCGGCGCCGCAGGCGCGGGCCCAGGCGGCGAAGTCGGGGTTGTAACGCTCGCCCGTGCCGCCATGGAAGAAGGCGGTACCGATCTCGCGGCCGTCGAACATGCCGTGCTGGATGTCGCGGATCGCGCCCCAGGCGAAGTTGTTCCAGATGATCCAGACCACCGGCAGGTTGTATTCGACCGCGGTGCACAGGACGTAGGGCGCCATGGTGAAGCCGCCATCGCCGACCACCGCCACGCAGGGGCGGTCCGGCGCGGCCAGCTGCGCGCCCATGACACCGCACACGCCAAAGCCCATGCTCGAATAGCCCCAGCTATTGAGCATGCTCTGGGGCCGCCTGGCCTGCCAGAACTGCATGAACCAGTTGTGGTGCACGCCCGAGTCGAGCGCGAGGATCACGTCCTCGGGCAGCACCTTCTGCAAGGTGCCGACCACGAACTCCGGCCGCAGCGGGCTGGTGGAGTCGGTGAAGTGGGGGCGCACGAAGGCCTCCCACTGCGCCTGCCAGCCCTGCACCTGCGCGAGCCACGGCGCGTAGCGCGTCGCGCTGATCTCGGCGCGGGCGGGCAGCGCCTTGAGCAACTGGCGGGTGAAGACCTTGACGTCGGCGATGATGCCCAGCGTGGGCGCGTAGTTGCGCCCGAGCTCCTGCGGGTCGATGTCCACATGAATCAGCTGCGTCTTGGGGAAGTTCCAGGAGTAGCCCGGGTGCCAGCTGGACGAACTGCGGTCGTCAAAGCGCGTGCCCAGGGTGATCACCAGGTCGGCGCGTCGGCCCGCCTCGTTGGCGGGGAAGGCGCCGTTGCGGCCGATGAAGCCCAGGGCCAGCGGGTCGGCGCCACTGATGCAGCCCATGCCGTTGGGCGAGGTGATGACGGGAATGCCCAGGCGGTGCGCGAGTTCGGTGATCTCCTGGCCAGCCTCGGACAGCGTGGCGCCGTGGCCGATGAAGATCACGGGCTGGCGGGCCGCGGCCAGCAGGTCGATCGCCGCCGCCACGTCGGCCTCGCTGGCGCCCGGGCGGTGCGCGCGGTGCACGTGCGAGGGCGGGGGCAGGGCCACGTCGGCCTCTTCCTGGTAGACGTTGTAGGGGATGTCCAGGTTCACCGGGCCGGGACGGCCGGTGACCATGGTGTCCATGGCCTGGCGCAGGGCCAGCGGCAGCATGTCCACCCGCGTGGGCTGGAAGGCGCGCTTGACGACCGGGCGCATCACCTGCGCGAAGTCGGCCTGGTTGTGCTTGTACAGCTCCTGGAAGGGAGCGCGATTGTGCTGCGAGGTCGGGACGTTGGAGGTGATGGCCATGAAGGCCGACGAGTCCGACAGCGCGGTGGCCAGCGACATCACCAGGTTGGCCGAGCCCGGGCCGGTGGACGTGAGCGTGGCCACCGGCTTGTGCTTGACGCGGAAGTAGGCGTCGGCCATGTGGCCGGCGCACTGCTCGTGGCGCGGGGACACCAGCTGGATCTTGTCACGCACGTCATAGAGCGCGTCCAGGATGCCGACGTTGCCGTGGCCGCAGATGCCGAAGATGTAGGGCACCTTTTCCTGGACCAGGTAATTGGCGATGAGTTCGCCGCCCTTCATGGTGGGCATCTGGGAGTCTCCTTGAATGTTCGTGTCGCCGCCGACCGGCGCTTTTCAGGCGAGGATGGTAATCACCCGTTCCTCGGTCATCTCGCGCACCGCGTAGTGTGGGCCCTCGCGTCCGAAGCCGCTGTCCTTGGTGCCGCCGTACGGCATCATGTCCACGCGCGAACTCGAGGTCTCGTTGATGTGGACGCCGCCCACATCGAGCTGGCGGGCCAGGCGCATCGCGTCGTCCAGCCGGTTGGTGAAGACGCCGGTGGCCAGGCCGTAGGGCGTGGCGTTGATCCGCTGCACGACTTCCTGCATGTCGGTGAAGGGAACGATGGACATCACCGGCCCGAAGATTTCCTCGCAGGACACCGACATGGCGGGGCTCACGTCCGCCAGCAGCGTGGGCGGGATGACGGCGCCCTGGCGGGGGCCGCCCGCCAGACGGCGCGCGCCCTGGGCCAGTGCGGTGTCGATCCAGCGCTCGATGCGCTGCGCCGCGGCCTCGCTGATCACGGGGCCGACGAAGGTCTCGGGCGTGAGCGGGTCGCCGAAGGTGAGCTTGCCCACCATCGCCGCCAGACGCTGTTCGACCTGCGCGCACAGTGATTCATGCACCAGCAGCACCTGGATCGAGGTGCAGACCTGACCGGCCTTGCGGTAGCTGGCGTTGATCACCTTGGGCAGGGCGGTGTCCAGCGCCGCGTCCTGTGCCAGCACGGTAAAGGCAATCGATCCCAGCTCCATCTGCGTGCGGCGCAGGCCGGCACGGGCATGGATGTCGCGGCCCACCTCGGTGCTGCCGGTGAAGGCGAAGAAGCGCACCTGGGGCTCCTCGAGCAGGGCCTGCACGACCTGGCTGCCCCCATGCAGGATGCTGATGCGGCGCGGAGGCAGGCCGGCGTCGATCAGGACCTGCGCCATCAGGTTGGCGGTGGTGGGCGTGTTCGACGAGGGCTTGACGACCACGGTGTTGCCAGCTGCGAGGGCGGGTGCCACCTTGTGGGCCAGCGTGTTCATCGGCGAGTTGAAGGGCGTGATCGCGCACACCACGCCCAGGGGCACGCGCAGGGTGAAGCCCAGGCGGCCCGCCTGCTGGGGGGCGCCCTCGATCGGGATCACGTCGCCCGCCAGGCGGCGCGCTTCCTCGGCCGACAGGCGGAAGGTCTGCACGGTGCGCCGCACTTCGCCGGCGCTGTCGTTCTCGGTGAAGCCGGCCTCCAGCTGCATGGCGCGCACGAAGTCGGCGCCGCGCTGCTCGATCAGGGCGGCGGCGCGGTCCAGGATCGCACCGCGCTCGTTCGCGTTCAGCGGCCGCTGGCGGAACTCCGCATGCGCGCTGGCCACCGCCTGCGCCACCTGCTCGCGGGAGGGCCGGTGCAAGGTCGTGCAGGGCGTGAGGCGGAATTTGTCCAGGACATCGATGGTGTCGGCGCCCGCCACCCACTGGCCATCGACCAGCAGGCGGCACTCACCCAGCGTCAGGGGCGGCGCGAAGTTCATGGCCTTGTTCATGGCGAACCCCGGTTCAAAGCGGCGACGCCGCGTCTTCCACCGGCGTGGTGACCACCAGGAACACCAGGCCTACCGTGCCGGTGTTGGTGAAGCTGTGGTGCACGCCCGGGGGCACGTAGACGTAGTCGTGCGGGCGCATCAGGTGGCTCGCGTCTTCCAGGGTGAGGATGCCCTCGCCCTCGAGCACGTAGTAGATCTGCTCCTGCACCTTGTGCACGTGGTTGGCCACATGGGCTGCGGGCGCGTAGCGCGAGATGCGAAAGTCGATGCGGCTCGAGCCCGAGTTCTCGGGGCCGACCAGGGCCTTGGACAGGGCGCCGCCGAAGTGGCCGGGAAACTCCTGCCAGGGCATGCGGGCCATCTGCTGCACGAAGGCTTTCTTGGGGGCGTTATGAGGTTTCGTCATGGGCGTTTTCTCTGGGCGTGGGCGGTCAGACCCACAGGATCTTCTTGCGGTAATCGAGGTCGGCCAGCAGGGGCTGCGCGGGGCCGGTGTGGAAGACCGCGCCGCGCTCGAGTGCGTAGACGCGGTCGGCCAGAGCCAGCACCAGGTCGAGGTTGTGCTCGACGATCACGATGGACACTTCACGGCGCAGGCGGTCAAAGACGGTGAAGAGTTCCTGCGTGACGGCCGGCGCCAGGCCCTCGAAGGGTTCGTCCAGCAGCAGCAGGCGCACATTGCCCGAGAGCGCGCGGGCCACGGCGGCCATCTGCTGCTCGCCGCCCGAGAGGTAGTCGGCCGGCACGTGCATGCGCTCCTTGAGGCGGGGGAAGTACTCGTAGATCTTCTCTTCGCTCCAGGCCACGCCGTGGCTGCCGTCGGTGGCACGCGCCAGGCGGCCCAGGGCCA
Source organism: Pseudomonadota bacterium (assembly GCA_041178265.1). Taxonomy (GTDB): domain Bacteria; phylum Pseudomonadota; class Gammaproteobacteria; order Burkholderiales; family Burkholderiaceae_C; genus Ramlibacter. The sequence continues at coordinate 20,374 of JBEGVR010000162.1, read as the reverse complement.
GGTTCTCGGCCACCGTCATGCCGGCGAAGAGGCCACGGCCCTGCGGCACATAACCGATGCCCAGGCGGGCGATCTGCGCCGCGGGCAAGCCGGCGATGGGCTTGCCTTCGAATTCGATGGTGCCCGAGGCTGGCGGCAGCAGGCCGCACAACGCCTTGAGCAGGGTGGACTTGCCCGCGCCGTTGCGTCCGAGCAGGGCCACGATTTCGCCATCGCGCACATGCAGCGTCGCGTCGTTGAGGATGTGGCTCTTCCCGTAGAAGGCGTTGACGCCCTCGAAGCGCAGGATCGTCGGGCGCTCGCCTTCCTGCGCCGCGGCGCGGCCGGTGACGGGCGGCGTGCCGCTGCCGGTGTAGATCTCCTGCACGCGCGCGTCGCTGCGCACCTGCTCGGGCGAACCGGCCATGAGCACCTCGCCCTGGTTCATCACCGTCACGGCATGCGAGAAGCCGAGCACGCGGTCGATGTCGTGCTCGACGATCAGCACCGGGATGTTGCCGGCGATGATGCCCACCAGGCGGCTCACACGCTCACGCTCGGCGGCGGCTAGGCCCGCCAGGGGTTCGTCCATCAGCAGCACCTGCGGCTTGGAGCCCAGCGCGATGCCCATGTCCACGAGGCGCTGGCCGCCGTAAGACAGGTCGCCCGCCAGCGTGTCCTCGATGCCCTCCAGGCCCAGGAACTTGATCAATTGCGCCGTCTCTGCGTTCACCGCGTCGTGGGCGGCGATGTCGCGCCAGAGGTTGAAGCGGCCCGGGTGACGCGCCTGCAGCGACAGGCGCAGGTTTTCCTGGATGGTCAGGCCCTTGAACAGGTTGGTGATCTGAAACGACCGGGCCAGGCCCTGCTCCACCACCTGGTGGGCCGGCAGGCCCTGGATGTCGCGGCCATTGAGGCGCACCGTGCCCCGATCGGGCGTGTACAGGCCCGAGATCAGGTTGAACAGGGTGGTCTTGCCCGCGCCGTTGGGGCCGATCAGGGCGTGGATCTGGCCGGCCTGCAGCGACAGGCTGGCGCCGTGGACGGCGCGGATGCCGCCAAAGTGCTTGAACACGTCCTGGGCCTGCAGCTGCGTGGTGGCACCCACCTGCCCGCTCAGAAAGGCCGGCAGCGGCAGGCCGTCATAGATCTTGCGCCGGCTCATGGCGGCGTCTTCTTCGGGCGGCGGGTTCCAGCGGCGACGCAGCTGCGCCCAGATGCCGGTCAGGCCGTTGGGCGAGAAGATCACGAAGCCGACGAAGGTCAGGCCGAACCAGAACAGCCAGTTGTCGGTGTAGATCGAGAAGAACTCGCGAAACAGGATGTAGAACAGGACGCCCACCGCCGGCCCGAAGAAGCTGCGCATGCCGCCGATCACCACCATGGCCAGCATCTCGCCGGAGAAGGCCACCGTGGTCGACTCCGCCGCCGCCAGTCGGTGGTCGAACACCAGCAGGGCGCCCGCCAGGCCGGTGAGGGTGCTGGCGATGACGAAGGCCACCAGCTTGTAGCGGTTGGTGGCATAGCCCTGGAAGGTGGCGCGCTGCTCGTTCTCGCGGATCGCCACCAGCACATGGCCGAAGGGCGAGCGCACGATGCGCTGCATCACATACAGCGACAGGAAGCCGATCACGGCCACCAGCGCGTAGTAGATCCGGTCGTCGTTCAGGTCCAGCGGGCCCAGGGCGCCCCGCTCCAGGCCACCCAGGCCGCCCTCGCCGCCCGTCACCGCCGTCCAGCGGAAGGCGACCGCGAAGGTCAGCGCGCACAGGGCCAGCGTGAGCAGCGAGAAATAGACGCCGCGCCGGCGCAGGATCAGGAAGCCGATGACCGTCGAGAGCACCACCATGAAGGCCACGGCGAACACGATGGGGCCGAAGATCTGCCCCGGGAACCAGGCTTTCTGGGCCAGGCCGGCGGCATAGCCGCCGACACCGAACCAGGCGCTGTGGCCGAAGGACACGAGACCGGTGTACCCTACCAGCAGGTTCAGCCCCATGGTGGCCATGGTCAGGAGCACCACCACGGTGGCGGTGTCCAGGGTCAGGCCCACCGCGTGCATCGCCAAGGGCATGAGGACCAGGCCGGCGGCGCCGATCCAGAGCGTTTGGGAATTCTTGGACAAGGACATGGCGCTCCCGCTCACTCGAAACGCTCGATGCGCTCGCCCAGCAGGCCACGCGGCCGGAACATCAGGACCAGGAACATGAGGATGTACATGGAGGCCTCGCCGGCGGCCGGCAGGAAGTGGATGGTGATGCCGCGCACCACCCCCACCAGCACCGCCGCCAGCACCACGCCCCAGAAGCTGCCCAGGCCGCCGATCACGACGACCACGAAGGCCACCGTCATGATCTCGGTGCCCATGGCGGGATGCACGATGGTGATGGGGCCGAACAGCGCGCCGCCCAGGGCGGCGGTGGCCACGCCCAGCACCACGATGGCCGTCATGTAGGGCTGCAGGCGGATGCCCAGCACCGCCACCATATCGGGGCGCTGCACGCCCGCGCGCACCACGCGGCCGAATGCGGTCTTGTGCAGCAGCAGCCACAGGCCGACCAGGATGGCGACCACCACCCCCAGCAGCATCAGCCGGTATCGGGAGAACATGAACTCGCCCAGCATCACATTGCCCTTGAACTCGGGCGGCATGCTCGAAGGCAGCGGCGCGGCGCCCCAGATCATGCGAATCGCCTGCTCGGCGACCATGGCCAGGCCGAAGGTGACCAGCAGGCTCAGGATCGGGTCACTGGTGTAGAAGCGCCGCAGCAGGAAACGCTCGAACACGATGCCCAGCAGGCCCACCAGCACGGGCGAGATGAGCACGCCCGCGCCGAAGCCCAGGTGCTTGCTCACCATCAGCGAAAGGTAGGCACCCAGCGCGTAGAAGGCGCCATGCGCCAGGTTGACGACGCCGCCGACGCTGAAGATCAGCGACAGGCCCAGGGCGAGCAGGAGGTAGTAACCCCCCAGGACCAGGCCGTTGACGACCTGTTCCAGCAGGAAAACGATTTGCATGGGTCGGGGCCGGACGCCTCGCGGGAATTACATCTTGCAGGCGTTCTCGGCCTTGGTCGTGGCCAGCAGGTCCAGCGGCTGGTTGGGCGCGGGCACGGCATCGCCGAACTTCAGGAAGTCCTGCTTGTCCTTGGCCTGGCCCTTGGGCTTGACGGTGAAGGGGTAGGCCTCCTGCATCAGCTGGTGGTCCCAGGAGCGGAAGTAGCCCTTGCGCGCCTTGAGCAGGTCGAACTGCGCCTCGGTCTCGAAGTAGGCGATCAGCTTCTCGGTGTCCAGCGTCTTGGCCTCGTTCATGGCCTGGGCCATGATCTTGAGCGACACGTACTCGATCCAGGCGTGGTTTTCCGGGATGCGGCCGTAGCGGCGGGTGAAGTTGGCCGTGAAGGCCCTGGATCCGGGGGTGTTCAGGTCGTGGTGCCACACGGTCGGCCAGATGCCGCCCAGGTTGCCCTCGCCGGCGGCCCAGGCGTCGGCCGTGTTCAGGTTGAAGCCGACCACCGGGTAGGACAGGCCGAACTCCGCGTACTGCTTGACGAAGTTGGTCACCTGGTTGCCCGCCAGGTTGGAGGCGATGAAGTCCGGACGCGCCTGGCGGATCTTGATCAGGTAGGGGCTGAAGTCGGTCACGTCGGTGGCCACCAGCTCGTCGGCCAGCTGGATGCCGCCATTGGCCGCGAAGAACTTCTTGGCCACGCGCGAGAGGTCATGGCCGAACAGGTAATCGGCGGTCAGGCTGAAGACCTTCTTGCCGCGCACCATGTTGTCACGCACCAGGGCCTGGCCCACGGCGTTGACCATCACCGTCACCGGGATGTCGACGTGGAAGGTGTAGCGGTTGCAGTCCTTGCCGCGCAGCGCGTCAGAGCGAGCGCCGATATTCATGAACAGCTTCTTGTTGCGCGCTGCCACCTGCGAGATGGTGAGGGCCGAGGCGGAGTTGATCTCGCCCATCAGCACCACGACGTTGTCGCGCTCGATCATGCGCTGGGCCTTGGTGGAGGCGACCTGCGGGTTCACCGAGTCCTCGCTCATCACCTCGATCTGGCGGCCCATCACGCCGCCGGCGGCGTTGATCTCGTCGGCGGCCATCTTGATGCCTTGCACGGCGTACTCCCCCAGCGCGCCCAGGAAACCGGTCATGGGGGTCAGGTGGCCGATCTTGATCTTCTCGGCCTGGGCGCTCACCAGGGCGGGCGCGCCGAGCGCTGCGGTGCCGGCCAGGGCCGCGCCGGCCTTGAGGATCTGGCGGCGCTGGGACGCGCGGTCGTTCAGGGAATGGCTCATGGGGGTGTCTCCTCGCTGTTAGGGGGGTCTGGGTCGATCTTAGGAGCGGCGACTGCAGAGGGAAAATACGGAATTACTTCACGCGCTATAAGTGTTTCCTATAAGCTGGCAGCCCATCAGGAAAGCCCCATGGACCTCCGGCAACTTCGGTATTTCGTACAGATCGTCGACAGCGGCAGCCTGGCCAAGGCCTCGCGCCAGTTGTTCATCGCCCAGCCGGCCCTCAGCCAGCAGCTGGCCAAGCTGGAGGCCGAGGTGGGCAAGCCCCTGCTGGTGCGCACCTCCAAGGGCGTCACCCCCACCGAGAACGGCGCTGCGCTGGCCCACCATGCCCGGTTCATGCTGCGTCAGCTGGATCAGGCCCTGTCCATCGCCCGCCGGGACCCCGGCACGCTGCAGGGAATGGTGTCGGTGGGCCTGGCCGCCACCACCGTCGGTGCGGTGGGCGTGCCGCTGATGCGCCGTATCCGCGAGAAATACCCCGGCATCGTGCTCAACGTGGTGGAGGGCATGAGCGGCCACCTGGCGCACATGATGCAGCTGGGGCAGCTGGACCTGTCCATCCTGTTCAGCCGGGACGCGGTGGCCGACCTGCAGGCCGAGCCCCTGGTGTCCGAGGAGCTGTTCCTCATCGTGCCGGTGGGCAGCAAGCTGCTGCCGCCCCGGCGCAGCCGCCTGACCATGGCGGAGGTGGCCCAGCTGCCCCTGATCCTGCCCACCGGCATCCACGGGCTGCGCCGCCGGATCAAAGCGGAGTTCGAGCAGCGTAACCTGGCCATGAACATCGTGGCCGAGATCGACTCCCTGTCCCTGCTCATGGCCTGCGTGCGCGGCGGCATGGGAGCCACGATCAAGCCCATGGCGGCCGCCCTCACCGGCGGGGAGATGGCCTCGCACTGGCGCTGCGTGGGCTTTGCCGACGCGCAGATGTCGCGGCCGAATTTCCTGTACTCGGTGGCGCCCGACCGGCTCTCGCCCGCCGCCGCCGCCGTGCGCGACGAACTGCGCGCCACGGTGCGCGCGCTGGTGGCGACCGGGGCCTGGCAAGGCGTCGAGCTGATCTGACCTGGCGGGGATAATCCCCGGGTGAGCAAACAACGGATCGTCGTCGGATTGAGTGGAGGGGTGGACTCCGCGGTGAGCGCCTACCTGCTCAAACAGCAGGGGCATGAGGTCGTCGCGATCTTCATGAAGAACTGGGAGGACGACGACGACAGCGAATACTGCGCGTCCAATGTCGACTTCATCGACGCCGCCAGCGTGGCCGACGTGCTGGGCATCGAGATCGAGCATGTCAACTTCGCGGCCGACTACAAGGACCGCGTCTTTGCCGAGTTCCTGCGTGAGTACCAGGCCGGGCGCACGCCCAACCCCGACGTGCTGTGCAACGCCGAGATCAAGTTCAAGGCCTTCCTGGACCACGCGATGCGCCTGGGCGCCGACAAGATCGCCACCGGGCACTACGCGCGGGTGCGCGAAGTGGCGGGCCAGGTGCAGTTGCTCAAGGGACTGGATCCGGCCAAGGACCAGAGCTACTTCCTGCACCGCCTGAACCCCGCACAGCTGGCGCGCACGCTGTTTCCGGTGGGCGAGCTGCACAAGACCGAGGTGCGGCGCATCGCCGCCGAGATCGGGCTGCCCAACGCGAAGAAGAAGGACTCCACCGGCATCTGCTTCATCGGCGAGCGGCCTTTTCGAGAATTTCTCGGTCGCTACCTGAACAAGGAACCCGGCCCGATCAAGGACGAGACCGGCCGCACCATCGCCGGGCACCAGGGCCTGAGCTTCTACACGCTGGGCCAGCGCCAGGGCCTGGGCATCGGCGGGGTGAAGGCGCGCGGCGCGCAACGGGGTGGCGGCGAGCACGCGCCGTGGTTCGTGGCGCGCAAGGACCTCACGAACAACACCCTGTGGGTGGTGCAGGGGCATGAGCACCCCTGGTTGCTGTCCGGAGCGCTCGAGGCTGACGATCTGAGCTGGGCGTCGGGCAGCGCGCCGCCCGCGGGCCGTTACGCCGCCAAGACCCGCTACCGGCAGGCCGATGCGGCGTGCGAATTGGCTTATGACGCGGGGGGTCGCATGCGCCTGTCATTCACCGAGCCGCAGTGGGCGGTGACGCCGGGCCAGTCGGCGGTGCTCTATGACGGCGACGTCTGCCTGGGCGGCGGCGTCATCGCTTCGGCGCATTGAGCGGCAAGGACAGGCGAAAGGCCATCGCACCCGGCGCCTCGCCGTCGACGGGAGACAGTATTCCGCAGTGCCCCTGCGCGATGCGGGTGGCGATGGCCAGGCCCACGTCGATGCGCGCAGACGACCGATCGCCCTCACGCAGACCCGGCCCGGAACTGCTTACCGTCAGGTGGGCCTCGCCCGCTTCGACCGTCAACTCCAAGCGTACCCAGGCCAGCGCATCGGGCACGCGCGCGCTGTCCTGCACCTGCTTGAGCGCATGGGTGCACAGGATCAACAGCAGCTGCTGGATCTGGGTCGGACTGGCGTGCACGCACGCGGACACGCGGGCCGGCACCACCTCGAGCGTCACCGCCTGGTCGCGAAACGACCCTTGAAGAATCGGTACGGTCTGCGCCACGAGTGCCCCGAGATCGACGGGACGGTAGTCGCGGGCATCGTGTTGCGCCAGCAGGATCCGCAGCTGTTGCAGCAGCAGCAGCACGCGCTCGTTGCTGGCATCGACGGCGCGCAGGGCCTTCATGACCTCAGGGTCGGCGCCGGCGTTCGCCAGACGTGCCATCACCTCTTCCACGTTGAGCTTGGTGGCGCACACGGGCTGGCTCAATTGGTGCGGCAGGTCCATCGCGAAACGCGCGAGGTCGCTGGCGGTCTCGTGGCGCGCCAGATGCTGGATCAACTGGTTGCGTTCCTCCACGAGGTCGTGCAGGGCTTCCTCGCGCAGCTGGGTCTGGCGCGCGCGCTCGGTCAGGACCGCGGCCTGGCGCGCGGTGGCCACCCGCCCCTTGGCGATGCGCTCGAACTGCAGGCCCAGGTAGCCCACCTGGCCCAGTACCAGGGTGAAGAAGGCGGCGGCCAGCATCACCAGCTGGTTCAGGCCCGGCGCGAAGGCGGGGTCTGCGGCGTCGCCGAGGATCGCACCGGCGATACGCCCCACCAGGCCCACCGCCAGAAGGGCGAAGGTCAGGACAATGATCGCCGCGCCACGCTGCCTGGCGGCGCGCCACACGCGCCAGGCCGTCAGGGAGACCGCCAGGGAGCCGATCGCTGCGGCCAGCGCGAAATACGCGATACCCCACACCAGGTTCAGGTGCCGCACCCAGGCAAAGACAGCGGTGGACAACAAGGGCAGTCCCACGCACAGCATCAGGATCGCACGGCCCTGGCGCAGGCGCAGTCGTCCCTCATGGCGCATGGCCAGGGCCTGGCCGACCAGGCCACCGACCAGGCTGGCATGGGCCACTTCAAAGCTCAGGATCGGGGGGATCGACCCGCGCGACGCCAGCAGGAGACAGCCTGCACCGAAAGACAGGCCACTGGCGAGCCACAGCAGGTTGCCGCGATGCAGGCTGGCGCGCAGCGTGGCATAGCAGCCCGCGGCCGAGGCGAGGGCCAGGATGCCCAGCACCACGAACCCCGTGCGGACGTCAAAGCTGGTGTCCATTCACGCCTGCCGGTTGCGCGGCGGCGTCTCCGGCGCCAGCAGCAGGTCGGGGTCCTCGCCCTCGAACAGGGCGGCCAGCGCCGCCATCTTGTCGACCTGCAGTTTTTCCATGACGCTGGCGCGCTGGAGCTTGACCGTGCCCGCCACCGTGCCATGGGCGGCGGCGATATCACGGTTGGGGTAGCCCTTGAGCATGAGACGGCAGACCTCGCGCTCACGCGGCGTGAGCCGCTGCACCAGCGTCATGAGGCGCTCGGCCTGGGCCTCTCGCGCCCGGCGTGCCTGGTCCTGCTGGAGGGCTTCCTGCAGAACGGTGAGCAGGTCGGCCGTGGAAAACGGCTTGAGGAGAAAATGCAGCGCCCCCTGGCGAAAGCTCTGGACGATCTCCTGGGGCTGGCTCTGGCCACTCATGAAGATCACCGGGATGCGCTGGCCTCGGGCCTGCAACTGGGCTTGGACCTCGACCCCGGACTGTTCATGCAGGCGCATGTCGAGCAGGATGGCCGCCGGCCCTGGCAGGGGACCGAGCGACAACAGGGGTTCCGGGCTGCGAAAGGCGTGCACCGAGTGGCCCGCCGAGGTCAGCGCGAACGACAGCGCCTGGCACATGGCTGCATCATCGTCCACGATGTAGATGTGACCGGAAAGGACGACGGACTCATTCATGGACCCTGGAATCTAAGCCCATCCGGGGAGCTCGCCTGTCCCCGCCGCGATAAATGGCGGCGGTCGGACGCGCGAACCTAAGCCAAAAAGGATAGGGCTCGCGCCCGTCGGAGCGGGCGCAGGGCCGTGAGCCTCAGAAGGGAATGTCGTCGTCGAGATCGGCGGCCTGGCTCGCGGGGGCGCGGGGCGCGGTCGCCGCCGCGCGGGGGGCCGGCGCGCGGCGCGCGGCGCCGTCTTCCTCGGCGCCGCCACCACCGCCCGCGCCCTCGCGGGAGCCCAGCAGCTGCAGCTCGGTGGCGATGATGTCGACGGTGTTGCGCTCGATGCCGTCCTGGCCGGTGTACTTGCCGTATTTCAGGCGGCCTTCGACATAGAGCGGGCGGCCCTTCTTGACGTATTCGCCGGCGATCTCGGCCAGGCGGTCGTAGAAGGTGACACGGTGCCACTGGGTGTCTTCGACCATCTCGCCGCTGGTCTTGTCCTTGCGGCGCGTGGAGGTGGCGATGCTGATGTTGGCCACCGCCTGGCCCGAGGGCAGGTAGCGCATTTCGGGGTCGCGGCCGCAGTTGCCAATGAGGATGACTTTGTTGACGGATGCCATGGTGATTTCTCCGAAGAAGCAACGATTATGTGGCCTGCTCGCCCGGTTTTCCGATGGCCGCCATCGGCCAGGCCAGGGCCAGCCAGGCCAGCGTGACCCCACCGCAGGCCAGGAAGAGGCCGGTGGCGCCCACGCTCTTGATCAGGATGCCGCCCAGGGCACCCCCGGCGAAAAAGCCCAGGGACTGCAGGGTGTTGTAGAAGCCCAGGGCGGCACCGCGCGCCTCGGGCGGCGCGGCGCGCGAGGCGATGCTGGGTTGGCAGGCCTCCAGCACGTTGGAGCCGCAGAAGAAGGCGAATAACAGGAAGGCCAGCGCCGCCAGGGTGGGGCCGGCGGCGGCGGTGGCGGCCAGGCCCAGCTGCACCAGGGCCACGAGCGCGATCGCGACCAGGAAGGTGGCACGCAGGTAGCCGCGCCGCTCCAGTGGGAACAGCGTGCCCGCCATGACGAAGAAGGAGGCGGCGACGGTGGGCAGGTAGACCCACCAGTGGTGGGACTTGTCCAGGCCCGCCTGCACCAGCATCTGGGGCACCGCCACCCACATCGCCAGCAGCACCCCGTGCAGCACGAAGACCCCGACGTTCAGGCGCAGCGTGGGCACGTGCGTGAGCACGGTGCGCAGGCTGCCGCGCGGCGGCGCGGCGCGGCGCGGCGGCTCGGGCGGCACGACCCACAGCGCGATGGCCACGCCCGAGAGCGCCAGGATGGCCGTGAGGCCGAACAGGCCCGCCAGGCCCACCCAGGCGGCCAGCACGGGCGCTGCCACCAGGGACAGCGCGAACATCAGGCCGATGCTCGCGCCCACCAGCGCCATCGCCTTGGTGCGCACGGCGTCGCGGGTCTGGTCGGCCAGGAGGGCGGTGACCACCGCGGAGACCGCGCCCGCGCCTTGCAGGCAGCGACCGACGATCAGCATCGTGAGCGTGCTGGCCAGGGCCGCCAGCAGGCTGCCGGCGGCGAACACCAGCAGGCCGAACACGATGACGCGCTTGCGGCCCAGGCGATCGGAGGCCATGCCAAAGGGCAGCTGCAGCAGGCCCTGGGTGAGGCCGTAGATGCCCATGGCCAGGCCGACCAGGGCGGGGTCGTCTCCACCGGGATAACGGGGCGCCTCCAGGGCGAACACCGGCAGGACCAGGAACAGGCCCAGCATGCGCACGGCGTAGATGGAAGCCAGCGAAAGACTGGAGCGGCGCTCCAGGCCGGTCATGACCAGCGCGCTGGCGGAAGCGGTGCCGTCAGTGGCAGCCGCGGAGGGGGCGGTGATGGGAGAGGACACGCGGGAGGAGGGAGATCACGGGAGGGCCAGGAGGACGGCCGGGACGCCATTGTCCCGGATCGTCAGAACGGCCCGTTCAGGCCCACCACGGCGGCATTGAGCACGGAGGCGAAGCTGACCCAGGCCAGGTAAGGCAGCAACAGCAGGCGGATGCGGGGGTGGTAGCGACCCGGCAGCCAGATCAGGAGCAGGACGGACAGCCACAGGAAGCCGATCTGGGCCAGCGCCCAGTCGGGGCGCTGCAGGTGGAAGAACAGCAGGCTCCACAGCACATTGAGCGCGCCATTGAGGGCGAACAGCACCAGCAGCTGTGTGCGCCGGCGCGCGTCGGGCGCAGCGCGCCAGGCGCCCACGCCGGCGACCACGCACAGGGCGAAGATCAGGGTCCAGGCCGGGCCGAACAGCCAGTCGGGCGGCTGGAACCAGGGCTTGACGAGGTTGCGGTACCAGGGGCCGATGTGCGTGAGTGCGCCACCTGTGCCCGAGACGATGACGGCGCAGGCTGCGCCCACCACCCAGTGCAGGGGCCTGGGACGGGCCGGGCCGTCAGCGCTGGAGTCGACTTCAGGGTGATCGTTCACACGCGGGCGAGCCCGAGCAGGTGCGCCATGTCCTTGAAGAAGATACGCACATGCGCCATCGGGCTGCGTCGGGTCAGTTGCTTGTTCATGTAGGACTCGAAGGTGAGACGTTGCACGTCCACATCCTCGCAGATCTTCACGAAGCGCTCACGCCTGCGGTCGTTGCCATACCAGAACCACTGCATGATCCCCAGCACCCGAAACACCATGCCGTGCGCCTTCATGAAGCGTTTGCGCGCCTGGCGCAGGGCGGCGGGTTGGCCGGTGGCGAGCATCTCGCCCACCGCCTCGGCCGCCAGCTGGCCACCGTACATCGCGTAGTAGATGCCCTCGCCCGAGGCGGGGGCCACCACGCCGGCGGCGTCGCCCGCCAGCACCACGTCGCGCCCGTTGTCCCAGCGGGCCAGCGGCTTCATGGGCAGCGGCGCGCCTTCGCGCCGCACGGTCTCGGCGCCGGCCAGGCCCGAGGATTCACGCAGGGCCGCCGTGGCGGTGCGCAGGGAGAAGCCCTTGTCGGCGCTGCCGGTGCCGATGCTCAGGGTGTCGCCGTGCGGAAAGACCCAGCCATAGAAGTCGGGCGATAGGCGGCCGTCGTACACCACGTCGCAGCGGGTGGCGTCGTAGCCTTCGGGCAGTGCGGCGGGCTTGCGCACGATCTCGTGGTACGCGAAGACGCAGGGCATGGGGTCGCCGCCGGTCACGGCCTGGCGCGCCACTTCGGAGCGCGCGCCGTCGGCGCCGATCACGGCGCGGGCGCGTACGCGCGAAGCCATCTCGGTGCGGCCCTGGCGGGAGCGGAAATGCACGATGGAGACACCGTCGTCATCGCGCGTGAGTTTCTCGAAGGTGCCGTTGCGGCGCACCGCGCCGCTGTCGACTGCGCGCTGGCGCAGCCACTCGTCGAAGACCTCGCGGTCGACCATGCCCACGAAGCCGTCCTCGATGGGGATGTCCACCCGCTTGCCCGAAGGCGCGACCATGCGCGCCGAGCGGGCCTTGGCCACCAGCAGCTCGTCGGGGATCGCGAAGTCGCGGATCAGGCGCGGCGGAATGGCGCCGCCGCAGGGCTTGATGCGGCCGTCGCGGTCGATCATCAGCACCGAGCGGCCCTGGGCGGCCAGGGTCTGGGCGGCGGTGGCGCCGGCGGGGCCGCCGCCAACCACCACGACATCGAAGGTGCTGTTCATGTTCATGGGTTTACCTGTGGGAAGAGGCCAGCGTGAGTGACGCGTGGGTGGGGGAAGGGTCGACGGCACGGGTGGGTGCGGGCGCGATCGCGATCCGGCGCGCCAGCAGCGCGGAGACCGCGAACAGGCCGGCTTCGAAGGCAAACACGCAGGCATAGGCCGCACCCGGCTGCGCGATGAGCCAGCGCGCGACGTCGCTGGCGGCGGTGCCGGCCAGGCCGCCCAGGCCGAAGGCGATGCCCTGCGCCGCACCCCACAGGCCCATGCGCACGCCCTCGCGCGAAGCGCGGCCCTGCGAGGCCAGTTGCATCATCGAGCCGATGGCGCCGATGGAGAAGGCGCCGTTGGCGACGCCCAGAAGAAAGACGTTTTCGCGCAGCGGCCAGGCACCACCAGCGGCGCCCACCACGCCCGCGGCCGCGAGGCCGGCCAGGGCGAGGGCGGAGGCCATGCAGCCCCCCAGCGTCCAGCCACGCAGCGAACCGAGCCACCCAAAGCCGGGCCGGCGCGCCAGCGTGCCGGCCGCCGCGACCAGCAGCATGCCCAGGAGGACGCCGCCGTGCTGTACGCCCGCCAGGCGCGTGGATTCGCCGGGCGTGAATCCATGGACCGCGCCGGCGAAGGGCTCGAGGATCAGGTCCTGCGCGCTGTAGGCGAGCATGGAGACGAAGACGAAGACCGTGAAGCGGCGCGCGGTGGTCTCGGACCAGACCTCGCGCAGCGCCTCGCGGAAGGCAGGCGGCGGCGCCTGCACAGGCGCGCCGTTCATGTCCGCCACGGATCCGCTTGCAGGCACACCCGCACCCTCGAGCCGCCACACGGCGAGCAGGGTGATCACCAGGGCCAGCACGGAGACGGCGCTGGTGACCGTGACGAGGCGCGCCGGTGAATACGGATCGAGCAGGCCGCCCGCCACGCCGGCGGTGACGGCGAAGCCGGCGATCATCATCACCCACACCGTGGTGGCGGCCGCGGCGCGGCGCCCCTGCGGCACGCGCTTGGCCAGGAGCACCAGCAGCGAGGTGCCGCAGGCGCTGACGCCCAGGCCGATCAAGAGAAAGCCCAGCACCGCCAAGGCCATGCCCGCTTCGCGCTGCGTGTGCATCCAGGCCACCGCCATCGCAGAGAGCGTGCCGCCGGCGGCAAGCACCGCCATGCCGCCCACGATCCAGGGGGTGCGCCGGCCACCGACATCCGAGCCCCATCCCATGCGGGGACGCGTGGCCTGCACCGCGTAGTGCAGGCCGACCAGCAGCCCCGGCAGCAAGGCGGGCAAGCCCAGTTCGACGACCATGACGCGATTGAGCGTGGACGTGGTCATGACCACGATGGCGCCCAGCGCCGCCTGCACCAGCCCCAGGCGGACGATGCCTAACCAACTGAAATCGCCCCCACGTTCGCCCACTGCGAGGTCCGCGTTCATGCCGCGCCCCGCAAGGCGAAGGCCGAGACCATCATCCCGGCGACAAACAGGGGCACGCCAAACCCGCTGTACCAGAGGGCCCGGCCCCGCACGTCGGCCAGGAACCGCGCCATGAGAACGCCCTGCGCCGCAAGCAAGGCCACGATGCCCAGCGCGTGCGCCGGCCGGCCCCACGCGAGCAGCAAGGCGATCACGCCCACCTGTGCCAGCGCCATCGTCCAGCACGCCACGCGCGCCGCGCGCTGTTCACCCAGCTGCACGGGCAGCGAACGAACGCCCATGCGTCGGTCGCCTTCGACCGACTTGAAATCGTTGAGGGTCATGATGCCGTGCGTGCCCAGGCTGTAGAGGGCCGCCAGCGCCAGGGACCGCGCCTCGGGCAGGCTGCCCCCGGCCATCACCGCCGCGCCGGTGGCCCAGGCGATGCCCTCATAGCTGAAGCCGCAGGCGGCATTGCCCCACCAGCCGTTTTCCTTCAGCCGCAAGGGCGGCGCGCTGTAGGCCCAGGCCAGCAGCAGGCCCAGGGCCGCGGCACCGAAGCCCCAGGGCCCGAGCAGCATCGCCACGGCCAGCGAGACCGCCGTCCAGACGATGGCGATGTACAGGCCCCAGCGGCCCGGCATGCGGCCCGAGGGGATGGGACGGTGGGGTTCGTTGATCGCGTCCACGTGTCGGTCGAACCAGTCATTGACGGCCTGGCTGGTCGCGCACACGAAGGGGCCCGCCAGCGCGATGCCGACCACGGCCAGCAACCAGTTCGTGCCCTGCAGGGGCACGCCGGAGGCCACCACGCCACAGGCAAAAGCCCACATCGGCGGGAACCAGGTGATGGGCTTGAACAGCTCAGTGACGGCCGAAAGCTCAGGGCGTGCCATTTAACGATTTTTTACTTGACAGAGACTTGTGTCAATCTATATTTACAGTCTTGAAAACATACTATTTAACTCATCACGAAGTCCTTGGCGACTTCCGTGCGTACCAGGGACTGACAGTGACCCACGACCTCGACACGATGGCATTGGCCCGGCTGCTCGCCCAATTGAGCGGGGACCTGGTGCTGGTGCTGGATGCGCAGGGAGGGGTCCTGTCCGCCGTGGCGGGCCCGGACACCCCGGCCGGTGCGGGCGCCTGGGAAGGCCGGCCGTGGGCCGACACGGTGACGGCCGACTCGCAGCCCAAGGTGGGCAAGATGCTGCGCGAGCTGGCGACGACCGGCACCGCCAGGCGGCGGGAGCTGAACCATCCGCTGGAGGGCGGGGCGTCGGTGCCCATGGCGTATCACGCGGTGCGGCTCGGGAGCGAAGGCCTGTCGCTGGCGATGGGGCGCAACCTGGAAGCCCAGGCCGCGATGCAGCAACGCCTGTTACGGGCGCAGCAGGAGGCCGAGGCGAGTCACTGGCACGCGGCCAAATTGGCAGACCGCTGAATCCAGGGCTGGCGCCGCGCGGAAGGCGACGGACACGGCTTGCGTCGCTTCAGCGGCCCGCGATGCTCATGCCGCCTTCCCGCGCCCGGGACCCAGCTTCGGTGCGGTTGCCGGGTCGGCATCGGCGGCCGGCAAGCCCTTGAGCACCTGCGGAAAATACGTGCGCACGATGCGGCCGTCCACCCGCAGCGCATGGCAGCCACCCAGGGGCGAGGTGCGCTGCGTGCTGCCCTCGGCGTCGACGCTGTCGAAGTCGTTGTTGGCCCACATCACCTGGAACGCGGTGCTGGCCAGGGGTGGCAGCAATTCGGTCATGTGCGAACAGCCCGCCGTGCCGCGGAACAGGCGCTTGACCTCGCTGGTGAAGCCCGGCCCGATGCGCATGCCCACCAGCTGCCGGTAGTTCGCCTCGACCTCCATGCAGTCCGGGTAGGGCGTGTGTTCGCTGTAGACGCGCGCGTCCACGATGGTCATCTCGCGGTCGATGGTCAGGCGCACCCGCATCTGGTGGATCGCCTCCCCGGCGGGCACCTCGCGGGTGACCAGGGGCAGCGTCACCGGCTTGGTGTCGACCAGCAGGCCCTCCAGGTCATACAGGCCGTCATCACGCAGGAAACCCTCGCAGCTGATGCGGCGCAGGTGCAGCGGCGTGCGAGGTGCGGGCGGCGGGGCGAGGGTCATGGCGCAGCGCCCAGGTGGGCGACGCCGCCGGCGACAAGGGCGTCGATGTCGGCGCGGTCGTAACCCGCGTGCTCCAGCAGGGCCACGGTGTGCGCGCCCGTACGTGGCGCCTTGGGTGGCAGGGCCGAGGGCGTGCGGTCAAAGCGTGGCGCGGGCGCGGGCTGCAACACGCCACCCGGTCGCACGAAGGTGCCGCGCGCGGCGTTGTGCGGGTGTTCGGCAGCCTCGCGCATGGACAGCACCGGCGCGAAGCAGGCGTCGCTGCCCTCGAGCAGTTCACACCACTGGGCGCGGGTGCGCGTGCGAAACAGCGCTGCCAGCTTGGCGCGCAGGGCGGGCCACTCGCCCTGCTCCCACTGGCGCTCGAAGTGCGGGTCGGTGATGCCGCAGCGCGTGAGCAGCTCACGATAGAACTGCGGCTCGATCGCACCGATGGCCACGTGCCCGCCGTCCAGGCATTCGTAGGTGCCATAGAAATGCGCGGCGCCGTCCAGGAAGTTGCTTTCGCGCGCGTCCTGCCAGTGACCCTTGGCCAGCATCCCGAACTGCATGGCCATCAGCAGCGCCGCGCCGTCGGTCATGGCGGCATCCACCACCTGGCCCTGGCCGCTGCGCTGCGCCTGGCTCACCGCCGCCAGCAGGCCCAGGGCCAGCAGCATGCCGCCGCCGCCGTAGTCGCCCAGCAGGTTCAGGGGCGGCAAGGGCTGGTCGGCGGTGCCGATCGCGTGCAGCGCGCCGGTCAGGGCGATGTAGTTGATGTCGTGGCCGGCGGTCTGCGCCAGCGGGCCGGTCTGGCCCCAGCCGGTCATGCGGCCGTAGGCGAGACGAGGGTTGCGCGCATGGCAGGCCGCGGGGCCCAGGCCCAGCTTCTCGGCGACGCCGGGGCGAAAGCCCTCCACCAGGATGTCGGCCGTCTCGACCAGGCGCAGCACGGCCTCGACCGCGCGCGGGTCCTTCAGGTTCAGCGAGAGCGATTCGCGGCCGCGGTCGACCACGCTGTCGTTGCGCAAGATGTCTTCCAGGCCGCCGCGGCTGGGGACGGGCGGGCGGTCGATGCGGATGACCCGCGCGCCCATGTCGGCCAGCAGCATGCAGGCGAAGGGTCCGGGGCCGATGCCGGCCAGTTCAATGACGGTGAGGTGGGAAAGGGGTCCTGGCATGACGTTCGGGGGCTGGCGCGCCGCGGGCGCGGGATGCGCGCTGCTGCTGATCGGCATGATAGCGGCGCCCCGTGCGGGGTCTGGAGCGCGCGGCTCCATGCGCTCGGGGTGACTTAAACGGGGTGAAGGGCGATGAAGCGCGGGAAGGCCGCCCCGGGGGCAGCTCAGGACTCGTCGTCGGCCGGCGAGTCACCCATGCCGTAGCGGCGCAGCTTCACGTAGAGGCTCTGGCGCGACAGTCCCAGCATCTCGGCGGCCGAGGCACGGTTGTCGCTGGTGAGCTTGAGGGCGGCTTCGATGCACAGCTGCTCGATCAGGTCGGTGGTGTCGCGCACGATGTCTTTCAGGGGTACGCGGCCCACGAGCTCGGTCATCTGGTCGGGCGAGCGCGGCAGCTCGCGGCCCTCGGCGCCTTCGGAGACGAGGCGGCGGCCGATGTCGCGGATGGTGAAGCCCAGGCAGGGCGGCGTGGCGCTCAGGGCGGCGACGGCGGAGATTTCGACGTCGGTGGCGCCACCATGCTCGCCGCGCAGCTGGGTGGCAAAGAGGCGCACCGAGCCGTGCTGGCGCAGGTTGGACACCAGCACGTTCAGGTCGACGCCGCTGCGGCCGAGCCAACGGTCCAGCGATTCGCCGCGCACCATGTCGTCGCTGGCCGCCTGCGTGAGGTCCAGGAAGGCGCGGTTGACGCGCAGCACCAGGCCCTCGAGGTCGGTGACCACAAAGGCGTCAGGCGCCTGCTGCAGCAGCTCGGACAGTTGCGGCCCGTCGTCTTCTGGCGGGACCGTAGCCCGCGCGGCCGACAGGCGCACCAGGATGCTGCTGGAGGTCTCTTGGCGAAAGAGCGACAGGGAGAGCTTGAATTCATCGCCGCCACGCGCCAGGCGCAAGGCTGGCAGCTCGGCGCGGCCCCCGGTGCGAACGCGCACGAAGGCCTCGCGCACCGCATCGGCCGCCGCCGGGTCCAGGCTGTCGGCCAGCGTCCAGGACGACTTGCGCATCGCGTCACCGAACAGCGCCTGTGCGGCCGGGTTCGCTTCTTCCAGCTTGTCGGTGGTGGCGTCCAGGATGAGCACAGGCTCGGTGGCCTGCTGAAAGAGCAGGCGGTAGCGGGTCTCGACGTGGCGCAGGCGCCAGTAGTCGCGCTCCATGGAGACCTGGGCACCGACCAGTCGCTGCTGCAGGGCCATGTCGGGGCGCAGGTCGCGCCCCAGAGCAACCAGGATGGGCTCGCCGGCGTGGCGGCCGGCACGGGGCACGGACACCACGCGGTAGGAAACGGCCAGGTCGATGCCGGTGGGCAGGGGGTGGTTGACCTGGCGCGGGGTCGAGCGCCGGCCGGCCAGCGCCTCCTTGATCAGGGCCTCCAGCTTGGGGCGGGATTCGACCGTGACCGTGGCCGACAGGACCTGGCCCTGCCAGTCGCGACAGCCGAGGTTGACCAGTTCGGGGGACGCCAGCGACAGGTCGCGGATGCGGCCTTCGGCATCGAGCACCAGGACGATGTCGGCGGCGGCGGTGAGCAGTTCGGCGACTGCCTCCGGATCCAGGCCCGACAAAAAGGAATCGGCCGACTCGAAGCGGCCAAGATTCATCTTTTCGGTTCCCTGGGTCATGAGGTGTTGTTCTTTTTCGTGGGGTGAGGCAATCAAGGGGCGGTATTTTGCCCGCTCAACACGGGGCGACCCGCGTTTCGACCAGCTTGTCCGCAATCTCAGGGGCCAGGCTGCCATTGATGGCCACTGCGTCAGCACCCACTTCGCTGGCAAGGCCCGCCTGGCGGAGGAAGATCGGGCCGCCCACCATGATGCCCACCCGTGGATTGCGCGAAGCCTTGCGCACGGCGGTGATGGCGGGGGCCAGTTGCGGCAGGTTCACTTCCGAGGCCAGGGAGAAGCCCACCACGTCATACCACTCGCGACGCACCAGGGTGTCAGCGTCCAGCGCCTGCACCGGTCCGCCATCCACGTCCCAGCCGGCGCTGCGGAAGAACTCGCCGACCATCACCATGCCGAAGGTGTGTTGCTCGCCGGGGCTGGGCAGCAGCAGGATGCGCCGCGCCTGGCCGGCCGAGGGCGGACGGGTGACCAGGCCAGTGGCCAGGTCGCGCATGACCTGCTGCAGCCGGCCCACGCCCACGGTGACGTCGGCGAAATTGCACAGGTCTTCTTCCCACAGCTCGCCCAGATGGCGGGCCGCGAGGGCCAGGAGGTCGATGAAGAGCGTCTCGACCGGGACGCCACGCAGGCGCATGGCCTCGACGCTGGCGCGGGCCGGGCGGTCATCGGGCAGGAGCGCCATGCGCACCAGGTCCTTCACATCCGCCGCGCTGACGGGGCGGCCGGTCAGGGCGCTCATGTCGGGCACGGTGTCGCCAGCGGCATGGGCCCGCAGGAGGCGGGGAATGATCTGCTCGGAAATGGCTGCGCAGAGCAAAACCCGGCGTGCGTCGGCAACCTCGCGCGAGGTGTCAATGCGGGTGGACGGTGACCGGACCTGTCGGGAAGATGTCAACTTCGACTCCTCGCTAGGGGTGAATAAGAGCGTAGGAGCCTCGGTTCGAGCCGAAGCGTTCGTGCGCAGCCTGCTTAACGTGTCGTGCAAGCCCACCGAAGAGCACTTGTTGCTCCTCCCTGTTACGGCGGGATTTACAAACATTGTGCTGGGTTTTTACAGTTTTGGACAAGTGGTTCATGGGCGACGGGTCGAACAATCCCGAATCCGGGTTATCCGCCGAGTTGGATGAGCTGTCAACTTATATTTACGTCAATCCTGATTGACATGCGCTTTCCGGACGGGCTAAATAGCTGACATGGCGGCTCACCCAGAGACAACGGCAGCGCGATCGCCCCCTGAAGTGTCAGGCGGGCTTTACACCCCGGACGAGCGCGCGCGCCGGGACAGCACCCCATGGACCCTCGTCCAGGGGGTGCTCGCGCCTGTGCAATTTCTGGTGTTCCTGATCAGTCTGGGCCTGGTGGTGCGCTACCTGGCGACGGGCGAAGGCCTGGCCTGGGCCCATGCCTCGGTGGTGGCCAAGACGGCCACGCTCTACCTGATCATGGTCACCGGCTGCATCTGGGAGAAGGTGGTCTTCGGGCGTTACCTGTTCGCCCCCGCCTTCTATTGGGAGGACGTGTTCAGCATGGCCGTGCTGGCCCTGCACACCGCCTACCTCGTGGCTCTGGCCACCGGCGCCCTGGGCGACCGCGCCCTGATGGGCCTGGCCCTGGCCGCCTACGCCGCCTATGTAGTCAACGCGACCCAGTTCCTGCTGAAGCTGCGGGCCGCGCGGCTGCAGGAGACGGCCTCGCGCGCCCAGGCGGACATCGAGTCGCGCGTCGCCGGGGCCCCCAACCTGTCCGTGGAGGGCGCCCGATGAGCCCCGTCATTCCGATCCGCGCTGAAAGCCTGGGCTGCGCCGATGCCCCCGTGCTGCGCGAGCGCGGCCAGCG
>JBEGVR010000161.1:0-10179 GCA_041178265.1 Pseudomonadota bacterium | reverse complement strand
CATCGAGGCGATCGAGGTCGCCTTGAAGCGGGGTGCGGGGCGCCTGACCGTCTACGCGCAGACGGGCGAAGACACCTGGGACCTCTGGAAATTCTCCACCGGCCTGCACTGCCCCGACAGCGACATCCGCTACGCCGACCCGTTACCCTCGATGTTCTCCTTCAACAGCGCGGTGGGCGCCTGCGAGGCCTGCCGCGGCTTCGGACGCATGATCGGCGTCGACTGGGGCCTGGTCATACCTAACGACAAGCTCACGCTGCGCGCCGGCGCCATCAAGACCATCCAGACCCCCGCCTGGGCCGAGGCCCAGGACGACCTGATGCGCCACGCCGAAGCCGCCGGCATCCCGCGTGACACGCCCTGGTACAAGCTCACGCCCGAACACCGGACCTGGGTGCTCGAGGGCACACCCGGCTTCAAGGAGGGCAACTGGAACAAGCAGTGGTATGGCATCAAGCGCTTCTTCCAGTACCTGGAAAGCAAGGCCTACAAGATGCATATCCGGGTGCTGCTGTCCAAGTACCGCAGCTACACCCCCTGCGAGACCTGCGGCGGTGCGCGCCTGAAGACCGACAGCCTGCTGTGGCGCCTCGGGTCCAGGGACGATGCCGACGCCGTGCTGCCGCCCGCGCGGCGCTTCATGCCGGTCGGCGTGCACTGGACACGCGAGCAGCTCGAGGCCTTGCCCGGCCTGTCGCTGCACGATCTCATGATGCTGCCGATCGACCGGCTGCGCGCCTTCTTCGCGCGCCTGGCCCTGCCAGAGGCCGAGGACGCGCAGGCGCTCAAGCTCCTGTTCGAGGAAATCACCACCCGCCTGAAATACCTGGTCGATGTCGGCATCGGCTATCTCACGCTCGATCGCCAGAGCCGCACCCTCTCGGGCGGCGAGGTGCAACGGATCAACCTCACCACCGCCCTGGGCACGTCCCTGGTCAACACCCTCTTCGTGCTGGACGAACCCAGCATCGGCCTGCACCCGCGCGACATCCACCGCATCACCGAGGCCATGAAGCGCCTGCGCGACGCGGGCAACACGCTGGTGGTGGTGGAACACGACCCGGCGGTGATGCTGGCCGCCGACCGCGTGATCGACATGGGCCCGGGGCCCGGCGAGCGGGGCGGGCAGATCGTCTTCGACGGCACCACCGACGACCTGCGCGGCGCTGACACCCTCACCGGCGCGTATCTTGGCGGCCGCCGCCAGGTCGGCGCCGGCTTCAAGCGCATGGTGACCGACGCCACCCCCCGGCTGGTGCTCGAAGGCGCGCTCGAGCACAACCTGAAGAACCTCTCGGTCGAATTCCCGCTGCAACGCCTGGTCTGCGTCACCGGCGTCTCTGGCTCAGGCAAGTCCACCCTGATCCAGGACATCCTCGCGCCCGCGCTGCTGCGCCAGTTCGGCAAGACCACCGACACGCCCGGCAAGCATGACCGCCTGCTCGGGGCCGACCACCTGGGGGACGTGGTCTTCGTCGACCAATCTCCCATCGGCAAGACCGCGCGGTCCAACCCCGCCAGCTATGTGGGCGCCTGGGACGCGGTCCGCGAGATCTTCGCCACCGCGCCCCTGGCACGCCAGCGGGGTTACACCGCCTCCAAGTTCAGCTTCAACAGCGGCGACGGGCGCTGCCCCACCTGCGGCGGTTCGGGCTTCGAGCATGTGGAGATGCAGTTCCTCTCCGACGTCTACCTGCGCTGCCCCGATTGCGACGGGCGGCGCTATCGGCCCGAGATCCTGGAGGTCACCATCGAGCGCCAGGGCCTGGGCGCGGTACGACCGCGCATCCTCAGCGTGGCCGACGTGCTCGAACTCACGGTGAGCGAAGCGGTGCAGTTGTTCGCCAACGACCGCGACGTGGTGCGCGCCCTGCAACCTATCGTCGATGTGGGCCTGGAGTACGTGAAGCTGGGCCAGCCCGTGCCCACGCTCTCGGGCGGCGAGTCGCAGCGCCTGAAGCTCGCCGGCTTCCTGGCCGAGGCCGCAGGCCGGCGCAGCCCGCAGCCCCTGGCCACGCGCGGCACGCTGTTCCTCTTTGACGAACCCACCACCGGCCTGCACTTCGACGACATCGCCAAGCTGATGCGGGCCCTGCGCAAGCTGCTGGAGTCCGGGCATTCGCTGGTCGTGATCGAGCACAACCTGGACGTGATCCGCGCCGCCGACTGGCTGATCGACCTGGGCCCCGAGGGCGGTGACGCCGGCGGCCTGCTGGTGGCCCAGGGCTCGCCCGAAGATGTCAAGCTGCATCCCAGCTCGCACACCGCCCGCGCCCTGCGCGAATACGACGGCACGCTGGGTGCGGCCGAAGCCGGGGCGGCCTACGCTACCCGCCCGGCGCGGCCCGCGCCGCCCGCGCGCATCGAGGCCATCGAGATCGTCAACGCGCGCGAACACAACCTGAAGTCGCTGTCGGTCAGCATCCCCCACAACCGGTTCAGCGTCATCACCGGGGTCTCGGGCTCGGGCAAGTCGACCCTGGCCTTCGACATCCTGTTCAACGAGGGCCAGCGCCGCTACCTCGAATCGCTCAATGCCTACGCCCGCAGCATCGTGCAGCCGGCGGGCCGCCCCGAGGTGGATGCGGTCTACGGCATCCCACCCACGGTGGCAATCGAACAGCGGCTTTCGCGCGGCGGGCGCAAGTCCACGGTGGGCACCACCACCGAGGTCTGGCATTTCCTGCGCCTCTTGTACGTGAAACTGGGCATCCAGCACTGCGTGAAGGACGGCGCGCAGGTGCGTCCGCAAACGCCGGACAGCATCGCGGCGCAGGTCATGAAGCGCTATCGCGGCCAGCATGTGGGCCTGCTGGCGCCGCTGGTGATGAACCGCAAGGGCGTCTACACCGAGCTGGCCGACTGGGCGCGCGGTCGACGCTACTCGCACCTGCGCGTGGATAGCAACTTCCTGCCGACCACCGGCTTTCCGCGCCTGGACCGCTTCAAGGAACACACGGTGGAACTGCCGGTGGGCGACTTCATCGTGCGCCCCGAGAACGAGGCCCTGCTGCGCGAACTCCTGCCCGTCGCCCTGGAGCACGGCAAGGGCGTGCTGCACGTGCTGTCACCGCTGGACGGCCTGCGCACCGCCATGCAATTGGGCACTGTCAGCCACCACCACATCGGCCGGGTGGAGGTGTTCTCCACCCGGCGCGCCTGTCCGGTGTGCAGCACCTCCTACCCCGAGCTGGACCCGCGCCTGTTCTCCTACAACAGCAAGCATGGCTGGTGCCCCGATTGCGTGGGCACCGGCGTCAAGCTCACGCGCGATCAACGCCGTGCCTACGACGAGACCCTGCAGGCCGAGGACAACAAGGGCCGCGAGCAGACCTTCGCCGAACCCGAGGTGGAAGACGTGGGTGACGAGGCCTGCCCCGGCTGCCAGGGCACGCGCCTGAACGCGCAGGCCCGCGGGGTGAAGTTCAATGGCGTGGGCATCGCCGACATCGCGGCGCTGTCCGTCATCGAGGTACGCCGCTGGATCGAGGGCCTGCAGCTCGAGGGCGTGCTGTCCGGGCGCGAGCAGGGCATCGCCCGCGACCTGATTCCCGAGATCAGGAGCCGCCTGGAATTCCTGGAAGAAGTGGGCCTGGGCTACCTCACACTCGATCGCGGTGCGCCCACGCTCTCGGGCGGCGAGGCGCAGCGCATACGCCTGGCGGCCCAACTGGGCTCGAACCTGCAGGGCGTGTGCTACGTGCTGGACGAGCCCACCATCGGCTTGCATGCGCGGGACAACCAGATCCTGCTGAACGCCCTGCACAAGCTGGGCGAAAAGGGCAACACCCTGGTGGTGGTGGAACACGACGAGGACACCATCCGCCGCGCCGACCACATCATCGACATCGGACCGGGCGCGGGCAAGCGCGGAGGGCGCGTCGTTGCCCAGGGGACCGCCGCCGACGTGTCGTCCCAGGCCGATTCGCTCACCGGCCGCTACCTGCTGCACGCGATCCGGCACCCGCTGCAGCCGCGGCGCGGTCGGCCCGAGGGCATGCTGCACCTGCGCCGCGCCAGCCTGCACAATCTGCAACAGGTCGATGTGGACGTGCCGCTGCGGCGGCTGGTGGCCGTGACCGGCGTGTCGGGTTCTGGCAAGTCCACGCTGGCCCGCGACGTGCTGTTGTACAACGTGCAGCAGGCCGTGCAGCAACGCAGCACCAAGGCGGGCCGCGACGCCGACGACCGCGGCAAGCACCCGGCCTGGGTGGGCTGCGCCGCACTCACCGGCTACCAGGACATCGACCGCGTGCTGGAGGTCGACCAGACCCCCATCGGCAAGACGCCGCGCTCCTGCCCCGCCACCTACATCGGCTTCTGGGACACCATCCGCAAGCTCTTTGCCGACACGCTGGAGGCCAAGGCCCGCGGCTATGGCCCGGGACGCTTCTCCTTCAACACGGGTGAGGGCCGCTGCCCCACCTGCGAAGGCCAGGGCCTGCGCACCATCGCCATGAGCTTCCTGCCCGACGTCAAGGTGCCCTGCGAGGCCTGCCACGGCGCGCGCTTCAACCCCGAGACCCTGGCCGTCACCTGGCGCGGCAAGAGCATCGGCGACGTGCTGCAGATGGAGGTGGACGAGGCGGTGGACTTCTTCGCCTCCATGCCGTCCATCAGCCACCCGCTGCAGCTCCTGAAGGACGTGGGCCTGGGCTACCTGACCCTGGGGCAGCCTTCGCCCACGCTCTCGGGCGGCGAGGCACAGCGGATCAAGCTGGTGACCGAACTGTCCAAGGTGCGCGATGACATCACGCGCAGGGGACAGAAACCGCCCCACACCCTCTACGTGCTGGACGAACCCACCGTGGGCCTGCACATGGCCGACGTCGAGAAGCTGATACGCGTGCTGCACCGGCTGGTGGATGGCGGGCACAGCGTGGTGGTGATCGAGCACGACCTGGACGTCATCGCCGAAGCCGACTGGATCCTCGACCTCGGGCCCGAGGGTGGCGGCGCCGGCGGGCGCGTCGTCGCCAGCGCGTCGCCTGAGGACGTGGTGCTCGCGGCCACCCACACCGGAAAGGCGCTGGGCCCCGTGCTCGCCCGGCACTGATCCCAGGCTGCCGCCTCGGCGACAGGGGTGTTCCCGGATTGCGGCGTCCCCCCGCGGGCCGTTCAATGCGGGCTTACGCCTACAGGAGACCTCCCATGCGCCGTCGCCACCTGATGCAACTGGCCGCCGCCGCGGCCGCCTTCCCTGCCGCCCATGCGCTGGCCCAGTCCGGCCCCTTCCCGAGCCGGCCGATCCGACTGATGATTGCCTTCCCTCCGGGCGGGCCCACCGACATCACGATGCGCCAGCTGGCCGACAACGCCGCGAAGGTCCTGGGCCAGCCCGTGGTGGTGGAAAACCGGCCGGGCGCCGGCGGGACCCTGCCGGCGACCCAGTTGCAGACCTCCCCCGCCGACGGCTACGCCCTGGCCCAGATCCCCCTGGGCGTGTTCCGCCTGCCCTACACCACCAAGATCAACTGGGACCCGGTCAAGGACATCAGCTACATCCTGAACGTCACCGGCTATGCCTTCGGCATCGTGGTGCCCGTGGATGGCCCGATCAAGACCTGGGCCGACTTCGTCGCCTATGCGCGCGCCAACCCCGGCAAGCTCTCGTATGGCTCCACCGGCACCCTGACCAGCCCGCACCTGACCACCGAGCTGATCGCGCAGCAACTGGGCATCCAGCTCAATCACATCCCCTACAAGGGCAGCGCCGACCTCATGGCCTCCATCCTGGGCGGCCACATCATGGCTGCCGCCGACTCCACCGGTTTCGCGCCGCAGGTGGCGGCGGGCAGGCTACGCGTGCTCAATACCTGGGGCGACAAGCGCCTGGAGAAATTCGCCGACGCGCCCACCCTGCGCGAGCTGGGGATCAACATCGTGCAGAACTCGCCCTTCGGCATCGGCGCGCCGCGCGGCACGCCGCCCGAGGTGGTGCAGCGCCTGCACGATGCCTTCAAGCGCGCGATGGAAGAACCCAGCTATGTGCAGGCGCTGGCCCGCTACGACATGGTGCCGATCTACATGAGCCCGACGGGCTACACCAAGTTCGCGCAGGACACCTTCGCCACCGAGAAGGCGCTGGTGGAGAAGCTGGGGCTGGCCAAGCCGAACTGATTCGGTGGATTCAGGCCCGCGCCGCCAGCACGGCGCGCGCCACCTGTGCGAAACCGGCGCCGCGCTCGGCCTCGGTGATGTAGCGGGGCGGGTGACGGAGCGCGCTGGCAAATCGCCGAATGTTGGCTACGCCCACCGCGTTCGCGAAGCGCGCGAACATGCCTTCGTCGTTGGTCGAATCGCCTACATAGGCCCAGCGGTCGTTCTCGGCCTCCAGGTCGCGCCCAAGCAGCTCGCGCACGATCCAGCGCGCCCCCGAGAACTTGTGGTGGTCGCCGAACCAGCCGTTGATGTGGATGGAACTCACGGTGGCATGCAGTCCTGCCTCACGCATCAACGCGACCACCTGCTCGATGCGCTCTGGCGGCAGCTGCGTGAACTCGCTGTGGTCGATCGCGATGTCAGTCTCGCGGCCTGCGCTGTCTTGCGCGCGCACCGCGCCGGGAACGGTCTGTTCGACGCGCCGCAACACGGTCTGCAGGCGGCTGAAGTGACCCTCGCGCGTGGCGGCGTCCTGCTGATAGCGCTTGCGCAGGCGCCCGTTTGCCTCGCGCACCAGGGCCACCGCGCCGTTCTCGGCCACGATGGCCTGCACTGGCCATTGCAAGGCGAAGGGCTCGCTCCAGCCCGCGGGCCGGCCGGTCACGGCGATGACCTGCAGGCCCGCCTCGCGCAGCGCCGCCAGCGCGCCCAGGGCCTCGGGGGAGATCGCGCCGTCGGTGGTGAGGGTGTCGTCGATGTCGGTGAGCACGCCCACCAGGCCCTGCCGGTCGGCCAGCGGCCAGGTGTCCAGCGGCTTCATCGCGCGATCCAGAAATGGAACCAGGCCGCCCGCATGCCGCTCACTCCTGCAGGGCCAGCCCCGCGTGCTCCCGCAGCAGGTGAAAGTGGATCTTGGGAAAGCGCTCCTGTGCCAGCCGCACGTCGTAGGGCGAGGTGCACAGAAAGGCCAGCGCATTGGCGGCGTCGCGCGCCATGCGCTGGGGGTAGGCGTCGCTGAAGGCGCGCAGTTCGGCCGGCGTGTCCGCCGTGATCCAGCGTGCGCTGGTGTACTGGCAACCTTCCAGGCGGATGTCGGCGTCGTATTCGGCCTTCAGGTGGTGCTGCACCACCTCGAACTGCAGCTGGCCCACGGCCCCCAGCAGCATCGCGCCACCGGCCTCCGGCCTGAACACCTGAATTGCGCCCTCTTCGCCCAATTGGGCCAGGCCCTGCTGCAGCTGCTTGGTGCGCAGCGGGTTTTTCAGCAGCACGGTCATGAACAACTCGGGCGCGAAGAAGGGCAGGCCCGTGAACTGCAGATTCGCGCCGTCGGTGATCGTGTCACCCAGTTGCACGCCGCCGTGCGTCGTGAAACCGATGATGTCGCCGGCATAGGCCTCGTCCACCGCCTCGCGCCGCTGCGACAGGAAGGTGACCACCGACGTCGGGCGCAACTCCTTGCCGGTGCGCTGCACCTTGAGCTTCATGCCCGGCGTGTACCGGCCCGAGGCCATGCGAACGAAGGCGATGCGGTCCCGGTGGTTGGCGTCCATATTGGCCTGCACCTTGAACACCACGCCGGAGAAGGCGGCCTCATCGGGCTTGATGACTTTTTCCACCACCTGCCGGTTCACCGTCAGCGAGCTGGTGCGGGGCTGGGGCGACGGCGCCAGGTCGACCAGCGCGTCGAGCACCTCCATCACCCCGAAGTTGTTCACGCCCGAGCCGAAAAAGACCGGCGTCTGCCTGCCGGCCAGGAAGGCGGCATGGTCCCAGGCCGGCGAGGCGCCGGTGGCCAGGGCCATGCTCTCGGCGGCGGTGTCGTATTCGGCGGCGAAGCGGGCGCGCAGGGCGCCGGCATCGGCCAGGGGAAGGGTGTCGAAGTCCTGCGGCCGGCGCTCGCTGCCCGACTCGAACACCGTCATGGCGTGGGTGCGCAGGTTCATGATGCCGCCGAAGCTCTTGCCCTTGCCTACCGGCCAGGTCATGGGCACGCAGGGCATGCCCAGCTCGCTCTCGACCTCGTCCAGGATGTCCAGCGGCTCGCGCACCTCGCGGTCCATCTTGTTCACGAAGGTGATGATGGGGGTGTTGCGCTGGCGGCAGACCTCGATCAGGCGCCGGGTCTGGGCCTCGACGCCGTTTGCGGCGTCGATCACCATCAGGGCGGAATCGACGGCGGTCAGCACCCGGTAGGTGTCTTCGGAGAAGTCCTTGTGGCCGGGGGTGTCCAGCAGGTTGATCACATGCTCGCGATACAGCATCTGCATCACCGACGAGGCCACCGAGATGCCCCGCTGCTTCTCGATCTCCATCCAGTCGGAGGTGGCGTGGCGCGAGGCCTTGCGCGCCTTCACGCTGCCCGCGATCTGGATCGCACCCGAGAACAGCAGCAGCTTTTCGGTCAGCGTGGTCTTGCCAGCGTCGGGGTGGGAAATGATGGCGAAGGTGCGGCGGCGCCGGGTCTCGGCGCCATGGGGGCCGGCGGGGGTGGACGGGGTCGGGGACGACAAGGCGGGGGCTTTCGAGGGGGCGGACGCGGCAAACCCCGGATTCTCCCACGGGCTTTGGCCGCCCCTATAATTGCGGGACCTGAGGAGCGTTGCAGCACCGTTCGGTGTGAGGCTCGGGTTTCCATTCGCAACGACGCTCACCCACTGTTTCTGTGAGGTGAGCCCCCCCCCAACGGCCTCCCGCAGCACGCAGTGGCTTTTCAGTTCACACCTGATTTGGAGCCACCATGAACGCCGTTTTGAAGCCCGTGCCCACCACGGATTGCGCCATCGCCGACCTGTCCCTGGCCGCCTGGGGCCGCAAGGAAATCCGCATCGCCGAGACCGAGATGCCCGGTCTCATGGCCATTCGGGAAGAATTCGCCAAGGCCCAGCCCCTGAAGGGCGCCCGCATCACCGGGTCGCTGCACATGACCATCCAGACCGCCGTCCTGATCGAGACGCTGCAGGCCCTGGGGGCCGACGTGCGCTGGGCCTCGTGCAACATCTTTTCCACCCAGGACCACGCCGCCGCGGCCATCGCTGCCAACGGCACCCCGGTGTTCGCCGTCAAGGGCGAGACGCTGGAGGACTACTGGAACTACACCCACAGCATCTTCGAGTTTGGCCCCAAGGGCTCGGCCCATGAGGGTCCCAACATGATCCTGGACGACGGCGGCGACGCCACCATGCTCATGCACCTGGGCAAGAAGGCCGAGAAAGACGCCTCCGTACTGTCCAAGCCCACCAGCGAAGAAGAACGCATCGTCTTTGCCTCCATCAAGGCCAAGCTGGCCGTGGACCCCACCTGGTACAGCCGCAAGAGCGCCCAGATCATCGGCGTGACCGAGGAAACCACCACCGGCGTGCACCGCCTCAACGAGATGTCCGCCAAGGGCACGCTCATGTTCCGCGCCATCAACGTCAACGACTCCGTCACCAAGAGCAAGTTCGACAACCTCTATGGCTGCCGCGAGTCGCTGGTCGATGGCATCAAGCGCGCCACCGACGTCATGATCGCCGGCAAGGTCGCCGTGGTCGCCGGTTATGGCGACGTGGGCAAGGGCAGCGCCCAGGCCCTGCGCGCGCTGTCGGCGCAGGTGTGGGTCACCGAGATCGACCCGATCAACGCCCTGCAAGCCGCGATGGAAGGTTACCGCGTCGTCACCATGGACTACGCCGCCGACAAGGCCGACATCTTCGTCACTGCCACCGGCAACAAGTCGGTCATCACCTTCGAGCACATGGCGAAGATGAAGGATCAGGCCATCGTCTGCAACATTGGCCACTTCGACAACGAGATCGACGTCGCCGAACTCGAAGCCAAGTGTGAGTGGGAAGAGATCAAGCCCCAGGTCGACCACGTGATCTTCAAGGACGGCAAGCGCATCATCCTGCTGGCCAAGGGCCGCCTGGTGAACCTGGGCTGCGGCACGGGCCACCCCAGCTTCGTGATGTCCTCCAGCTTCGCCAACCAGACCATCGCGCAGATCGAGCTGTTCTGCCACCCCGACGGCTACGACATCGGCAAGGTCTACACCCTGCCCAAGCACCTCGATGAAAAGGTCGCCCGCCTGCACCTGAA
>JBEGVR010000160.1:0-7052 GCA_041178265.1 Pseudomonadota bacterium | reverse complement strand
CGTCGTGCTGCTCAACATCGACCAGCAGATCGTGGGCCGTTACGCGGAATCCAAGGGGCTCGCCTGGGGGACCTTCGCCGACCTGAGCCAGCACCCCGAGGTCCACGCGCTCCTGCGGGATACCCTGTCCCAGGTGAACTCTGTTCTGGATGAGCACGCCCGGGCCGTAGCGTTTGCCTCGTTCCCGAAAGAACTGGATCCCGATGATGAGGAACTCACGCGGTCGCGAAAACTACGACGCGATGTCATCGAACAGCGTTACGCGCACCTGATTGACGCCCTGTATTCAGGTGCGGCCGACTGTCCGGTGGACGTACTGGTCAGCTATCGCGATGGCACCCAGGTTCAGGTCCGCCAGCAAGTACGAATCACCAAGCTCTGAGCCATGGACCTCCTTCAAACCCTCCTCAATGGCGCTCTGACCGGGCTGGTGTATGGCGTGGTCGCCCTCTCGTTCGTGGTGATTTACCGGGCCTCGCGGATCGTCAATCTGGCCCAGGGGCAGGTCGTGATGGTCAGCGCGTTTTTCGTGTGGCTGTTCGTACTGCACCTGGCCTGGCCACTCTGGCTGAGCCTGCCGGCTGCATTGCTGGCCAGTGTGGCGTTGGGCGCTGCGATTGAACGCGCCGTCTTCCGTCGACTGATCGGGCAGCCGGTGTTCAGCGTCGTCATGGCCAGCATCGGCGTACTGATCCTGCTGCAAGGGTCTGCGCAGCTGTTCTTTGGCGCCCAGACCCGGCCATTCCCCCAGATTCTTCCGGCCGGTGCGTGGCAGGTGGGGCCGTTCCTGTTGAACAAGGCGCTGCTGATCGGGGCCGTCCTGACCCTGGTGACCACTGAGGCACTCCATCAGTTTTTCAGGAATACACGCGCGGGCCTGCGCCTGGCGGCAGTGGCCGAGGACCACGTCACAGCGTTGTCCCTGGGGGTGTCTGTCCGATCGGCCACGGCGATTGCGTGGATGCTGGGAACCGCACTCGCGATGATGGCGGCGGTGATTCTCCTGTCCGGGACGGTGCTGGGCCTTCAGGCTGCGGAAATCGGTTTGCGTGCCTTGCCAGTGGCGCTGCTGGGTGGACTGGAAAGCGTCCGGGGTGCGAGCGTGGCGGGGATCGTTGTCGGCGTGGGCGAAGCGCTGGCATCCAAGCTGCTGGATCCTTACACGGCTGGTGCCGCCTCCCTCATCTTTCCTTACCTGTTGATGATCCTGGTCCTGCTCGTGCGGCCTCAGGGCCTTTTTGGCTGGAAAAAGATCGAAAGGCTCTGAAGCGACTATGTTGCCCTCTGGTGTTTTCTTTGAAAGCTACGGGCGTGAGCGGGCTCTGGTCCGCACCATCCCGCAGTGGGTCGGGCTAGGCGTGTTCCTGGTGGCCCTGGTGGTCGTGCCCTGGGTTGCCAACGACTACCTGCTGGGCGTGCTGGTCCAGGCAGGGATCACCCTGCTGGCCGTTCTGGGCCTGCAGGTCACGATCGGAGGGGCCGGCCTGCTCAATCTCGGCCAGTCGGCCTTTGTCGGTGTGGGCGCTTTTGCGGCGGCTGCCTTGGCCTCGCGGGGCTACAGCGTATGGGTGTGCATCCCGCTGGCGGGGCTGGCCAGCGGGGCGGTGAGCATCCTGTTCGGCCTGCCCGCGCTGCGCATCAAAGGCTTTTACTTGGCCTTGACGACCATCGCCGCGCAGATCATGTTCCCGATCGTCATGATCCGTTTACCGGACAGCTGGTTTGGCGGCACGGCGGGTATCGCGGTGGATCCGCCCGTCGTTTTCGGGACGATGGTAGATACGCCCCGCACGATGTACTGGCTGGTGCTTGCTGTGGCGATCGTCGGCTTCGTCGCAGTGAGTAACCTGCATCGCAGCCGAACCGGACGCGCCTTCCGTGCGATGCACGACAACGACATCGCCAGCTCGGTGATCGGCGTCAACCTGGCATGGACCAAGATGCAGGCCTTCTTCGCCAGTGCGTTCTTTGCGGGCTTGAGCGGCGCGCTGTATGCGTACCTGGTGCGTTACGTGAGCGTTGAGCAGTTCACCTTGTGGCTCTCGGTCTGGTATGTCGGCATGCTGATCGTTGGAGGTATCCACAGCGTGCTGGGCGCGGTGATCGGAGTCATGGTAATCACGCTGCTGCAAGAAGGCGTTCACGTCGTTGGCGGCCTGGCGCTTGCCGGCTTGAGTGGCGTGAGCGGCGGCACGGTCTTCGCGCTGACCAACGTGGTGCTCGGCGCCGTCATCGTGGGCATGCTGCTGTTCGAGCCGCTTGGGCTGGTGCATCGCTGGACCATGCTCAAGTCCGCCTACCGTATCTGGCCCTATCCCCGCGGGTGAGGTCCAAGTTTTCCCCAACAGCGGGCTTGTCCCGCATAACTGCCGAGGAGACAACGAAGATGAAGCAGAATAAATGGTCGATAGGGCGTCGCCAGCTCGTGTTGGCGGCGATGCTTGCAGGGGCCGCAGGCGCCGCCCACGCGCAGTCTCAGTACAACGTCTCGGTATCCCTGGATTACACCGGACCTTTTGCCAATGTGATGGACAGTTGGTGGGGAGGACAGCAGTCGGTCTTCGACTGGTGGAACGAGACGCGTGGCAAGCAGTTGAACGTGAGGTTGACCCCCAAGACCCACGACATGCGCTACGACCCCAGCGTCGTGGCGCGCACCTGGCCTCAGATTCTTTCGCAGGACAAGCCCATCGTCTTCCTTGGCATGGGAACTCCGGACCTGGTCAGCCTGATGAAGCGCTTGCCCACTGACAAGGTGCCCATGATCATGGGCACGGCCATGGTCGGGCCGCTGTGGACGGCAGACGGCTGGCATTTTTCCTACCGGCCGACGTATTCGCACGAATTTGCTGGGCTGTTTGCCCACCTGCAAGCGCAGCTGTCCGAAAAGCGGCCGCTACGTATCGGCACAGTCAGTACGCAAGGGATTGCGGGCTATGTGGACCAGGTCAATGGGGTCGTGGCCCTGGCCAAGGCGTACCCGGACAAATTCCAGGTGGTGAGTTCGCAGTGGGTCGATAACCAGCCGGTCAACGTCACCAACCAGATGCGTGAAATGGCCAAGGAAAAGCCGGACGTAGTCCTGGTGGGAACCAACACGGCGCAGGTTGTGGCCACCGTCAAGGCCCTCAAGGAACTGTCTCTCAAGATTCCGGTGGTGACCTCCTCGCACAACGGCCTCAATGAGGTCGCCAAGGCGATTCCCATCGCAGACCTTGAGGGCTCCTACTCCGTGTTTGCCTTTGCGCCCTACAACGATCCGAGCGTGAAAGCGGCCGAGATCTTCAGCAAGTACAACAAGACCAAGGGGACTTGGGGAATCACTTCGGCCCAGACCGCTGGCCAGGCCCTGCTGACGGTGGCGGCCATCGAGCGTGCGATCGCCAAGGTGGGAGCCGACAAGCTCACCGGCCAGGCTGTCTACGACGCGCTGCTGGCGGGGCCCTTCGATCCCGCGCAGTTCCAGGGCCTGCTGCCGCCAGTCTCGCTCAAACGCGATGCACCGTTCCCGACCGACAACCTTGCTGTGAAGGCCATGACGGTCAAGGGCGGGCAGATCATCGCCGTGGGCAAAGACTGGATGCCCGTGCCTGCACTGGCTAAATGGTGACTGAACCTGCCTCAGCCCAGGCCTGCGCGCTCTCGCTTCGCAACGTCGACGTCGTGTTCGACGGGGTGATACAGGTCTTGCGCAGCCTGAGTCTGCAGGTGGAACAAGGTCAGGTGGTGGCGCTCATGGGCGGCAACGGCGCGGGCAAGACGACGACGCTGAAGGCGGTGTCGGGATTGCTCGCGCCGGAGCGCGGGGCAGTGGTGGCCGGGGAGGTGCTTCTCAATGGCCGCGACATGACCAATGCTGATCCGATGGACGTGGTGCAGGCGGGCACTGTGCAGGTCATGGAAGGCCGCCGGGTCCTTCAGCACCTCACGGTCGAACAGAACCTGCGTGTGGGCGCGCACTTCCGTACCGACCGCGCGCAGATCGCGGCCGATCTCGAGGAAGTCTATGGCTATTTCCCCCACCTGAAGGGTCTGAGGGAGCGGACGGCTGGATTTCTCTCGGGGGGGGAAATGCAGATGATGCTTGTGGGGCGCGCTCTCATGGCGCGACCATCCCTGCTGTTGCTGGACGAGCCATCAATGGGCCTGGCGCCAATGATCGTCCAGGAACTGTTCGAACGCATTGCGCAGGTCCGCATCCGCCGCGCCATGTCGGTGCTGCTCGTGGAACAGAACGCACGCGCCGCCCTGCGAATCGCCGATTACGGCTATGTGATCGAGAATGGGCGTGTCGTGCTGCATGGGGCGGCCAAGGACCTGTCCAACAATGAGGACATCCGGGAGTTCTATCTCGGCCTCGGCGGGTCTGAGGGGCGGCGCAGTTACCGGGAAGTCAAGCACTACAAGCGGCGCAAACGCTGGCTAGGTTGATGTCGCGCCTGAACCGGTTCCTGGAAGGTGTGCGGGTGATCGACCTGTCCTGGTACCTGCCGGGGCCGCTGGCGACGCTCCTTCTGGCCGATTTGGGCGCTGAGGTGATCAAGGTCGAGCCGCCCCAGGGTGACCCGATGCGAACCATCGGGCCCCGTATGGCCGATGGGCGGGGGCTCTGGCACGAGGCTGTCAACGCGGGTAAGCGTCTCCTGTGCCTGGACCTGAAGCAGCCCGAGGGGCTCGAGTCCCTGCTCGAATTGCTTGCATCGGCCGACGTGCTGGTCGAGTCCTTCCGCCCTGGGGTTCTGGACAAGTTGGGTCTGGGTTACGACACGGTACTGCGCCGGCGAAATCCGCGCCTGGTTTGTGTCTCGCTTTCCGGTTATGGACAGGAGGGCCCCCTGCGCGATGCTGCTGGTCACGACAACAACTACCTGGCCCAGGCGGGATTTCTATCGCGGGTGGGGCCTGCTCCCGATCAGGCCGCGCTGGTCGACCCACCCATCGCGGATTGCCTGGGCTCGATGTTCGGCCTGACCACGCTGCTCGCGGCGCTGCTGGAGCGGGAGCGCCGGGGGCAGGGGTGCCACATCGATATCGCGCTGGCGGACGTGTCGCTGCCGCTCCAGGTCTTCGCTTTCGCGGGGGTTGGGCCAGGGAGTTCGGGCCGTGGCGAGGGCGACCTCAATGGGGGCTGGGCGTGCTATGGCGTTTACCGAACGCAGGAGGGTCGCGAGGCTGCCCTGGGTGCCATCGAGCCGAAATTCTGGGCTGCCTTTTGCGGGGCCGCCCGTCGGCCCGATTGGATCGCGCGGCACTCCGAACCGCGTCCCCAGCACGCCCTGCGGGCCGAGGTTGCCGCCTTCTTTGCCAGTCAGACCTGGACCGAGATTTCCGCCCGGTACGCGCAAGTGGATTGCTGTCTGTCGCTGGTGCTCACGCTGGACGAGTCTGCGAAATCAGAGCATGCGCGGGCGCGCCGGATCTTGCAGCCGACCCATGGCACAACCGGATGGCAAGCGCTGTATCCCGCGCATGTCGATGGACAGCCCCCCAAGCCGCGCGATCCCCTGGCACCTTGGAATCCAGCGAGCCGCGAAGGCAGGGGTGACTGATCCCGACTCAGGACGCGGGCCCGTGACAAGCCCGAATCGGAATAAAAAAAGGACCGTCCATCGGACGGTCCTTTTTTTGGAGGGAAGACGGGCTTACATGCCCATGTCGCCCATGCCACCCATGCCACCCATGCCACCCATGCCACCAGGCATGTTGGCGCCAGCCTCGTCCTTGGGGGCCTCGGCCACCATGGCTTCGGTGGTCAGCATCAGCGAGGCGACCGACGCGGCGTTCTGCAGCGCGGTGCGGGTCACCTTGGTC
This sequence comes from Pseudomonadota bacterium, assembly GCA_041178265.1. Lineage (GTDB taxonomy): Bacteria > Pseudomonadota > Gammaproteobacteria > Burkholderiales > Burkholderiaceae_C > Ramlibacter. Next base: position 1,241 of record JBEGVR010000160.1, on the reverse strand, counting down.
GGGTCCAGGATGCCCATCTCGATCATGTCGCCGTAGGTGTCGTTGGCGGCGTTGAAGCCGTAGTTGCCCTTGCCGGCCAGCACGGCGTTCACGACGACGGAGGCTTCGCCACCGGCGTTGTAGACGATCTCGCGCAGGGGCGCTTCGATCGCGCGCAGCACCAGCTTGATGCCGGCGTCCTGGTCGGGGTTGTCACCCTTGATGGTGCCCGCAGCCTGCTTGGCGCGCAGCAGGGCCACGCCACCACCGGCGACGATGCCTTCTTCCACCGCAGCGCGGGTGGCGTGCAGGGCGTCTTCCACGCGGGCCTTCTTTTCCTTCATCTCGACTTCGGTGGCGGCACCGACCTTGATGACGGCCACGCCGCCAGCCAGCTTGGCCACGCGTTCTTGCAGCTTCTCGCGGTCGTAGTCGGAGGTGGCCTCTTCGATCTGGACGCGGATCTGCTTGACGCGCGCCTCGATGTCACCCGCAGCGCCGGCACCGTCGATGAGGATGGTGTTTTCCTTGCCCACTTCGATGCGCTTGGCCTGGCCCAGGTCGGTCAGGGCGACCTTCTCCAGGGACATGCCCACTTCTTCAGCGATGACCTTGCCGCCCGTGAGGATGGCGATGTCTTCGAGCATGGCCTTGCGGCGGTCGCCGAAGCCCGGAGCCTTGACGGCCACGACCTTCAGGATGCCACGGATGGTGTTGACCACCAGGGTCGCCAGGGCTTCGCCCTCGACTTCCTCGGCGACGATCAGCAGCGGACGGCCCGACTTGGCGACTTGCTCCAGGGTGGGCAGCAGGTCACGGATGTTGCTGATCTTCTTGTCGTAGAGCAGAACAAACGGGTTGTCGAGGATCGCGGACTGCTTCTCGGGGTTGTTGATGAAGTAGGGGGACAGGTAGCCGCGGTCGAACTGCATGCCCTCGACCACGTCGAGTTCGTTCTGCAGGGACTTGCCGTCTTCCACGGTGATCACGCCCTCTTTGCCGACCTTGTCCATGGCATCGGCAATGATCTTGCCGATGGACTCGTCGCTGTTGGCAGAAATGGAGCCGACCTGGGCGATTTCCTTGGAGGTGGTGGTGGGCTTGGAGGCCTTCTTGAGCTGCTCGGTCAGGGCCAGGACGGCCTTGTCGATGCCGCGCTTGAGGTCCATCGGGTTCATGCCGGCGGCCACGTACTTCATGCCTTCGCGCACGATGGCCTGGGCCAGCACGGTGGCGGTGGTGGTGCCGTCACCGGCGTTGTC
>JBEGVR010000159.1:0-7335 GCA_041178265.1 Pseudomonadota bacterium | reverse complement strand
CGGCGTCCATGGGAATTTGGGCAATTCGGACTTGTGCAATTTCGAAATGGGGCCGCGCGGGGCGCGCGGCGATCGGTGGCACGATGCGCGCATGACCCAGCCCTGCTTGCCCGGCCCCGTCGCGCGCAGCTTCCTCTTCGTCCCCGGCGACCGCCCTGATCGTTTCGACAAGGCCTGGGACAGCGACGCCGACGACATCATCCTGGACCTGGAGGACGCGGTCGCCGCGCAGGCCAAGCCGCGCGCGCGCGAGGCCATCGCCGGCTGGCTGGACGCCCGCCGGCCCGTCTGGCTGCGGGTGAACGCGCACGCGACGCCCGATTTCGCCCCCGACCTCGAGCTCGCGCAGCGCCCGGGCATTGCCGGCCTCATGCTGGCCAAGGCAGAAGACCCGCTGCCCGCGTTGTCGGCACTGTGCGTGCAACGTGGGCTGTCATTGATGCCCCTGATCGAGTCGGCCGCGGGCATGCACCGGGTGGCTGAGATCGCCGCCATGCCCGGGGTGGTCCGCCTGGCGTTCGGGAGCATCGACTTCCAGACCGACCTGGGTATCGAGGGCGAGGGGGACGCCCTGCTGGCTTTCCGCTCCCATCTGGTGTTGCACTCGCGGCTGGCCCACTTGGCCCCGCCCGTGGACGGCGTGTCCACGGACATCAACGACGAGTCCGCGATCGCGCAGGCGGCGTCCCAGTCGCGCGCCCTGGGCTTTGGGGGCAAGCTGTGCATCCACCCGCGCCAGGTGGCGGCGGTGCATCGGGCCTTCTCGCCCACTGCGGCCCAGCGTGAGTGGGCGGTCCGGGTGCTGGCGGCGATGCAGGCCAGCGCCGGCGCGGCGGTGGCGGTCGATGGCCGGATGGTGGACCGGCCGGTATGGCTGCAGGCCACGCGTATCGCCTCGGCGAACCACGAGGGGCCGCCGGTCCGGCATCAGGCGGTGGCGCGGCGGCCCCTGCCCAGGTAATCGAGCAGCTTGGCGATCGAGGTGCTGGTCATGCGCTCCTTCTTGACGCACAGGAGCATCCGGCGCTCGGCCCAGTCCTCGGTCAGGGGGCGGACCGACAACCCCAGGCCCTTGGCCATGATGTTGGCTGCATGCAGGGGCAGCAGGCCGAGGCCCAGGCCCGCCTGCACCATCCGGCAGACGGCCTCGAAGCTGCGTACCTCGACCCTCAGCTGCAACGTCCGCTCGGCGATCACGGCCTGCTCGGTGAGCAGCCGCATCATCGAGGAACTGCTTTCTAGTGCCACCAGGTCATCGTCGAGGATGTCGGCGAACTTCATCTCGGGAACCCGCGCCAGCGCGTGATGAGGCGGCATCACTACCGCGATGCGATCAGTGCAATAGGGAATGATCTCCAGCCCGTCGGTTCGGATGCCATCGACGATGATGCCGACATCCGCCTCGGTCGCCAGGATGCCGCGGACAATCTCGCTGCTCCAGCGCTCCTCCATCACGATACGCACGTCCGGATTGGCGCGCCCGAAGCCGGCCAGGTCATCGGGCAGCACGTCGGTGATGGCCGAGGTGTTCACCAGGATCTTGAGCACGCCCTTGCGACCATTCGCATGGTCACGCATCTCGGCCTGCATCTGGTTGATCTCCAGCAGCAAGGCCTTGGCGTGCGGCAGCAGCGAAGCCCCGGCCGGCGTCAGATCGACCCCGCGCGGCGAACGCTCGAACAGGGTGGTCTTGAAACGGTGCTCCAGAAGGGCCATCCGGCGACTGGCGGCCGCCAGGCCGATGTGGGAGGCCTCGGCGGCCTTGGTCAGGCTGCGAAGTTCTGCGGCACGTACAAACAGCGCCAGCGAATCGATGTCAGGAAGCACTGGGTTTCTCCTCGGGGACCGGGGACGCACCCTCGGGCACGACCCCCTCCAGGCGCAGGACCGCCCAGGGCGCCAAGTGTAAATGGCACCCATCAGTAAGGGAGACTTCCTTCCAGGGGACCCGGGCGCCCGCCGCGATGGCGAGCGGATCCAGGCCCAAGGGCCGACCCCGGGCCCAGGCGGGGAGAGGCAGGTGCCGGGACACGCCGGTGAGGTTGGCCAGCAGCAGGACACCCTGCCCTGGCCGCTGCACCCAGACGGCGGCCAGCTGCCCGGGCAAGCCGGTGTCCACGCGGCGCAGGTCCGTGGCGCTAGCCAGGGCCTGCAGCACGAAGAATGCGGGGCGCCGCCGCAGCACCTCGTCCCCGACGCCAGCCAGGATCCCCTGGTCACCCTGCAGGTCCAGCACGGAAACCGCGCGCGCGCCAGCACCCGCCAGGGCCGCAACATGGCCCAGCGTCCAGGCCGCACCGAACATCGCGCAGGTACGCGGATCGCGCCGGGCCAGCGCGATCCGATGCACCCCATCGCCCTCAGGCTGGATGCCCAGGGGACTGCGCGGCACCGCGATCGCAGAGGGCCCGGTGTGCACCGGCACCTGCGGGTGGTCGGCGTCGAGGGTCTCCAGCAGCCAGGGCAGGCTCTGCAGGCCATGCATCACCCCGTCATCGTCGGCGCCGTGGACGATGGAGGCGATCGAGAAGGCCAGGAAGTCCACGGCACCCAGTCCCTCGACCCGATTGAGCTGGGCGAAGAAATGGGGCGTCCCGCTGCCGATCGACGCGCCCGGGAACGCCTGCCGCGCCACCGCCAGCACGGCGGGCGTCCCGGGGAAGACGGCGACCTCAGCGGGCGCTACGCCCGCATCAGTCATCACCGCCGCCAGCGCGCCCAGGGCCGCCGGCGCGCCCTCGCCCTCGAGCGTCTCGACATCCAGGCGCAGGCGCGCGCCTGCCACCGCCAGCAGCTGCCCGAGCCCGCGCCAGTTCACGGCCTCCTGCGGGGAACGCAGGCGCAGGTGCAGGCGCGCAGGGGCCAGTTCACGCACCGCTTCCGACAGCGGCGCGGGCACGCCGGCCTGGACATCGGACACGGCGATGCCCACGCCGATCGCCGGCATGGGCCAGGCGGTGCCGCTGGCCGCCAGGACGGGCGTGCACGGCGCGCGAGGAGCCGGCACGGGCGCCTCGACCCGCAAGGTCATGCGCTGGCACACCGCCTGGCCCTCAAACAGCATGAAGGGGCGCGGCATCAGGTTGGAGCGGCTGTAGGTCTTGAACGAGGCGTCGGCGTTATTGCGCTGGTCCTCCAGCTCGAAGCTGTCGCCCTCGAGCAGGCACGAGGCCCAGGCGCCGTCGGCGTACTCATGGCGCAGCGCGCGCACCAGCATGAAGGGCGGCCAGGGCGCCACCCGCAATGGCAGGCACGATGTGCTGGTGCGTCCATCGACATGGGTCACCTCGATGCGCCGCCCGAACGCCGACGGCGGATGCAGGACACACAGCCCGACGCGATTGGCAGGCAGGTCCGCGCGCGGCACGGCGCGGGCCTCGTACACCAGCAGCCCGTCGGCCTCGCCGCGGATCTCGATGCGCAGGTCGATGCGCTCGCGAGCCGGAATGTGGCCCTCGATCCGCACGGTGAAACCGTCCTCGCGCTCGTCGATGGAGGTGTGGTCGGCGACCGACTCGGGCGTGCCCCAGCCTTCGTCGCGATAGAGAAAGGCCGCGCCGTGCCAGACCTCATGGCCGCCGACATCCATCACCAGCAGGCGCGTGCCGCGCAGGCGGACCTGCAAGGGGCCCGCGCGCAGCAACCGCGTGGCGGGCACCGGCTCTTCGGTGCCCAGGAGCAGACGGGTCGGCACGCTCCCCATGGGATGGCCGCCCGGCCCTAGATCGTGCGCCCGCCGTCGACCGGCAGTTCCACGCCGGTGATGAAGCGAGAGGCGTCACAGGCCAGCCAGAGGGCGGCCTGCGCCACGTCCTGCGGCGTGGACATGCGCCCCAGGGGAATGCCGGCCACGATCTTGGCGCGGTTCTCGGGGGTGTCGGGCACGCCCAGGAACTGCTCGATCAGGCCGGTGGCGCCCATCACCGGGCAGATCGCATTGACGCGGATCTGGTCGGGACCGAGTTCGGCCGCCATCGACTTGGACAGCAGGTTGACGGCGCCCTTGGAGGCGTTGTACCAGGTCAGTCCCGGACGCGGGCGGATACCGGCGGTCGAACCGATGTTGATGATCGAGCCGCCGCCGCGCTTTCGCATCAGCGGCACGATGGCACGGGTCATGTGGTAGATCGACTTCACGTTGACGTTGAAGACGCGGTCGAAGGTGGCCTCGTCCACCTCGAGCATGGGCTGGTTGCGGTGCGTGGTGCCCGCGTTGTTCACGACGATGTCGGGAATGCCGAATGTCGACACGCACGCGTCCACGGCAGCCTGCACGTCGGCCGCCTTCGAAACGTCGCAACCGACGGCGTGGGCGCCCACACCGATGTCCCGGGCAACCTGCGCCGCCTTTGCCGCGTCCAGGTCGGCGATTACCACCCGGGCGCCCTCGGCGACAAAAAGCCGCGCGATACCTTCACCGAAACCGCCGGCGGCCCCGGTGACGATCGCGATCCTGTCTTTCAGTTGTTTCATTTGACGGTCTGCGGATGACTTCAGGGCCAGACGATCTGGTGTTCCACCGAAATGATCGGCGAGACGTCCTTGGCGAAATTGGGCAGGTCGGCCAAAAGGGTCTTGCCCTCCGGGCCTTGCAGGGCGGCGGTCAGGGCCTCCTCGGAGTCGAACCACAGCTCGGAGAAGCCGTCATAGTCGAAATTGGGAAAGCGCTGGCGGTCCACCAGGTTGACGGAGTAGCGGCGCAGGCCGGGCAGCTTCACGCACAGGGCGGCGTGGCGCTGCAGCCAGTGGTCGACGAACTGCTGGTGGGTGATGCCGTCCTTGCGACGCAGGATACCCAGGCGCTTGGTGTAGGTTTTGTTCATGATGTTTCCATGGGGCGGGGCAGAGGCGATCGTAGGCCGGTGCCGCGGTCGGCGTGTCTCTATTTCGACAAGGCTGCTGTCGCATCTTTTCAAGACGGGGCCGTTTCTGGCCTGGGCTTGCGGGGCCTACAGTCGTCTTCGCGACACCCATGCCTGAAGTCAATGGAAATCCCGACTGCGCCCCTCCCGCGCCAGCCGTCCCAGCCACGGCGTGAGGTCCTGCCCGCGCCGCGCCACCAGGTGCCGCACTCGCCCGCCACTGGCCTCGTCGCGTTGCCACACGCCTTCCACCGCCAGGAGGCGCGCCCGATACAGCACGTCGCGCTGCGCCTCGCCCAGCGCGGGCCAGACGATCACGTTGACGGTGCCGGTCTCGTCTTCCAGCGAGATGAACAGCGTGCCCTTGGCCGTGCCCGGGCGCTGGCGCATGGTCACGAGGCCGCAGGCGCGCGCGGGCTGGCCGTCGGCCAGGGCCTGCAGCTGCTGCGCGCTGTGCCAGCCCCCGGCGTCCAGCCGCGGGCGCAGCAGGGCCAGCGGATGCCGGCGCAGGGTCAGGCCAGTGGACGCGTGGTCGAACACAATGTCCTCACCCTCGGGGGCCAGGGGCAGTTGCACCGGGTCTTCGTGGATCGGCGCCTCTCGCAGCAGGCCCGGCGCGCGGCGCGTGGCGGTGGCGGCCCACACCTGCTGGCGACGATGCCCCGCCAGCGTGGACAGCGCGTCGGCCGCCGCGAGGGCAGCCACGTCGGCGCGGTCCAGACCCGCGCGCAAGGCCAGGTCGTCGACACCTTCGAACACCATGCAGTGAGCGCCGCGGTGAGTGGCCTCATGCAAGGACCCGCCTGCCGTCCCAGTCATCTCACGCGCCTTCACCTCACGCACGGCCATCTCACGCGCCTTCACGAGGCGCCGCCCCGCAGCCTCGCCCAGCCCCGCCACCAGCCGCAGGCCCAGGCGCACCGCAGGCTGCACGTCGTTGCCCTCGCCCGCGACGGGTTCATGCGCCTCGCGCGCTGCGCCTGGCGGCTCCAGCGTGCAGTCCCAGTCGCTGGCCATGACATCCACCGGCCGCACCTCCACGCCATGGCGCTGCGCGTCCTGCACCAGCTGCGAGGGCGTGTAGAACCCCAGCGGCTGCGAATTGAGCATCGCCGCCAGGAAACAGGCTGGCTCATGGCACTTGAACCAGCTGCTGAAATACACCAGCAGCGCGAAGCTCGCGGCATGGCTCTCCGGGAAGCCGTATTCGCCAAAGCCCTCGATCTGCCGGAAGATGCCCTCGGCGAAGTCCTGCGGATAGCCGCGGCGCACCATGCCTTCCACCAGCGGCTGCCTGAACTTGTGCACGCCCCCCTTGCGTGACCACGCCGCCATCGATCGGCGCAGCGCGTCGGCCTGGTCGGCGGTGAACAGCGCTGCCACCATCGCCAGCTGCATCACCTGCTCCTGGAAGATCGGCACGCCCAGAGTGCGCCCCAGGGGGCGCGCCAGTTCGTCCTTCACGTAACGCACCGGCAGGCCCTCGCGCCGGCGCTGGCGCGCCTGCAGGTAGGGATGCACCATGCCGCCCTGGATCGGCCCCGGGCGCACGATGGCCACCTGCACCACCAGGTCGTAGTAGGTGCGCGGGCGCAGGCGCGGCAGCATCGCCATCTGCGCGCGACTCTCCACCTGGAAGACGCCCACGCTGTCGGCGCGGCACAACATGTCGTAGACGCGCGGGTCTTCCTGCGGAATCTGCTGCAGGCGCCAGGCGGCCGCACCCCGGCGCCCGCGCCAGTCGTTGGCCAGCGCCAGGCAGCGGCGCAGGGCACTGAGCATGCCCAGGGCCAGCACGTCGACCTTGAGCAGCCCCATGGCCTCCAGGTCGTCCTTCTCCCACTGGATGATGGAGCGATCGGGCATGGCGGCGTTTTCTACCGGCACCAGGCGCGTGAGCTTGTCCTGCGTGAGCACGAAGCCGCCCACATGCTGGCTCAGGTGGCGCGGAAACCCGCACAGCTCGCGCGCCAGCTGCAGCCACCGGCGCAGGGGGCGAGGCAGCGGCCCGGACTCGCCCTCGGCCGGCCCAGCGGCGTCCAGTTGGACGCCCACCCCGCGCGCCAGCCCCACCAGACGCTCCTGCGCGATGTCCCGCTCGAAACCGTGATGGTCCTTGGCGAAGGCGTCCACCAGGCGCGCGTCGATACCCAGCGCCTGCCCCACGTCGCGCAGCGCCATGCGCGGTCGATAGCGCACCACCACCGCGGCGATCGCAGCGCGCTCACGCCCGTACTTGCGGTAGATGTACTGGATCACCTCCTCGCGCCGCTGGTGCTCGAAGTCGACGTCGATGTCGGGCGGCTCGTGGCGCTCGGCGCTGATGAAGCGCTCGAACAGCAGGGTGTGGCGGCTGGGGTCGACCTCGGTGATGCCCAGACAGAAGCACACCGCCGAATTGGCCGCCGAACCGCGCCCCTGGCACAAGATACCCAGCTCGCGCGCATGGCGCACGATGTCGTGCACCGTGAGG
>JBEGVR010000158.1:0-12003 GCA_041178265.1 Pseudomonadota bacterium | reverse complement strand
GACGATGTGTTCATCGGCACGCCGCCGCTGGCTTTTACCTTCGGACTGGGCGGGCTGCTGGTGTTTCCGCTGCGCTTTGGCGCGAGTGCCGTGCTGCAGCCGCAGTGGACACCGGAGGGCCTGCTCCAAGGTCTGGCCGAGCACGGCGCCAGCATCTGCTTTACGGCGCCGACCCTCTACCGCAAGATGGCGCCGCTGGCGCAGGGCCTGAAGCTGCGGCTTCGCCACGCGGTGTCCTCGGGCGAGATGCTGCCGGCTGACACGCGCGCACAGTGGCTCTCAAGCACCGGGTTGGAACTGACCGAATGCCTCGGCTCGACCGAGATGCTGCACGCCTTTATCGGCTGCCGGCCAGGGGAAGTGCGGCCCGGCGCCACCGGCCGCGTGGTGCCTGGCTACGAGGCCCGCATCGTTGATGACGCGGGCCGGCCACTGCCTGCCAACCAGATCGGCCACCTGGCGGTGCGCGGTCCCACCGGCTGCCGCTACCTGAGCGATGAACGGCAGCGCCAGTACGTGCAGCAGGGCTGGAACCTCACGGGTGATGCCTACCTCACGGACGAGGACGGCTACTTCTGGTACCAGTCGCGCACCGACGACATGATCATCAGCGCCGGCTACAACATCGCCGGCCCCGAGGTTGAGGACGTACTGCTCGCGCACCCCGAGGTGGCTGAATGCGGCGTGATCGGCGCGCCCGATGAAGAGCGCGGCCAGGTGGTGATGGCCTTCGTGGTGCTGCGGCAGACCGCCAGCGCCAATGACACGCTGGCCGCCGCGCTGCAGGACTGGGTCAAGCGGCAATTGGCGCCCTACAAGTACCCGCGCCGCATCCGCTTTGTGGATGAACTGCCGCGCACCGAGAACGCCAAGCTGCAGCGCTTCATGCTGCGACGCTGGGCGCAGGAAAGCTAAACCATCCCCCAGCTGCGCAGGCTGGCCAGGCGCTCCAGATGCATGGCGAGTGGCGCGGGTGCGCCAGGGCCTCGGGTGCGATGTCTTGCACGCGGGTGCGTCAGGGGAAAGAGTTCGCGAAGGTTTCGAGAGAACAGAGAGCAAAACTGGCTTGCGCAAATGAAAACGCCCGACCGAGAACGGTCACGCGTTGTGTATTGGTGGAGAGGAGGAGGATCGAACTCCCGACCTTCGCATTGCGAACGCGACGCTCTCCCAGCTGAGCTACCCCCCCAGGTCAGCGGCAATTCTAGCAAGAAGGGCGGGGACGCACCCGCTCGAGGCGGTAGCCAAAGCCGTAGATCGTGCTGATCTGCCATCCCCGGTGGGGGCCGATGTCGAGCTTGCGACGCACGCGGCTGACGTGGGTGTCGATGGTGCGGGTGTCCCACTGCTGCGCATGTCGCCAGAGTTTTTCCAGCAACTGGGCCCGGGACTGGGCGGCACCGATATTTCCGAACAGCAGGCAGGCCACCTCGAATTCTTTGCGCGTCAGCCGGATGGGTTCGCCGTGGAGCAACATGCAATGGTTGCTGTGGTCGATCTCGTAGGGTGCCGTGTCGGTGGTGGCCAGGTTCTCGGTGTACATCTGCGAATACTCCTTGCGGTGTGGACGGATGCCCTGAAGGGCCGATGCGTCAAAATGAGTTAATTGGGATTACATAGTACACATATCGTATTATTTTGTGAAAGTTTTCTGACTGAGCGCCTCGGAATGCCGTTGCAGCCAGGGCCATGAAGGCTTTCAGCCCCCCGGAAGCCGGTAGCCGGGGCGGGGGGTAAAATCTGCGGCCCCTCCCGCGCCAATCCCCGGATCAAGCGCTTACCCTGCCCCTTCATAGGGGGAGTCTCTAGGTCAGGTGAAATGTCTGATTTAAGTCTTCAACTGCAGCAGGCCACAAGCCAACTACCAGTTTCCAGCTACTTCGATCCAGCGCTTTTCGCGCGCGAGATGGCTGCCCTCTTCCAGCAGGGGCCGCGCTATGTGGGGCACCAGCTGGCGGTCCCCGAAGTCGGCGATTACTACGCCCTGCCCCAGGAGGGCGAGGGCCGGGCCCTGGTGCGCACCCCGCAGGGCGTGGAACTGGTCAGCAACGTCTGCCGCCACCGGCAGGCCGTGATCCTGCGCGGGCGCGGGTCGCTTCGCGATCGGCCCTCTTCCGGCGGCAACATCGTCTGCCCCCTGCACCGCTGGACCTACAGCGCCGGCCAGGGCGCGCCGGCCGGCACGCTGCTGGGCGCGCCACATTTCGCGCACGACCCCTGCCTGAACCTCGCGGCCTATGGCCTGCACGACTGGAACGGCCTGCTCTTTGAGGCCAGCGGCCGCGACCCCCGGGCCGACCTCGCCGGGCTGGGGCCGCGCGCCGAACTCGATTTCACCGGCATGGTCCTGGACCATGTCGAGATGCACGAGTGCCACTACAACTGGAAGACCTTCATCGAGGTCTACCTAGAGGACTACCACGTCGGCCCCTTCCACCCGGGCCTGGGCCAGTTCGTCACCTGCGAAGACCTGCGCTGGGAATTCAAGGAGCAGTTCTCGGTGCAGACCGTGGGCGTGGCCAACCGCCTGGGCAAGGCCGGCAGCCCCATCTACGAGCGCTGGCACAGGGCGCTCCTGAACTACCGCAACGGCGTGCCGCCCGCGCATGGCGCCATCTGGCTCACCTACTACCCGCACATCATGGTCGAGTGGTACCCGCATGTGCTCACCGTGTCCACGCTGTACCCGGTGTCGCCTCAGAAGACGCTCAACAAGGTCGAGTTCTACTACCCCGAAGAGATCGCCGCCTTCGAGCGCGAGTTCGTCGAGGCCCAAAAGGCCGCCTACATGGAGACCTGCGTCGAAGACGACGAGATCGCTGACCGCATGGACGCCGGCCGAAAGGCCCTGATGCAGCGCGGCGACAACGAGTTCGGCCCCTACCAGAGCCCCATGGAAGACGGCATGCAGCACTTCCACGAGTGGTACCGCGCCCGTCTCGGGGGCCACCTGCCTGTGGCCTGACCGGGCGCAACCGCCGCTGCGCCCCCTCGCACCATGCAAGCCCTGTGGATGCTGCTCGGGGCGTTCTTCTTTGCCGCCATGGCGGTGTGCGTGAAGATCGCCTCGGCCTGGTTCAACAGCGCCGAGCTGGTGTGCTACCGGGGCCTCCTGAGCATCCTGCTGCTGTGGGGCCTGGCGCGTCACCAGCGGTTGTCCCTGGTCACCCATTACCCCGCCATGCACGCCTGGCGCAGCCTGGTGGGCGTGGTGTCCCTGGGGTCCTGGTTCTACGCCATCGCCGGCCTGCCCCTGGCCACCGCCATGACCCTGAACTACATGAGCAGCATCTGGATCGCGGCCTTCCTCCTGGGCGGCGCCTTGCTGGTCTGGAGCCCCGCCGCCGGCCCAGGTGCGCTGCTGCGGCAGGGGCCGCTCACGCTGTCCGTGCTGGTCGGCTTCGGCGGCGTGGTGCTGACCCTGCAGCCCACCCTGAGCCAGGACCAGCTCCTGGCGGGCCTGGCCGGACTGCTCTCGGGCTTGACCGCGGCGCTGGCCTACCTGCAGGTGATGGCCCTGGGCAAGCTGGGCGAGCCCGCCACCCGCGTCGTCTTCTACTTCGCCGTCGGCTCCGCGGTGGCGGGCGCGCTGGGCATGGCGGTCACGAGCGTGTCCCCCTGGCAGTGGCCGCAGGCCTTGTGGCTGCTGCCCGTGGGCCTCCTGGCCACGCTGGGCCAGTTGTGCATGACGCGGGCCTTCAGCCAGGGCGCGACCCTGGTGGTCGCCTGCCTGCAATACAGTGGCATCGTGTTCGGCGCCTTGTTCGGCCTGCTGCTGTTCGGAGACGACATTCCCTTTTCAGGCTGGGTGGGCATGGCCCTGATCCTGGCCAGCGGCATTGCCGCCACCGCGTTGCGCGCCCGTGCCGCCCCCCAGGCCCCCGTTGAGGACCATTGACCCATGAACCCCACCCCTTACACCTCCCTCATCTCCGCGCAGGACCTGATGGCCTTGCAGGCGCGCGGTGCCCGCTTCATGGTCTTCGACTGCAGCTTCGACCTGACCGATCCCGGTGCCGGCCTTGCGCAGTACCACGACGCGCACATCCCGGGCGCGGTCTACGCGCACCTGGAGCATGACCTCAGCGACGAGGGTGTGGTGGGTCCCGATGGCCGTCGCGAGCCGCACGCCGATGCCGCCTCGGGCGGCCGCCATCCCCTGCCGGGCCGCGAGCGCTTCGCGATGTGGCTGTCCCGGGTCGGCTTCGCCAACGACATGCAGGCCGTGGTCTACGACCGCCAGGGCGTCAATTTCTGCGGACGCCTGTGGTGGATGCTCAAGTGGGCGGGACACGAGGCCGTGGCCGTGCTCGATGGCGGCTTGCAGGCATGGCAGGCTGCCGGTGGCACGCTGCGCGGTCGCGACGAGCCCGCGCATTTCCAGTCCCACTTCGCGCTGCACGAACCGCTGCGTACCCTCGTGACGGTCGACGACGTGCAGGCCCGCCTGGGCAGTGCGGCGCAGACCTTGGTCGACGCGCGCGGCGCACCCCGCTACCGGGGCGAGGTCGAGCCGCTCGATCCGGTCGCAGGCCATATTCCCGGCGCGCTCAACCGGCCCTTCACCCAGAACCTGGGTGCCGATGGGCGTTTCAAACCCGCTGATCAGCTGCGCGCCGAATTCACCCAGTTGCTGGCAGGGCGCGACCCGGCCAGCGTGGTGCACCAGTGCGGCAGCGGCGTGAGCGCCGTCCCCAACCTGCTGGCCATGGAGCTCGCCGGGTTCGGGCCCACCGGCCTGTACGCAGGCAGCTGGAGCGAGTGGTGCCGCGATCCCTCGCGGCCCGTGGAAAAGGGCTGAGGCACGCGCGCCGCAGGCAAGCACGCGGTCACCGGGCTTCGTGTCAGTAGCGCGATCCCGGCGTGCGCTGCGGTTGGCCCTGGCCGGCTGACGGCATGGAGGCGGAGGATTCGGCCGGCGCGCTGCCGCCGCCGCCGGATGCGGCGCCCGTGCGTTCACTGCCGCTCGCGCCCCCCGCGCCCGAGGTATCGCTGGTCCCTGGGGGACTGCCCGTGCCGGAGGTGCCCGGCGACGCCCCCGAGGTCGCGCCCGGTGGCGTGCTGCCACCCGCCGTGTCAGCAGGGGGCGGCGTGCTGGAGGTACCCGAGGTCGTGGGCTGGTTCTGCTGCTGCCGGTCGCAGGCGACCAGAGACAGGCTCGCGCCCAGCGCGAGGGCCAGGGCCATCCCGCGGGTGAGGGGGCTGTGCGTCATGGAAAGCTCCTTGGAGGGGTTTGCTGGAAAGTCCGGACCGTGGCCGTCACGGCGCTGGCCACCCAAGGGTATGAATAGTTCCGGCGGGCCCTGTCGGCCCGAACGGCCAGCCCCTGTAGGAGGAGGTTGGCCGGGGGTCAGGGGTGCAGATACAGCGCCCGCAGCCGCTCATGCTCCGCGCGGCCGATGCCCAGTCCTTCGCGCACGTAAGCGTCAAGGGAGCCGTGGTCCTTCTCCACGACCTCGAAGGCCGCATGCAGGAATTCCACTTGCACGCCCCCCAGCACCGCCGCCACCTCCGGCGCCAGTCCCAGGCCCGTGCCCGGCGGGCGCTTCAGGCGCTGGTTGGTCAGGAGGTAGTCGTCCAGGATCTGCGCGCGCGTGGCGCCCAGTGCATGAAGCACCAAGGCGGCGGCAAAGCCGGTGCGGTCCTTGCCGGCCGTGCAGTGGAACACGGTGGGTTCGCCCGACTCCAGCAGCAGCCCGAAGAACTCGCGAAAGCGCCGGGTGTTGTGACGCACGAAGCCGCGGTAGGTGTCCTGCATGTGGATCACCACGTCGGCGGGCGTGAGCGCCTGCCCTGCGGCCATCAGGTCGGTGAGGACCTGCACGATGGTCGGTTCGATGGACAGGGCATGCACGCGCACGCCGGGCACCGCGCAGACCGCCGACAGGCGTTCATGCTCGCCCCGGAAATCGACGACGCGTCGCACGCCCAGCGACCGGATGCTGCGCGCATCGTCCTCGGTGAGCGAGCCGAGGTGGTCCGACCGGAACAGGGTGCGCCAGCGCAGCGGCACCTGCGGCCGCACGGGTGCCGCCAGGTCACGGAAATTCGAGGGGGCGGCGAGGGTCAGTTCTTGGAGGGACATGGCAGCCGCTATTGTGGAAGGCCTGCGCCACCCGCGCCATCACCCCGGAGACAGGGCGCGGCGCGGCGCAGGGCCATTCCCCGCAGGGGCGCCCCCTCAGTTGCCTGTGCGGTTGCCGCCTGAGCCGCCGCTGGCGCCGCCTGTCCCGGAGCCGCCGCCGGCGCCCGAGGTGGATGAGGATCCACCGCCCGAGCGTGCCGATCCCGACTGCGCCTGCGGGAGTTTCTGCGCCTGCGCCAGGTGCTGCTCCAGTGAGGGCAGGGTCTTGTCGATCCAGGCCTTGAGCTGCGCATCCTTCACGTCCTTGCTGGCGTCCTGGAAGCGCTTGATGTCCTTTTCGTGCTCCCGGATGCCGACCTTGCGCACGAACTCCTGGTCGAATTCGGCGCCGGTCTTCTTGCCCAGTTGCTCGAGTTCGCGGCGCATCGCACGCGGTGGCGCCGGGGCCAATTCGAGTCCCTTGCTGCTGGCCAGTTGCATCAGCTCGCGGTTGGCGGCGCTGTGGTGGTCGGCCATCATGCTGGCGTAGTCCTTGACGGTGCTATCGGTCGCCTTGGTCGCGGCCAGCTGCGCCGCCTGCAACTCGTACAGGCCGCTGGCGGCTGCGTCCTCGATGAACTTGCGGTCGGCCCGCTCCATCTTCTGGCCTTGCTGCGGCGTGTTGCGCGTGCCCGTGCCGGGCTGGGTGGTGGGGGCGGCAACCCCGCCGCCACTGCCGGTGCCCGTGCCGGTGCCTGCACCGGAAGATCCGCTGCCGCTGCCCTGGGCCCAGGCGGCGCCCAGCGCCAGCGCCAGGACGGTGGCGGCAAAGGAAGGCAAGAAGGAAAGACAAGTGCTGCGTTTCATGAAAGCTCCGGGTTACTTGGGTGGGGAAGCGGAGGGCGGCGCCGTGCCGCCGGAAGGGGGGTCGCCGCCGATGCCGGGGGCGGGGGATGTGGCGGACGGGGCGGTCCCGGCGTCCTGTTCCTGTGTCGGAGCGGTGTCTTGGCGGCGGCTGGAGCGCCAGGCGTCGAATTCGTCGGCGAACTTGCGGTAGCGGGCCTGCCGCCAGCTCCGGTACTCGTCGTCCAGCTTGCGCAGCTGTTCATCCCGCCATTGCTGGTAGTCCAGGTCCAACCAGTCCGCGCGCGCGCGATCGTCCGTAGCTGGTCCCGCCGTGCGTGGTGCCGGGGGCTGCGCCTGCGGCGCGAGGGCGCCCGCGTACCCCGAATAGCCGGCTGCGCCCGCGTAGCTCACCCCGGCACCCGCGGGGCCGGCATCGCCTTGCCGGTAGCCGCTGTAACCTGGGGTGGCCTGCCCGTAGCCCGTGGCGGACGGGCAGGCGTAGTTGCTGGCACTGTCCTGTCCCGGGCCGCCGCCCCACCGTCCGCTGCCATAGGCCGACCCTTGCGGGGAGCCGTTGGCGGACGTGTCGCCCAGGCCCCCACCCGGAGCGCTGCCCCAACCGGCGCTGTGCGGCGCGGCGGTGTCGCGGCCCCACTCACCCTCCCAGCGGCTTGGCGGGGGGTGGTCGCGTTCTTTCTCGTCGCGGGCGGCCATGGCGTGCTCCTGTCAGGGCTGCCACCCTAGACCGCAGGAGCGGGTCAGCCTGTCGGACAAACGCGTGCGTGTGATTCGCCCCGCGCGCAGGCGCGTAGGAGGGCCCCGCAGGCATGCGGGGCTGCCCGGGCGCGCTCAGTGGGCGCTCAGTGGGCGCTCAGTGGGCGCCGTGGGCCAGTTCGCTCACCAGCATCACCAGGCCGATGCCACCGGCGAGCCAGGCCACCTGCATGGTGGTGGCGCGCGCACCCAGCTGCTTTTGCAACTGGGGAATCAGGTCGGCCAGCGCCACGTAGATGAAGCTGCTGCTGGCAACCGCGAGGAAGAACGGCAGGAAATCATGCAGCTGGTCCACCAGCCACCAGCCGGCGATGCCCCCCAGCAGGGTCACTGCGCCCGCCATCGACACCTTGAGCAGGGCGATGCGCCGGCTGCCGCTGGTCTCTCCCAGCACCGCGAGGTCCCCGATGTGGTGGGGCACCTCATGGGCCAGCACCGACAGGGCGGCGATCACGCCCAGGCGGAAGTCCGCCATGAAGGCCGAGGCGATCAGGATCCCGTCGCCGAAGCAGTGCACGCTGTCGCCGGCAAGCACGGTCCACCCCCCGGAGTGCAACGACGCGCCGTGCCCATGCGCATGTCCGTGCGCATGTCCATGCGTGTGCCCGTGGTGGTGGTCTTCGCTTGCCGGGACATGGTGGTGCTCGTGCCCGTGGTGCCACAACTCGGCCTTATCCAGCAGGAAGAAGAACACCAGGCCGACCAGCAAGGTTGCAAACAGGGCCTTGGGGCCGGCGTCGCCTTCGAAGGCTTCGGGCAGCAGGTGCATGAAGGCCGTCGCCAGGAGCGCGCCCGCAGCCAGGCTCAGGAGGTGCTGCGCGCCGACGGGGGCACCCTCGCTCTTGGCGCGCACGCCCAGTCGCATCAGGAGGGCGGCCACCCAGACACTGCCGATGCCGGCGCAGAGGGTGGCGAGGATGATGGCGATCAGGGTCATTCTTCTTGTCGGGACCGGCGCGTCACCTGACGGTGGCGGCCGCTGGAGGGGCACCCATCTTATCCATAATCGGCGCGTCCCCCGTGGCGGCTGGCATCCCGTTTGCCCCGTCCCCCTCGATGCCTCAAAGGACCCTCCATGAATGGCGTGCACCCTCCCTGGACCTGGTTGGCCTGGGGTGCAGCTTTGCTTGTGTCAGCTTGCGCGCCGCCGTCACCGCCCGCCGCGGGTGGGGCGCCGGTGCCTGCGGTCGTGGCGCCGCAGGCCTCCCTGGCTGTCGCTGAAGCCATGCCCCGCGCCGCAGGACGCTGCGACGCCGCGCCCGCGCAGGGCGCCGTGGGCCAAGCCGCCTCGCCCGCCGTGGCCGAAACGGCCCGCCAACAGGCGGGGGCACGCAGCGTGCGCGTGATCGGCCACGACGAGGTGGTGACCAAGGAATACGACACCTCGCGCCTGAACCTGCAGCTGGACGCGCGCGGCATGGTGGTGCGCGTGTACTGCGGCTAGTGCGCCTGGTCCCAGTTCTCGCCAACGCCGATTTCCGCCCGCAGCGGCACGCGCAGCTGCGCCACGCCGGCCATCAGGCTAGGGATCTCGGCGCGCACCCAGTCCACCTCGTCCTGCGGCACCTCGAACACCAGTTCGTCATGCACCTGCATGATCATCCGGGTGCGCCGCTGCTGCGCGTCCAGCACGTCCAGCACCTGCACCATGGACAGCTTGATCAGGTCGGCCGCCGTGCCCTGCATGGGTGCGTTGATCGCGGCCCGCTCGGCGCCCGCGCGGCGCGGGCCATTGGGTGAATTGATCTCGGGCAGGTACAGGCGCCGCCCGAACACCGTTTCCACATAGCCCTGGGCCTTGGCCGCCAGGCGGGTTTCATCCATGTAGTGCTTCACGCCCGGATAGCGCTGGAAATAGCGCTCGATGTAGTTCCTGGCGGCGGTGTTGTCGATGCCCAGATTCTTGGCCAGGCCGTAGCTGCTCATGCCGTAGATCAGGCCGAAGTTGATCACCTTGGCATAGCGCCGCTGCTCGCCGGAGACCTGCTCGGGCGTCACGCCGAACACCTCGGATGCGGTGGCCCGGTGCACGTCCTGGCCTTCGTTGAAGGCGCGGATCAGGGCGGCGTCCTCGCTCAGGTGGGCCATGATGCGCAGCTCGATCTGGCTGTAGTCGGCGCTGGCGATCACATGGCCCGGTGCGGCGATGAAGGCCTCGCGCACGCGCCGGCCCTCGGCGGTCTTGACCGGAATGTTCTGCAGGTTCGGCTCGTTGCTCGAAAGCCGTCCGGTCACCGCGACGGCCTGCGCGTAGTGCGTGTGCACCCGGCCCGTGCGCGGGTGCGCCATCTGCGCCAGCTTGTCGGTGTAGGTGCCTTTGAGCTTGGACAGGCCGCGCCACTGCAGCAGGGTGGCCGGCAAGGGGTAGTCGTCGGCGAGTTTTTCCAGCACCTCTTCGTCGGTGCTGGGAGCGCCCGTGGCGGTTTTCTTCACCACGGGCAGCCCCAGCTTGTTGAAGAAGATGTCGCCGATCTGCTTGGGACTGCCCAGGTTGAAGGGCTGGCCCGCCAGGGTGTGGGCTTCCTGCTCCAGCTGCACGATGCGCTGGCCCAGTTCGGCGCTCTGGCGGGCCAGGGTCGGGCCGTCGATCAGCACGCCCTGGCGTTCGATCCGGTACAGCGCCTCGCTGCTGTCGATCTCCAGCTGGTAGATGAAGCGCAGCTTCTCGTCACGCTCCAGGCGGGGCCATAGCACGTGGTGCACGTCCAGGGTCTGGTCGGCGTCTTCGCATGAATAATCGGCGGCCTTGTCGATGGACACTTGCGAAAATGGAATCTGGTGGACGCCCTTGCCAGTCAACGACTCGTAGTCCACCCCTCCGCGCCCCAGGTGCCGCTCGGCCAGGCTGGCCAGGCCGTGGGGCTTGTGCACCTCCAGCACATAGCTTTGCAGCATGGTGTCGTGCGCATAGCCCGCCACCTCGATGCCGTGGTTGGCAAACACATGGCGGTCGTACTTCACGTGCTGGCCCAGCTTCTTGCGGGCGGGGTTTTCCAGCCAGGGTTTCAGGCGCGCCAGCACCTCATGGAGCGGCAGCTGCGCGGGCGCGTCCGGGTAGGCATGTGCCAGCGGGATGTAGGCCGCCACGCCGGGCTGCGTGCTGAAGGACAGACCCACGATCTGCGCCTGCATCTCGTCCAGCGAGGTGGTTTCGGTGTCCACCGCCACCAGGTCGGCGGCCTCGATGCGGGCGCTCCAGGCGTCGAACTGTTCCCAGGTCAGCACCGTCTCGTACTGCAGGTTGGTCGCCTCGCGCGGTGCGGCGGGCACCGGCGCCTCGGGCTCGTCAAACAGGTCGGGGCCGCGTGCCGCTTGGCCGCCGCGCGGCTTGCGTCCTTTTGCTTCTTCCGGTTGCGCGTGTTCGTCCAGCTGGCGCGCCAGGCCCTTGAAGCCATAGCGTTCGTAGAAGGCCTTGAGCGCCTCGCTGTCCTGCCCGCCCAGGGCGATGTCGTCCATCGCCGGCAGCCGCGGCAGGTGCTCGCGCAGGTCGCAATCCGTGCGGATGGTCACCAGCGTGCGCCCGGTGGGCAGCCAGTCCAGGGCCTTGCGCAGGTGCTCGCCCACGGCGCCCTTGACCTCGTGCACCCGCTCGATCAGGGCATCCAGGGAGCCGTATTCCGTGAGCAGCTTCACCGCCGTCTTGGGGCCGACCTTGTCCACGCCGGGCACGTTGTCCACCGTGTCACCCACCAGGGCCTGGTAGTCGATCATCAGGTGCGGTGGCACCCCGAATTCAGCCGTCACGCCAGCCACGTCGCGGCGGCGGTCGTTCATGGTGTCGATCACCATCACGTGCTCGTTCACCAGCTGGCTCAGGTCCTTGTCGCCCGAGGAGATCACCGTGGCCAGCCCCTGCTGCGTGGCCAGGCGCGAGAGGGTGCCGATCACGTCGTCGGCCTCGACGCCGGGCACGCCCAGCACCTTCCAACCGAGCAGGCGCACCACTTCGTGGATCGGCTCCACCTGCGCGCGCAGGTCGTCGGGCATGGCCGACCGGTTGGCCTTGTACTGCGGGTACAGGTCGTCACGAAAGGTCTTGCCCGGCGCGTCGAACACGCAGACCGCGTAGTCGGCGCGCACGTCCTTGCGCAGCTTCTGCATCATGTTGATCATCCCCCGGATCGCGCCGGTGGCGGCGCTGGCGGGGTCGCCGGGTACGACCCGCAGGTCGGGCATGGCGTGGAAAGCGCGGTACAGGTAGCTGGAGCCATCAACCAGCAAGAGGGTGGGGCGGGGCGCCGTTTCGGACGGCGGGGTCTGGGGCTCGCTCATGCCGTGATTGTGCCTGCGGGGTCCCCCCGGGCCGCGCCTCCTACAAT
>JBEGVR010000157.1:0-3791 GCA_041178265.1 Pseudomonadota bacterium | reverse complement strand
CATGAGCCATTGCCATTGCAGGGAAAACCACGATCGGATGACCCGGCATTTTCCGTAACCTCCGACTCACTCCACGGATAGCCCATCAAAAACCGGGTGACAAGCGCCCGGCCTCGCCTCGCACCCACCCAAGAGACAGACCAAGACCATGCACCGTCGCATCGTCGATACCCATCATCACCTCTGGAACGTGTCGCTCGGGCGACAACCCTGGCTGTGCCAGGAGCCGCCGATCGCGTTCAGGTACGGGGACTACCGCGCCATCCGACGCAATTACCTGGCCGATGACTATCAGGAGGACGCGCGAACCGCCTCGATGGCGCTGCAGGGGTCGGTGTACGTTGAAACCGAATGGACCTCGGAAGACCCGCGCGGTGAGGTGGACTATGTGGCGAGCCTGAAGGCTGCGCAGCCGCTGCCGACCGTGATGGTGGCGCATGTGCGCCTGGACGGGCCCGGGGCGATCGATCATCTGGCGCACCACGCCGCTTATTCATTTGTGCGCAGCATCCGCCACAAGCCTCGGGCGCATGCGCAACCGGGCGGCGCCGGGCCGGGCGGCATGGCCGATCCGGCATGGCGCGCCGGTTACGCCCATCTGGCCCGCCTGGGGCTGCGGTTCGATTTGCAGACGCCGTGGTGGCACATGGACGAAGCCATCGCCCTGGCGCGCGACTTTCCGGACACCCCCATCATCGTCAACCACGCCGGGCTGCCCGCCGACCGCAGCGACGAAGGGCTGACCGCCTGGAGTCAGGCCATGACGCGTCTGTCGGCCTGCCCCAATGTCTTCATGAAGATTTCCGGCATCGGCGTCCCTGGACAACCTTGGACGGCGCAAGCCAACCGGAGAATCGTCGAGCACCTGATCGCAGCCTTCGGCACCCCGCGCTGCATGTTTGCCAGCAACTTTCCGGTGGACAGTCTTTGCGGGCGCTTCAGCGACATCTTTCAGGGATTCGAAGCCATCGTTGCCGGGTTCAGCGCCGACGAGCAGGACGCGCTGTTCCGGCGCAACGCGATTCGCATCTACGACATGGGGCTGCCGATTTGACCGCCCGCCCGAACACAACGCTGGCCTATATCGGGCTGGGTCTCATGGGCCAGCCCATGAGCCGGCACCTGGTGATGCGTGGCTGGAAGGTGCGCGGCTTCGACATCGTGGGTGAGCGCGTCGCCGCCGCCGCGGCTGCAGCGGGCGAGGGGCTGACGCCCTGCGCGAGCGCGCGCGAAGCGGTGCAGGGCGCTGAGCTGGTGCTGCTGAACCTGCCCACGACCGAGGCCGTGGAAGCGGTCATGTTCGGCGCCCAAGGCTTGAGCGATCAGCTCAGGCCCCCGCAAGTGGTTGTCGACTTTTCCACGATCTCCGTGGAGCGAGGGCGCGCCTTCGTGGCCCGTCTGGCCAAGGACAGTGGCTGTACCTGGGTGGATGCGCCTGTTTCAGGTGGGCCTGCCGCGGCAGGGGCGGGCACGCTGACCGTGATGGCCGGCGCCACCGACGAAGGGCGGGCGGCCGTGCAAGACCTGATGGCCGACGTGGCGGCGCGATTCACGGTGCTGGGCCCGCCAGGCAGCGGTCTGGTGGCCAAGATGCTCAATCAACTCATGGTCGGCTGCCTGCACGCCACCGTGGCCGAGCTGACGATCGTGGCCGAGGCCGCCGGCATCGACGCAGACCTCGTACCGCAGGCCTTGGCCGGGGGCCACGCCGACGGGGTGCTTTTCCAGCAGCTGTATCCGCGCATGCGTGCCCGCGACTTCGCCCCACGCGGCTATGTGCGGCAGTTGCTCAAGGACCTCGATATGGTGCTGACCTTCACGAAAGGCATGCAGGTGCCCACCCCCATGACCGCACAGGCGCAGACGCTCTACCGTATGCTCGCCCACCAGGGCCACACTGAACTCGACACGGCCGCCCTGATCAAGCTCTACGACAAAGACCAGGTCGATCCGACACCAGGCCAGGCGAATTTCTCGTCCGGCCAACCGAAACACCGCTGACTCAAGCTGTGCCCACCCCGTCATCCCACTCAAACCAGGAGACCCTGATGAAACTGCTCAAAACCCTGTCGCTGGTCGGTGCTGCCACGCTGCTCATGGCCGGTGCAGCCCACGCCCAGATCAAACTCCGCTACGCGCATGTCGGCGTCGCCAATGCGCCGCAAACCCTCTACGCAGACGAAGTCGCCAAGCTGGTCAAGGAACGCACCCAGGGGCGTGTGGAAATCCAGGTGTTTGCCAACTCCCAGCTCGGTGGGGTGGGCGAGATGGTGGATGGCATCAAGGCCGGCGCCATCGCGATGGGGCATCACGACTTTGCCTCACTGGGCAAGATCCTGCCCAACACCGCCGTTTTCAATGCCCCCTTCATCTACCGCGACGCAGCACACGCCTTGCGCGCCACGGATTCGCGAAACTCGGATGCGCTGCGCGCCATCAACGCCGAACTGGTGCAAAAAGGGGGCATGCGTATCGTCGGCAGCTTCTTTCAGGGCACGCGGCACCTGACCTCCAAGGAAAAGGTCTTGACGCCGGCTGATATGAAGGGAAAGAAGTATCGCGGCGTGCCCGTCAAACTCTGGTCT
This sequence comes from Pseudomonadota bacterium, assembly GCA_041178265.1. Classification (GTDB taxonomy): domain Bacteria; phylum Pseudomonadota; class Gammaproteobacteria; order Burkholderiales; family Burkholderiaceae_C; genus Ramlibacter. The sequence goes on along the minus strand of JBEGVR010000157.1, from coordinate 1,206 downwards.
TCCATGCTCACCGGCATGGGCGCGGTGGCGACACCCGTCGAGGTCTCCGAACTGGCTACGGCGCTGGCCACGGGCCTGGTGGTCGGCCAGGAAAACCCCCTGCCCAATATCTTCAACCTCAAGCTCTATGAGGTGCAGAAGTTCGTCATGCTGACCGGCCACATGCAATCGGTGCTTTCGGTCTTCGTGAACGAACGGATCTGGCAGACCATCCCCGCCGGTGACCGCAAGATCCTCGAGGACACCATGTACGAGGTTGGCCAGAAGACCCTCGACTGGGACCGCCAGACGTTCGACCGCTATCGCAAGGACCTGGAAGCTCGGGGCATGACCTTCGTGTCTGACAAGGAAGGCCTCAACCTGGACGCATTCCGCCAGGCGGTGACGACGCAAGTGGTCAAGGACTTTCCGGAGTGGACACAGCTGATCCAGCAAATCCAGGCGGTCAAGTAAGCATGAAGGCCTTACGCCGCGCCATCGTGGTCCTTTGCCTGGCCTTGCTGGCGGCACTGATCGTCACGCCCAGCCTGCAGATCGTGATGCGGGGCATCTTCAATGTCCCGATGGCGGGCGCGGAGGAACTGGCCCGCTACTTCCTGATCGCATTGACGCTGTTGGGCGCGGCTTATGTCACGCACGGCGGAGGCCAGATTCGGATGGAAGAGTTCCAGGCGATGCTGCCGGCGCGAGGGCGCTTTGCCCTGCAGATACTGATCGATGTGTGCGCGGTGGCCATGTTCGGCCTGATCACCGCGGCCTCCGTCACCTCGATCTTTCAGAACCTGGGCAATCAGACGGCCACCTTGGAGATGCCCTACTGGCTCTTCATGGCGCCGCTGGCGCTGGGTATGGCCTTGCTGACCCTGGAATATCTCTTGCAGTTGGCGCGGACGTGGCGACAGGGTCACGCGGACGATAAACAAACCACTCTCGCCTGAACCGAGAAAGCCTTTCATGAACGGATTTCTCGTCGTCCTTGCCTTCCTGGGCCTCTTCATGCTCGGATTCCCGGTGGTGCTGGCCATCGGGCTGCCGAGCATCGCCTATCTGATGCTCAACGACCTGCCGCTGCAGATGGTGGCGCAGCGCACCTTGTACGCCCTCGACTCCTTCCCGCTGGTGGCGGTGCCGGTGTTCATCTTCGTGGGCAGCCTGATGAACGGCGCCGGGATCTCCAAGGTGATCTACCGCTTCGCCGATACGGCC
>JBEGVR010000156.1:0-19611 GCA_041178265.1 Pseudomonadota bacterium | reverse complement strand
GATGGAGCCCGCGCCGGGCCGGTTGTCCACCACGAAGGGTTGCTTCAATTCGTCGCCCAGGCGCTGCGCGATGAAGCGCGCGTAGTTGTCGGCCGGCCCGCCCGCCGCGAAGGGCACGACGATCCGCACCGAGCGATTGGGGTAGCCCTGGGCCTGGGCTGCGCCGGCCGCCACGAGCAGGCCGAGGGCCACGAGTCTGAACATCCGGGTCGCTGGGGTCATGGGGAGTCTCCTTCGGGTCATTGCAGCTTGCCGATGCGCACCACCAGACCGCCCATTTCCTTGGCGTCGGCCTGGATGAAGCGCTCGAAATCGGGCGCGTCCTGGTACATGAACGAGGTGCCAGCCGCCGCGAGCGCCGCCACGGCGCGTGCATCCTGGGCGGCAAAGCGGGCCGCTTCGCGCAGTTTCTCCACCACCTCGGGCGGCGTCGCGGCGGGCACGAACAGGCCCGACCACTGCGAATACTGGATCGGCACCCTCAGCTCCTTGAGGCTGGGGACGTCGGGCAGGCTGGCCAGGCGGCCCTCGCCCCAGTGCGCCAGGGCGCGCAGGCGGCCGGAGGCGATGTGCTGGACCACGCTGGCCGGGCCGGTCGACAGCGCATCGACCTGGCCAGACAGCAAACCGACCACCGCCGGCCCCGCCCCGGTGTAGGGCACGTGCAGCATGAAGGTGCTGGTCGCCACCTTCAGCTGCTCCATCGGCACGTGCATCGTGCCGTAGTTTCCCGAAGACCCGAAGGACGTGCGACCCGGGTTGGCCTTGTTGTCGGCGATGTAGTCGGCATAGGTTTTCCAAGGGCTGTCTGCGCGCACCACGAGCACTGTGGGGTCGGCGGTAAAGCGGGCGATGGCCTTGAGCTGGTTGACCTGGAACATCGGCGGTCGTTGCAGCACCTTGTCGGCCTCGGGCAGCACCACGAGGGACGACAGCGCCATCAGCACCGTGTAGCCGTCGGGTCGAGCCTTGGCCACTTGCGCCATGCCGATGCCGCCGCCCGCACCGCCCTTGTTCTCGATCACGATGCTTTGGCGCAGGTGGCGCGACATGGCTTCGGCCACCGGACGGCCCACCGTGTCGGCCACACCGCCTGGCGGGAAGGGCACGACCATGGTGATCGGCCTGGACGGATAGTCCTGGGCCAGCGCGCCCAGGTGGGCCAGGGCCAAAGCTGCGGGCAGGCCCAGGGCCGCACGAAGCAGGTGTCTCTTGTTCATGACGTGTCTCCTTTTTTTCAACGCACCGCATGCCAGCCAGCCCGCCAGGGCGCACAGGCCAGCCCGCGCTCAGACGAAACGGTTCTCGATCTGCCCGATGCCGTCGATCTCGATGCGGATCACATCGCCCGAGGCGATGTAGCGCGGCGGGTTCAGGCCCATGCCCACGCCGGCCGGCGTGCCAGTGGCGATGAGGTCGCCGGGGTACAGCGTGATGCCGCGCGAGATGGTTTCGATCAGGGTGGGGATGTCGAAGATCATGTTCTCGGTCGGCCCATCCTGGCGCAGCTCGCCATTGACCCAGCACCGAACGCGCGTCTTGCGGCCATCCATCTCGTCGGCAGTGACGATCCAGGGGCCCATGGGGCAGAAGGTGTCGAAGGACTTGCCCATGTCCCATTGCTGGTGCCGCATCTGCACGTCGCGGGCGGTGACGTCGTTCACGATGGTGTAGCCGAAGACATGCGACATCGCGTCGGCCTGGGTGATGTTCTTGCCGCCCCGGCCGATCACCACGGCCAGTTCGGCCTCGTAATCGATCTGCCCGGAGATCGCCGCGCCGGGCAGGTGCACATCATCGGCCGGGCCGACCACGCACTCGGGCACCTTGGTGAAGACGATGGGCCAGGCCTGCGGGTCGGCGTTGCTGGCCTTGAACACCGACGCGGCCAGCTCCTTGGCGTGCGCATGGTAGTTGCGCCCCACGCACCAGACGTTGCGCCGGGGCACGGGCAGCGGCGCCTCCAGGCGGACGGCGGACACGGCCAGCGGCTGGCCGGACAGCGCCGGCAGCGGGCGACCCGCCACCAGGGCCTCGATCAGGGGCTGGGCGCCCCGCCCAGCCTGGCCCTCGGGCAGGTCAAAGCTCGTGACGTGCTGGCCGTCGGCGGACACCTGGCCGACAAGGCGTCGGCCATTGGATGAAAAAGTGGCAATGCGCAAGTTGGTTTCTCCAGGCGGGGGTTGTTCTATTTAGCCGCACGCCTATCTTGGCATCGGCCCGCCGGGGAGACGATAGGTGTATGCGCGGATAGCCGGTCAGGGGTGATGCCCAGGACACGGGGCCTAGGCCCGACGCCGTGCCGTGACCTCGATTTCCACCTTGGCGTGGTCCACCGCGAGCGGGCAGCACACCGTGGTGTTGGTCGCCCGGGCGGGGCCCAGGCGACGCTTGACCACCTCGCTGACCGCCACCACGTCGGTCCGCTCTGGCACGTAGACGCGCACGCGCACCACGTCGGACAGGGTCGCCGGCACCTGGGCCAGGGCGGCCTCGATGGTGTCCAGCGCCTGTTCGGCCTGGGCCTGCGCAGACTCTGGCATCTGCATCGTGGTGAAGTTGACGCCCACGGTGCCCGAGACGAACACCCACTCGCCATCCACCACTGCGCGCGAATAGCCGGCCAGTTCCTCCCAGGGCGAACCGCTGGAGATGAACCGCCGGCCTTGCGTGTCGTCCATCGCGCTTATTGCAGTTGGTAGCCGGAGTCGCGGATCACCGGCGCCCAGTGGGTCGTCGCCGAGGTGATCCACTCCGCGGTCTGCTCGGGGGTGGCGTAGGTGACCTCGTTACCCATCTTGGACAGACGATCCACCACGTCTGGCATGCGCAGCACCGTGGCGACGGCGCGCGTGAAGCGGTCGACGAAGGGGCGCGGCATGCCCTTGGGCCCGACGAAGGCGAGCCAGGGATTCTTGTCCATGCCGCGCAGGCCCATCTCCTGGAAGGTGGGGATATCGGGCGCGGCCTTGCTGCGGCCGTTACCGGAAATGGCCAGCACGTTCATGCGGCCCACGCGGTGGTGTTCGATGTACTCGGTCAGCGACCCCACGCCGGCGGGCACCTGGCCAGCCAGCAGGTCCTGCACCAGCGGAGCGCCGCCCTTGTAAGGCACCACCACCGGGTTGGGCACGCCCAGCGCCTTGCCCACGATCAGCGAGGCGAACTGCGGCACGCTGCCCGGTGCCGGCACCCCGAAGTTGGCGCGGCTCGGGTTGGCCTTGAGCCAGGTGCCGAAGTCGTTGAGGTTCTTCACGTTCAGCGAGGACGACACCGCCAGCGCGTTGAAGTAGGTGGCCACGCCAGCCAGCGGCGTGAAGTCGTTGACCGGGTCGTAGCCCGGGGCCTTGAAGGTCAGCGGGACGATCACCTGTGTGTGGTCGATCGTGAGCATGATCGTGGAGCCGTCGGCCGGAGAAGCCTTGAGCTGCTGCGTCGCGATCATGCCGCCCGCACCGCCGCGGTTCTCGACGATGAAGGGCTGGTTCATCACGTCCTTGAGCTTGTCGGCCAGCATGCGCGCGACGACGTCAGTGGCACCGCCCGGCGGGAAGCCGACGAAAATCTTCACCGGCCCGGTGTAGTCCTGGGCCATGGCCGGCGCACCGACCAGGGCCGTCAGCAGGGCGCTGACGATCAGGAAACGTTTTTTGAGTTGCATGGCTTTCTCCTCTTTGTGTGATTGCACTTACACGGACACCTGCGCGAACCGAGGATCGCGCCAGCGCTCCTCGGCAAGAATCGTTTTGAGCACCGCCACCGCGTCCCACACTTCCACATGGGTGAGTGTCAGCGCGGACAGCCCGAAGCGGATCACGTCGGGCGCACGAAAGGAAGCTACCACACCGTCCGCCAGGAGCGCCTCGCACACCGGCCCACCCCCCGGGCAGCTGAAGGCAACGTGGCCGCCGCGCGCTTCATAGTTCGCGGGCGACACCCGCTTCACGCCCAGCGGGCCGCATTGCTCGGAGAGCAGCGTGCACAGCGTCTCCGACAGCGAGCGATGCTTCCAGGCGAGGTCCTTCGGGTCGACCTTTGCCCAGATGTGGGCTGCGGTCTCCATCACCGCGTTCTGCAGCACCGTCATGGTGCCGCTCACCAAGGACAGCATGCCAGGGGCCGGCTGGTAGTCCACACGGAAGTTCATGCGGTCGGCATGCCCCAGCCACCCCGGCAGGGCCGGCCAGGCGCGGTCCTGCAGGTCGCGGCGGATGTAGGCCAGGGCTGGCGCGCCCGGCCCGCCGCACAGGTACTTGTAGCCACACGCCACTGCGAAGTCCGTGCCACTTCCCTCAAGGTCCACAGGCACCGCGCCGGCGGTGTGCGAAAGGTCCCACACGACACGCACGCCTGCGGCACGGGCCTGTGCGTTGATGGCGGCCATGTTCCAGCGGAAGCCGCTGCGGTAATCGGCATGCGACAGCACCACCAGCGCGGCGCGCTCGTCCAGCAGCGCTGGCAGCTCGGCGGGGTCGTCGAAGGGGCACAGGTCCCAGCGGCCGCCGCCGTGATGCACCAGGCCCTGCACCACATGGCAGTCGGTCGGAAAGCCCTCGCGCTCGTAGACGATGCGCCGGCGCCCTGACTCACCCGAGACCAGGGACAGCGCATAGAACGCCAGCTTGTGCAGGTTCAACGAGGTGTTGTCCACCGCGATCACTTCATCCGGGTGCGCACCGATCACGCGCGCATAGGCCGCACCGATACGCTGCGGCGCATCCAGCCAGTCGGCCACCGTCCAGGCGTGGCGCCGGTGCGCGGACCATTCGTCGTACAAGGCGCGGCGCATGCGCTCGCTGGCAGCCCTGGGCAGCGCGCCCATCGAGTTGGCGTCCATGAAGATCGTGCCCGCGGGCGGGGGCTCGAAGGCCTCGCGCACGACGGCCAGGGGGTCGCGCGCGTCCAGGGCGTGGCAATCGGCGCGGGTGATATCGGCGCGGGTGATCATCGGGTTTCCTGGCTGCCGGCAATGCATGGGTGCATGGGTCTGCTCATGATGAATTCCTGGAGGTCAGGCCGTTGCGCCAGTCCGCGCCCTCGCACTCGGCATCGCGTTGCGCCGGCGGTCCGAAGCCCCCGCCACCGGGCAGGTCCACCTGCAAGCGTCCTCCGGCGGGAACCTGGATCGCGCCCTTGCCATGAAAGGCGTGACGCGTGCCATCCGCCTGCTCCACCTCGACCCGGCCGGGCGCCCCGGACAGGCCGCCCTGGCGTCCACGCGCGGCGTTGTCGCGGCGGTCGAAGGTGGCGGCCGAACATTCGAAGGGCGAGCCATCGCGCGCGCCCACCACGATGCGCTGGGCCAGTCCACCGCGCCAGCGCCCGGCGCCCGCCGAATCGGTCAGGTACTCCTTGTGCCAGAACACCAGGGGTGATTGCGCCTCGGTGATCTCCACCGGGATACCGCCCACCCCGCTGGGAAAGGCGGTGGTGGACAGGCCGTCCTTGGTCGGGCGCGCGCCGGTGCCACCGACGCCCACGCTCATGACGTTGAAGGGGTCGCCGTGTCGTGCGTCGCGGCTCATGGCCAGCACCCAGATGCTGCCCGCGGATTCGGCGGGCACCTGACCCTCCAGGGCCTGCTCCAGGCAGCCGAACATCAGGTCAGGCAGCATCTGCCCGATCACATGGCGCGCGGTGACGGGGCTGGGCCGCAGCGGATGCACGATGCTGCCCTCGGGCGCCAGCACCTCGAAGGGCGCCAGCGACGCGGCATTGTTCGGTACGTCCGGAGCGATGAGGCACTTCAGGCCGAACACCGAATAGGCGTCGGTGTAGCACTTGGGGGAGTTGATGCCGCGCGCGGACGCGGACGATGAACCCGCGTAATCCACCGTGAGGCGATCGCCCTGCTTGCGCAGCGTGGCTTTCAGGAACACCGGCGCATCGTAGCCGTCCAGGTCCATCGTGGCCTCCCATTGACCGTCGGGCAGGCGCGCGATGGCCTCGCGCGCGGCGCGGCCCGACTCGGCCAGGATGTGGTCGGCCAGCGCGTCGATGCCATCCAGGCCGAACTCCGCCATCATGTCCAGCAGGCGTCGCACGCCCACGTCATTGGAGCTCACAAGCGAGAGAATGTCGCCGCGCACTTCCACCGGATTGCGCGAGTTGGCCTGGATGATGGCCAGCACGTCTTCGTTGAGTGCTCCCGCGCGCACCAGCTTCAGGTGCGGGATGCAGGTGCCCTCTTCAAAAACCGACCCGGCCTCGGCGGAAAATCCGCGCCCGCCCACGTCGATGGTGTGGCAGGTGGACGCAAAGATCGCCACAGGCTGCGTGCCGCGAAAGACCGGAGTCACCATCACGAAGTCGAACAGGTGGCCGGTGCCGAGCCAGGGATCGTTCGTGACCAGCACGTCGCCCGGCACCAGCGATTTCAGCGGGTAGCGCTCCAGGAAGTGGCTGACTGCGACAGCCATGGTGTTCACATGGCCCGGCGTGCCCGTCACGGCCTGGGCCAGCATGCGCCCGCGCGTGTCGTAGACGCCGGCCGAGAGGTCGCCCGCCTCGCGCGCGACCGACCCGAAGGCGGTGCGCAGCAAGGCCTGCGCCTGTTCCTCGACCACCGAAATCAGCCGGTTCCACATCACCTGGATCCGGATGGCGGCCAGTGTGTCGTTGGTCTTGCCGCTCATGCCGCAACCTCCATCCGCAAGTGTCCGTGGCTGTCCAGTTGCACGCGCCATCCGGCGGGCACCACCACGGTGGTTTCGTGTTCCGCCACCAGCGCCGGGCCCGGCACCACGTCGTGGGCCTGCAGGTCGAAGCGCCAGTGCAGGCCGAAGGGTTGGCGGTCGCCGGCCGCGGGCTCCCAGCATTCGCGCGTGGCCTCGGGGGTGCGCACATTGGCGCAAGCAGGCAGGTGCGCCGCCAGCGCAGGCGGCGTCGGCGTGGCCACCGTGACCGACCAGGTGACCACCTCCACGTCGCAGCCGGGAATGCGCAGGCCATAGACCTTCTCGTAGGCCTGCTCGAAGCGCTCGGCCAGCGCCTGCAGCGCGTCGCGCGTGATCGCGCCCCCCGCGGCGGCCGGCATGCGCACCCGCAACTCGTGCCCCTGCCCCGCATAACGCAGTTCGGCCAGACGGGTGACCTCCAGCGGCGCGCCGGCGCTGGCGGGCGCCACCACCGACAGGGCCTGGTCCTGCATGGCCTGCAGCCGCCGCTCGAGGGCCACTGGATCCAGGCGGGCCAGGGCGCGCAATTCGCTGCCCACCACCTCGAAGGCAATCGGCGCTCGCAAAAAGCCGATGGCCGAGCCCACGCCCGCGCCCGAGGGAATCAGCACACGACGGATGCCCAGCTTCTGCGCCAGGCGCCCCGCATGCAGGGGCGCGGCGCCGCCAAAGGCGATCATCGTGAAGCCGTCCAGATCCTGCCCCCGCTCGATGGCATGGACACGGGCCGCGTTGGCCATGTTCTCCTCTACCATCTCGCTCATGCCGGCGGCGGACCAGAAGGCGTCCATCTCGAGGGGGCGTCCGACGTGCTCGTGCAGCGCCTGCTCGGCGCGGGCGGGGTCTAGTCGGAAGGCCGACCCCGCGAAGCGGTCCGGATCGAGCCGCCCCAGCACCAGGTTGGCGTCGGTGACGGCGGGCATCTCACCCCCACGCCCATAGCAGGCCGGCCCCGGCTCGGAGCCGCAGGAGTCGGGGCCGACGGTGATGCGTCGCATCGCGTCCACGCGTCCCAGCGATCCGCCACCCGCGCCGATCTCGACGAGCTCGATCACCGGGATGCGCACGGGCAGGCCGCTGCCCTTGAGGTTCTTCCAGACCCGCCCGATCTCGAAGCGGCGCGAGCGCTCGGGCTCGCCACCGTTGATCAGGCAGATCTTGGCGGTGGTGCCGCCCATGTCGAAGGCCAGCACCTTGTCCAGCCCGCATTCCCGCGCGAGGTGGGCCGCCAGGATGGCGCCGCCGGCCGGGCCGGATTCCACCAGCCGGATCGGAAAACGCGCGGCCTGGTCCATCGTGGTCAGGCCACCGCCGGACATCATCAGAAGCAGCGGGCACGCCAGCCCGGTGTCCTGCAGCTGCTGCTGCAGCCGCAGCAGGTAGCCCCCCATCAGCGGCCGCACATAGGCATTGGCCACCGTGGTGGACAGGCGTTCGTACTCGCGGATTTCGGGACAGACCTCGCCGGACAGGCAGATCGTCACCTGCTCGCCCAGGATCGGACGCAGGAGGTCGCGCGCCCGCTGCTCATGGTCCGGATGCGCCCAGGCGTGGATGAAGCCGATGGCCACCGCCTGGACGCCCGCCTCGCGCATGGCCATGCCCGCGCGGCGCACGCCCTCTTCATCCAGCGGCAGCAGCACCGAGCCATCGGCAGCGATGCGTTCGCGCACCGTGAAGCGCCAGGGCCGGGGCACCAGTTCGGCCGGCCCTTCGATGTTCAGGTCATACGCATCGAAGCGCTTTTCGTGGCCCATGCCCAGGACGTCGCGCAGTCCCTCGGTGGTGAGCAGCGCGGTGCGCGCGCCCTTGCGCTCGATCAGCGCGTTGGTCGCCAGCGTGGTGCCGTGGATGAAAAGCCCGATCCCGCCGGGCACGACGCCCGAATCCCGCAACAGGCGGGCGATGCCGTCCATCACCGCCACCTCGGGCTCGCGCGGGGTGGTCAGGACCTTGCAGCTGTAGCGGCGCTGCGGCGTCTCCAGCACGATGTCGGTGAAGGTGCCGCCGATGTCGGCGCTGAGCCGGCAGTCGGCCGTGGCGTGGGGCGTTGAGGAAGACGGCATCAGTCGGGGCGTGTTCAGACGCTGGCGCCCGCAAATCGCGGATCGCGCCAGGCCTCCTGGTGCAGCAGTTCGCGCAGGGTGCGCGCCGCATGCCAGAGGTCCTCGTGCGTGGTGACCAGGGGATGGGGAGCCAGCCGCAGCGCGTCGGGCTTGCGCGCGGAGACCACCACGCCTTGCGCGCACAGGGCCTGCGACAGGGGCGCGGCATGCGCGAAGCGCAGGGCCACATGCCCGCCCCGGCGGGCGTGTTCACGCGGGCTGGCCAGCGCCAGGCCCAGGCCGTCGCATTGTTCGTCCACCAGCCGCACCAGGGTGTCGGTCAGCGAACGATGGCGGGCCTCCAGGGCCTGCGGGTCCACGGCCTGCCACAGGCTGGCCGCGGCCGCGAAGGCCGCCTGGGCCAGCACCGGCGGCGTGCCCACCAGGAAACGGTCATGGCCCGGCGCGGGCCGGAACCCGGGCTCGAACGCGAAGGTGTCGGCATGCCCCATCCAGCCGCAGACCGCGGGCCCGGCAGCATCGGCGTGGCGTGGGTGCACGTACAGGAAGGCGGGGGCGCCCGGCCCGCCGCACAGGTACTTGTAGCCGCAGCCCACCGCGTAGTCGGCGTCGGAGCCGAGCAGGTCGATCGCCACCGCACCAACGGAATGCGACAGGTCCCACAGGCTCAAGGCGCCCGCCGCGGCGATCTGCGCGTTGAGCGCGCGCATGTCCAGGCGTTCGCTGCTGCGGTAGTCCACGTGCGACAGGGCCACCACCGCGACGTCGCCGGGCGCCAAGGCCCCAGGCAATGCGGCAATGTCGTCGACGAAGCGAAGCTGCGCCAGGCGCGCCTCTGCGATACCTTCGGCCACGTAGCGGTTGGAGGGGAACACGGCCGACTGCATCACGATCACGCGTCGGGGTGCGGCCACGGCCAGCGCGTGGCGCAGCAGCTTGTACAGGTTGACGCTGGTGGTGTCGGCCACCCTCAGGTCGCCGGGGCCGGCACCGACCAGGGGAGCGATGGCCGCGCCCAGGGTGCGGGGCTGCGCCAGCCAATCGAGTTCATTCCAGGCGCGGCGGCGCAGACGGGCCCAGCCTTCCTGCATGACCGCCTGCATCGCCCCGGGCGCCGAAGCCGGCATCGGGCCGATGGAATTGGCGTCCAGGTAGATGGTGCCCGCCTCGCCCGGCGCAAAGTGCTCGCGCATCGCGCCCAGGGCCGCATGCGCCGCATCGCGGGCACGGCAGTCTTCGAGCGTCAGGTGAGGGCCGCAGGCTTGCATGGGTGTCTTGGTTCCATCCTAGGGTGCGACAGGCATTCCAACAAGATATGAAATGATCATGTACATTCTTTTTTGTTATGCCTATGCGAACAGGAATCTGCCATGGCTTCAGAGCCGACCCGCCCTGATGGGGACATGCCCGACCCGGCGGCACTGGTGCTGCTGGCGCAGATCGCCGATGCCGGCAGCGTGACGGCCGCCGCCCGCGCGCTGGGATGCTCACAGCCCGCCCTGAGCAAGCAGCTGCGCCGGCTGGAGCAGGCGCTGGGGGTGCCGCTGTTCGAACGGGGGGTCCGCGGCGTGCAGCCCACCGCAGATGGCGAGGCCCTGCTGCCCCGGGCCCGCGCCATCCGATCGCAGGCCCGGATGGCCGGCCAGGAAATGCGCCAGCGCCGCGGACTGCGCGAGGGCCAGCTCGTGGTGGCCTTGTCGCACTTCGCCACGATCAACCTGCTGCCCCGCGTAGTTCCCGACTTCCACGCGCGCTGGCCGGGGGTGCAGCTGTCCATCGTCCCGCCCACCTTCCAGCTCGGGGGGCTGCGCGAAGGCGAGCCCGACTTCGCGGTGATGTCGCTGCCCGCCGAGCGCCTGGGCGCCGAGTTCAGCGCCCGCTCGATCTACGCCACCACCGTCGCCGCCGTGGTGCGACCGGGGCATCCCCTGGCGGGCGCCACCTCGCTGGCGGCCACACGCGACGCCGACTGGCTGCTGCCCAGCCCGCACAGCTCGGTCACGCGCGGGCTGCAGCGCGCCTTCCGCCGGGCGCGCCTGGGGACGCCGCGTTGCACGGTCACCTGCCAGACGCTCACGGGCGTGGAATTGCTGGCGCGCCATTCCGACCTGGTGGCGGCCGTGCCGGTTGAAGTGCATGAGGCCCGGGCGGGCTCCAGCGGGCTGGTGCGCATCCCCCTGGCCGAAACCATCGAAGGCCCACGCGTGGCGGTGTTGCGCTGGGCCGACTCGCGGCCGACGCCCGCCTCCGCGGACCTGGAAGAAGCCTTCGTGCAGGCAGCCCACGCGATGGCGCGCGAGCAGGCACGGATGAAGGTCAGCGGCGCTTCGCCGCGAGCTGCGCGCGGATCAACTCGATCTCGGTCTCATGGGTCGTCATGAGGCGCTGCCAGCGTTCATCGGCCATGTCGCCTGTACGCCAGGCCAGCAGGGTCACCAGGCAGGTGCCCGCCGGATGCCCCAGCGTCTCTCCGCCGGCTACGTGGGCACGTATGCGGGGCGCCAGGGCCTGCGGCGTCGCGCCCACCCAGTAGTCGACCTGGCCGCGCGCGGCATCCACCACCACGCGCACCCAGCCGCCCGCCCCATCGAACAGCGACTCGCCCTGGAACAGCCCGGGCTCGACCTCTCGGCAATTCCACAGGCCCAGCACCCAGCGGGACATCCCGGACTGGGTGGACAGGTGCGCCAGGGCGGTGAGCACGTCGGCCTGGCACAGGCGGGCGGTGGCATGGACCATGGAGGACATCGGGCGTCTCGTTCGGTGATGTGCAAGAAGAGGAATCAGGCCGGGCCAGGCAGTACGACTTCCAGGAGCTGCAGGTCGGGCGTGCACGCGTCGATCGCGTAATCCTGCCCCAGTGGCAGCGAACAGCAATCGCCCGCCTGCAGGCGGTGCGCGCCTTCGCAGTCCAGGGTCATGGCGCCCGAGAGCACGAACAGGAAATCGAACTCTGCCCCGTGGCGCGCCGTCACGCGCGCCGGTGTGCCGGCCGCCCGCACCACACGCGCGGCGGCCAGGCCCTTCGTGGCGGCGCCGATGCCCAGGTCGCGCATCTCGAAGGCACCCGCCGCCTGCCAGCGGGCCTGCGACGCGATGTGACGCACGAAGCGCTGGCCCGAGAAGTCACGCCGGGGGCGCAGGCGCGCGTGGGGCAGTTCGAGCGCGGGGTCGGCAAACGTCTCGTGCCAGGCGGGACATGCGATCTCGACCACCTCCAGGCCGGGGGAGCTTTCGAGCACCCGATGGCGGATGCGGGGCGGCTGCAGCACGCAGTCGCCGGCGCGCATCACGAAGGGCGCGCCCTGGTCCTCGTAGACCACGCGCACCCAGCCCTCCTTCACGTAAATCATCTGGAAACGGACCTTGTGGAAATGCACGTAGTCCGGCACCGGCCCGCCCGCCTCGATGCGTATGTGCGAGGCGATGAAGCGCCCGCCCAGGCGGTCGGGGATCAGGTCCCGGTAGGTCAGGCCAGCGCGCCCACGGTGCCAGGTGGCATCCACCTCACGACGCGTCACCACCAGGCGGGACAGGAGCGGGGGCACCACCAGGGGTGGGTCGGCATCGGCGATCTCGATGACCGTGCCGTTGGGGGCGGTCAGCCGGCGCGCGCCTGCGGCCACAGCATCGGGCTGCCGGCACAGGAGTGCCAGGGTGCCCGGCGCGCCTCGGGCATTGCGGTCCAGCCGCACGCGCAAGCCGTGGCCTGCGACGACCGCCACCTCCGGGGCGTCGGCGGGATACACGGCCGCCACCCGAAAGCCGAGGGTGTCGGTGAAGAAAGCCAGGGTGTCGTCCAGGTCGGCGCAGGGAATCACCACTTCGGCGGTGTCGATGGCGTTGATGGACAAGGGTTGTGTGTTGGGCATGCCCAGAAAATGATACCCCCGCACTGAAGGTCACTCACCTTGGAGCGGACCGATAAACTCCCCGCTTCTCCCACAGCGTCCTTCCTGCTTCGCATGCGCCCGATTCCTTCGCACCTGCTGCGCGCCCTGCGCCGTCCGCTGGCCCTCGTGACGGTGGCGGCGGTGGCGGCCCTGGCCGCGTGCGGCAGCACACCACCGGCCAGCGCCCCGCCGGCAGCCCCCGCCGCTGCGGGTGCATCGTCGGTCCCCGCGATCAAGGTGGGAATCGCGCTCGGGGGCGGCGCCGCCAAGGGCTTCGCGCACATCGGCGTGATCAAGATGCTCGAGGCCAACGGCTACGCACCCGCCGTGGTGTCCGGCACCAGCGCGGGCAGCATCGTCGGCGCCCTGTACGCCAGCGGCATGAACGCCTTTGAACTGCAGGAAAAGGCCGTCGCCCTCGACGAGGCCCGTATCCGCGACCTGCAGCTGTCCGCCAGCGGCCTCCTGGTGGGGCAAAAGCTTGAGGACTACGTGAACGAGCAGGTGCGCCAGCTGCCGCTGGAGCGGCTGGCCAGACCCTTCGTGGCGGTGGCCACGCGCCTGGACGACGGCCAGCGCACGTTCTTCACCCGCGGCAACACCGGCCAGGCCGTGCGGGCCTCGAGCAGCGTGCCGGGGGTGTTCCAGCCCACGGTCATCGGCCGCTACCGCTTCGTCGACGGCGGAGTGGTCAGCCCGGTGCCGGTCGATGCCGCGCGCGAGCTGGGCGCGGACCTGGTGATCGCGGTGGACATCTCCAGCAAGGCACGCGGCCCCTCAGGCGGCGGGATGCTGGGCACGATCAGCCAGTCGATCATCATCATGGGCCAGCGCCTGGGCCAGGCCGAACTGGCGCGGGCGGACGCGGTCGTGCGCCCCCAGGTGCTGGACATCGCCGGCACCGACTTCAGCCAGCGCGCCAACGCCATCCTGGAGGGCGAACGCGCGGCGCTGGCCGCCATGCCCCAGATCCGCGAACGCGTTGCGCAGATGCAGGCAGCGCGCGACGAGGCGGCCCGGCTCGCCAGGCAGAAGGCGATGCAGGCGCAGCGTGAAGCCTGCCTGGAACAACGCTCGCGCCTGCAGAAGCTGGCCGGACTGGCGGGGTGGGATGGCGCCTGCGGCGCACCCTGACCTTGCCGCCCGGTCTCACATGATATGCAGGCCGCCGTCCACCATGAGGGTGGTGCCGGTGATGTACGACGCTTCGTGGCTGGCCAGCCACAGGATGGGCCGTGCGATTTCTTCCGGCGTGGCCCAGCGTCCGAGCAGCGAGGTCGACTTGCGCTCGCCCCGAAGCTGCTCCAAAGGCTTGCCCGCCTCTTGCGCGCGGCGGATATGGAAATCCGTGAGCGTCGAACCGGGGCAGACGGCGTTGACGCGCACACCATGGCCAGCCTCCTCGAAGGCCAGGCTGCGGGTGTAGGACAGCTGGGCCGCCTTGGTCGCGTCATAGAGCGCCATGCCCCTGCGGCCCGTGACCGCATAGCAGGAGGACACATTGACGATGCTGCCCTGCCCGCTCGAACGAAGATAAGGCAGCGCCGCCTGGCAGTAATTGGACATGCCCACCAGGTTCACGCTGACCATGGCCTGCCACTCCTGCGGTGTGGCGCGGTCGGCGGGGCTGTCATTGCGCATCGCGGCGTTATTGACCAGGATGTCCAGGCCCCCGAATTGATCGACCGCGGATCGGACCGCCTCGTGCGCCCGAGCGGCGTGTGCCACGTCGGCCACGAGACCGGTCGCCCGGGCCTGGGGCCATTGCGCTTGCAGCGTGGCCAGGGTGGATGCGAGCGCCGCGTCGTCGGTGTCTACCAGCATCACTGCGGCGCCTTCGCTTGCGAAACAGTGCGCCGTGGCCGCACCGATGCCCGAACCGGCACCGGTGATCAGCGCCACGCGCCCGCCCAAACGTTCAGTGCCCACCTTTATTCGGCTTTGGTGCCCGTGCTCTTGACGACGACACCCCAGCGGACGATCTCCGTCTGGATCCAGTCGCTGAATTGCCGGGGCGTGGTCGCGACGATCTCGAACTCCATGTCAGTCAGGCGCTTGCGGATGTCGGGCTGGTTCAGGATCTTGACGATCTCCCGGTTGTAGCGGTCGATGATCGGTGCCGGCGTTCCGCCCGGCGCCAGAAAACCGATCCAGGACGTGGCTTCGAAATCCTTGTAGGTCTCACCCACCGACGGGATGTCCGGCGTGCTGGCGAACCGCCGGGCGCCGGTGGACGCGATCAGGCGCAGGCGCCCCTCCTTGGCAAATTGCTGCACGTTGCCGGGAACGAAGAAGCCGGCCTGGATGGTGCCGGCCACCAGGTCGGTGATGGCCGGGCCCGCCCCCCGATAGGGAACGTGCGTCATCTGAAAGCCGGCCGCCGCCTTGAACATCTCCATGGTCAGGTGCGAGGCGCTGCCCAGCGCCACGGACCCATAGGAATACTTGGTCGGCGCCGCTTTCGCCTTGGCCACGAAATCCGCAAGGCTGGTGATGCCTGATCCGGGATGAACCACCAGGTACTGGGGCGACTTGACGGCCAGGATGATGGGCGCGAGGTCGCGGGTGGGGTCGTAGGGCATCTTGTCGAACAGCGCCACGTTGATCGCCAGCGGCCCGTTGTAGCCAATCAGCAGGGTGTGGCCATCGGGCGCGGACTTGGCGACCTCGTTGGCGCCGATGTTGCCGCCCGCCCCGGGCTTGTTTTCAACCAGGAAAGGCTGGCCCAGCACCTCCTGCAGCTTGGGGGCAATGAGTCGCGCCAGGACATCGTTGGTGCTGCCCACGATCGGCACCACGATCCGAACCGGCTTGCTGGGCGTCCATTCCTGGGCGTGGACGTGGGCGTGTCCCACCAGGCCCAGGCCCAGGAGGGCCAGGGTCAGTCGCCGGCGGATCGAATCTTTTTTCATTGTGTCTCCTGGTGTTCAAGGGTTGCGGGGATCCGCGAGGGGCCGGACTCAGAGGGTATACAGCGGCCGATCGAGTCCATCGGCCAGGTGCGTCCTGGCCCATTCGATGGGGCTGGCATCACGTGGCAGCAGCACCCCCGCCGGGCGGACCCGCTGTTCGCGTGCGTCCAGCGCCGGCGGCTCAACGCCTTGCGCCAACCCGGTGGCCGCGTCCTGCAGCATGCGCCGGGCCATGACGATGGCCTTGTCGGTGGGCAGCAGCTTTTCGGCCTCGTGGTTCTGGATGGGGCCCATGCTTTCCTGAAGCGAATAGTCCTGGGCCGAGAAACCGAACACACCGCTGTAGGCGCGCTTTTCCTTCTGGGCGACGCGGTCCATCAGGTAGTCGTTGGATGCATTGGCCTTGGGGACGAAGCTGCCGGGCGCCTCGTATTCGACATGGATGCCCTTGCCCGCCCGCATCGCCTGCAGTTCATGCGCGCTGAGCGCCTGGCGGGGTTGCCAGTTGATGCTCCAGGCCCAGCAGCTGTGGTCGTCGATCGGAATCCAGGCATGGCCCCCCAGCGCGTGGTCGCCAAAGGGCGCGATCAGGGTGAACCAGGGGAAAAGCCACTGGGTCACCCGCCAGTAGTAGCTGTCCGGCTCGCCGTTGCGCCGCCCGAACAGCGACAGGCCGAATGAATTCTTCTCGATTTCAAAGACGACATTGCCGTCGGCCTTGATGTAGTCCAGCGCTTTGACGCCCTGGTGCATCGGATCGGTGTCGACCTCGTAACGGTGCACATAGGACACGTGGGCGGTGTCGATGCCGCCCTCCATCGCCTGCAGGTAGCTGCAGGCCTGCACCCGCTTGGATACGAAGACATGATCCGGGGGCAGGAGGCACCATTCGAGCTCGGGCGGTGCCGGCTTCTTGTCGGGCGGCCCCATGTAGGCCCACACGATGCCGCCGCGCTCCACGCAGGGATAGCCCTTGATATGCATGTGCGCGCAGGCCTTGGGCGACGAGGGCACCTCCACACAGAGGCCGTCGCCATCGAACTTGACGCCGTGGTAGGCGCAGCGGATGCCGTTTTCCTCGTTGCGGCCGAAGTACAGCGAGACGCCCCGGTGGGAGCAGAACTCGTCGATCAGGCAGGCGCGGCCGTCGGAATTGCGAAACGCCAGGAGCTTTTCGCCAAGCAGCCGGACCCTGACCTGCGGACCGTCGGCCTGCGCGATCTCGCTCGATTGCAAGGCGGGGACCCAGTAGCGTCGCATCAGGGTGCCCATGGGCGTGCCGGGGCCAACGCGGGTGAGGGCTTCAGACATCTCCTTGTTCAAGCAAAAACTCCTTCGGGTTCAACGCGGCGCAGGGTGGCGCGATTTTTTTGACTTATCAGACCCATGTCAAATCGGGCCTTGGCCGACCCAGTGGAACCTTAGCGCCAGGCGATTCAGGGTTAACCCCCAAATCAGCTTGCGGCGGCCGTGCTCAACTAGTCGGGCTCTATCAAAAATCCAGGAGACAGCCATGCAGGTCCAGTTACGGGTCAACGGAAAAGCCGTGACCGTCGATGCCGCCCCCCACACGCTGCTGGTGCAGGCGATACGCGAAAACCTCAAGCTCACCGGCACCCATGTGGGATGCGACACCGCGCAGTGCGGCGCGTGCACGGTGCTGGTGGACGGACGCGCGGTCAAGTCCTGCAACGTGCTTCTGGCCCAGGTGGCCGGCAGCGAGGTCTCCACCATCGAGGGCGTGGCCGCCCCGGACGGCACCATGCACCCGATGCAGGCCGCCTTCAAGGAGTGCCACGGCCTGCAATGCGGGTTCTGCACCCCCGGCATGGTCATGAGCGCTATCGACCTGTGCCAGCACCATCCCAAGGCCGACGCCACGCAGATCCGCGAGCAGCTCGAAGGCAACCTGTGCCGCTGCACCGGCTACCAGAACATCGTCAAGGCCGTGCAGCAAGGCGCTGCCGCCATGAAAACCTGAGGAGACAGACCATGGGTGCATCCGACTTTTCCAAGCTTCCCCACATCGGCGAATCGCTGCGCCGCAAGGAGGACTACCGCTTCCTGACCGGCGCCGGCCAGTACACCGACGACATCGTGCTGCCCAATATGCACCACGCGGTGTTCGTGCGTTCGCCGCACGCCCACGCCAACGTCCGCCGGGTCGACAAGGCCGCCGCGCTCAAGGCGCCCGGCGTCATTGGCATTCTTGATGGCAACGATGTCGCCGCCGACAAGGTGGGCGGCCTGCCCTGCGGGTGGCTGATCACCAGCACCGACGGCCAACCCATGAAGGAGCCGCCGCACCCGATCCTGGCCCACGGCAAGGTGCGCTACGTGGGTGACCACGTGGCCATGGTCGTGGCCGACACGCTCGAGAACGCAATGAACGCCGCCGAACTCGTGGAGGTGGACTACGAGCCGCTGCCCGCAGTGGTGGATGTGCGTGACAGCATGAAAAAGGGCGCGCCCACCCTGCACGAGGCCGCGCCGGACAACCACTGCTACAAATGGGCCATCGGCGACAAGGCTGCGGTCGATGCCGCCTTCAAGAACGCGGCGCACGTTACGAAGCTCGACCTCGTGAACAACCGCCTGGCGCCCAACCCGATGGAGCCGCGCGCGGCGATCGCCACCTTCAGCCGCGCCAGTGACGAATACACGCTGTATGTGGCCAACCAGAACCCGCACGTCGAGCGCCTGCTCATGACGGCCTTCGTGCTGGGCCTGCCCGAGCACAAGGTGCGCGTGATCGCCCCCGACGTGGGCGGCGGCTTCGGCGCCAAGATCTACCTGTATGCCGAGGACGTGTGCCTCACCTGGGCCTCCAAGAAGCTCAATTGCGCGATCAAGTGGACCTGCGACCGCTCCGAGGCCTTCCTGAGCGACGCGCACGGGCGTGACCACGTCACGCACGGCGAACTCGCCCTGGACAAGGACGGCAAGTTCCTGGCCCTGCGGGTGCAGACCGACGCCAACCTGGGCGCCTACCTGTCTACCTTCTCGACCGCGGTGCCGACCATCCTCTATGCCACGCTGCTGGCGGGCCAATACAAGACGCCGCAGGTCTACGTGGAGGTGGACGCCTGGTTCACCAACACCGCGCCGGTGGACGCCTACCGCGGCGCCGGACGGCCCGAGGCCACCTACCTGCTCGAGCGCATCGTCAGCCGCGCCGCCTGGGAGACCGGCCTGTCGCAGGACGAGATCCGCCGACGCAACTTCATCACCGAGTTTCCCTACCAGACCCCGGTGGCCTTGCAGTACGACACCGGCGACTTCCCGGCCTGCATGGCCCAGGCCCGCGAGCTGGCCGACGCCGCCGGCTTCGACAAGCGCAAGGCCGCCTCGCAGGCCAAGGGCCTGCTGCGCGGCATCGGCTACAGCAGCTACATCGAGGCCTGCGGCATCGCCCCGAGCAACATCGCCGGCGCCCTGGGCGCGCGCGCGGGCCTGTTCGAGTGCGGCGAGGTGCGGGTGCATCCCACCGGCAGCGTCACGGTGTTCACCGGCTCCCACAGCCACGGGCAGGGCCACGAAACCACCTTTGCGCAGGTGGTGGCCTCGCGCCTGGGGATGGACCCCTCGCAGGTGGACATCGTGCACGGCGACACCGGCCGCGTGCCCTTCGGCATGGGCACCTACGGCTCGCGCTCGATCAGCGTGGGCGGTGCGGCCATCATGAAGGCGCTGGACAAGATCGAGGCCAAGGCCAAGAAGATCGCGGCCCACCTGATGGAGGCGTCCGACGCCGACATCGAGTTCGCCAACGGCGAGTTCACCGTCAAGGGCACCGACAAGAAGATCCCCTTCGCCCAGGTGGCCCTGACGGCCTACGTGCCGCACAACTACCCGCTGGACAAGCTCGAGCCGGGCCTGAACGAAACCGCCTTCTACGACCCGACCAACTTCACCTTCCCCGCAGGCACCTATATCTGCGAGGTCGAGATCGACCCCGCCACCGGGGTGGTGCGCCTGGACCGCTTCAGCGCGGTCGATGACTTCGGCACCATCATCAACCCCATGGTCGTGGAAGGCCAGGTCCACGGTGGCCTGGCGCAGG
>JBEGVR010000155.1:0-3210 GCA_041178265.1 Pseudomonadota bacterium | reverse complement strand
GGCGTGTCGCTGATGCCGGTGCTCTCTGCGTCCGGCCGCGAGTTCGACCGCCCCATGCACTGGCGCATGAACCACCGCAGCCAGCGCGCCGCGCGCTCGGGCGACTGGAAGTACCTGCGGGCGGACGGCCAAGACTACCTGTTCAACATCCCCAGCGACGAGCGCGAACGCGCCAACCTCGCGGCACGTGAGCCCGAACGCCTGGCGCGCATGCGCCAGGACTGGGAGGCCTGGAACGCCACCATGCCCCCGATCCCCGAGGACGCAGGCATCAGCCTGGGCTACGGCGCCAAGGACATGCCACAGCGTTAAGCTCGGGCCCCATGTCCAAGCTGTCCCGGTGGTTTCCCTTCCTGCGCTGGCCGCGCCCTGACGCGGCGCTCCTGAGGGGTGAATTCATCGCCGCCCTCACCGTGGTGGTGGTGATGATCCCGCAGTCCGTGGCCTACGCGGGCCTGGCGGGCATGCCCCTGATCACCGGTCTGTATGCGGCCTTCCTGCCCATGGTGGCCGCGGTGCTTTTCAGCCAGTCCACCCGCCTGTCGGTCGGGCCAGCCGCTCTCACCTGCGTGCTGGTGGGCGCCTCGCTGGTGGGCCTGGCCGAACCGGGCAGTGCGCAGTGGGTGGCGCTGGCGGTCTGGCTCGCACTGCTCTCCGGGGCAATGCAATTGGCCGTGGGCGCCAGCGGCGGCGCCTGGCTGCTCAATCTCGTGAGCTCGCCGGTGCTGGCCGGGTTCACCCAGGCCGCGGCGCTCCTGATCATCGCCTCGCAGCTGCCCGCGCTGGTCGGCCTGAAGGGGCCCCTGTCACAGCTGCTTGCCGCACCGGCACTGAACCCTGAGACCCTGGGCTACGGCCTCGCAAGCCTGGCCCTCTTCGAAACCGGCAAGCGGCTGCTCCCGCGCGTCCCGGTGGTGCTCCTGGTGCTGGCCGTGGCCGCCGTCCTCAGTGCCGCCACGGGCTACGCGGCGCGTGGCGCGGTGATCGGCAATCTGCCGGCGGGCCTGCCTGCCCTGTACTGGCCCGGCCTGCCCGCCTGGGAGCAAT
Organism: Pseudomonadota bacterium; assembly: GCA_041178265.1. GTDB lineage: Bacteria > Pseudomonadota > Gammaproteobacteria > Burkholderiales > Burkholderiaceae_C > Ramlibacter. The sequence goes on along the minus strand of JBEGVR010000155.1, from coordinate 2,163 downwards.
TGGCCGCCCTGATCGCGCCCGCCGCGGTGATCGCCCTGGTCAGCTCACTGGAAATGGCTTCCAGCGCGAAGATCGAGAACCAGCGCGAGGGCCGACGCTGGGACGCCAACCAGGACCTCATCGGCCAGGGCGTGGGCAAGCTCGCGTCCGCGCTCAGCGGCAGTTTTCCCACCAGCGCCTCGTTCTCGCGGTCGGCCATCACCCTGCAGGCAGGCGCGCGCACCGGATGGTCTGCGGTGTGCGCGGCGCTGCTGATACTGGCGGCACTGATCGTACTGATGCCCGCCCTGTACCACGTACCCTCGGCGGTGCTGTCGGCCATAGTCGTGTCCGCCGTGCTGGGCCTGATCAAGCCGCGCCTGTTCCCCTCGCTGTGGCGGCTGCAGCGGGTGGAGGCTGGCATCGCGATCGCCACCTTTGCTGCCACGCTGCTCACCGCGCCCCGCATTTACTGGGGCGTGCTCACCGGCGTGGTGCTGGGCCTCGCACATTTCCTGCACCAGCGCCTGCACCCGCGCATCATCGAAGTCGGCCTGCACCCGGACGGCAGCCTGCGTGACCGGCACCTGTGGAAGCTCGCGCCGATCGCGCCCCAGACCTATGCGCTGCGCATGGACGACGCGCTGGACTTCGCCTCGGCTAGCGCGCTCGAGCGCGCCATCGTCGAACACCTGGCGCAGTACCCGCAGGTTCGCCATGTCTGCCTGTTCGCGCAACCGATCAACCGCATCGACGCCACCGGGGTGGAAGTCTTCAGCCAGTTGCGCCGCTACCTCGAGACGCGGGGCGTGACGCTGCATATCAGCGGCATCAAGTTGCCCGTCGAACAGATGCTGCAACGCGCCGGCGCGCTTGACGAAGGCCCGATGCTGCGCACGTACCGCACCGACCTCGAGGCGCTGGTGGCCTTTGGCCGGCACAGCGCCTGACGCCGCATCAGGCGGTCAGGATCCAACCCTCCAGCGGATCGACCTGCGGCGGTAGGCCCCAGGTGGGCGGCCCCTGGCGCTCGGCCCAGGCGGCCTGCACCAGGCACAGGACGGCGTCAAGGCTGTCGCCGCGAGCGTCCTGCACCATCAACTCACGCTGGGCGTTTGTGAGTTTGAGCCGCAGGCCCAGGCGGGTGCGGCCCGCCTCCAGCGCCTCCAGCAAGTCCTTGCGCGCGATCAAGCGCTCGGGCGACTGCTTGGCCGCCTCGTCGCTCTTGTAGCTGCGGCGTTCGATCAACTCGCGCGCCAGCAGGCCCGGATAGGCCTCCAGCGCCACGCGCTGCGGATCGCCCGTGTGCAAGCCAGGCAGGTGCACACCCGCTTGCAGCATCAGGGGCACGGCGGCATGCAGCATGTAGGCCACGGGCGGGTTGACCCATTTCATCGAGGGACTGGAGCCTGCCTGCCGATCAAAAGCGCGGTGCGCGAACTTGCCGCCCGCCGGGCGTGCATCGCAAAAGGCGGCAAAGGTCTCGCGGATCTGCGCGCGCGTCAGGCTGGCATAGTGCGCCATGCAGTCGGCCCATCGCAGGGGCCAGCCCAGGTGCGTCACGAGTTCGCGCGGCAGGCCGAAGGGCACGTCAAAGCCGCCGACCCAGTGGCCGGGCCGCCCAAGCCACTGCCCGAAACCCTCGAGCGTGGGCAGCTTCTCGATGCGATCGAGCAGCACCGTGTCGGCGCGGCGGGCGCCCAGGGCCAGGACGATCGGTTTGCGCTTGGAGGGGCTGCTCGAGAAATCGCAGCCCAGAAGGACTGGCAAGTCCCTCAGACGCGCCCGCAGATCGCGGCGGTCGCCATCAGGTCCTCGAGCAGCGCCAGCGACACGCGCCCGGACACGGAGTACGGGTCCAGCTCGGGCCGCTCGGCGTATTTCAGCAAGATGGACTGGTTTACCTTGCTGATGTTCACCTGTCCCATCGTCCAACCGCCAAAGCGCCGTTCGGAGATTTCCTCGTAATGGAGCAAGGCCACGTCCTTGTGACGCGGATCCTTCTGGATGTGGCCATACAGCTCGGAGACCGCCATGCGGCCACCCTCGATGGCCTGCAGGAAGATGTCACCGCCATAGCACAGGATGCCGGTAATGCCGGTGACCGGATTGTGCTGGCGCGATTGCGCCAGGATGGACTCGATGGCGGCGGGACTCGGGTCCACCGCGCGGCTGCAATAGAGA
>JBEGVR010000154.1:0-4330 GCA_041178265.1 Pseudomonadota bacterium | reverse complement strand
CTGGTCGGCCTGAAGGGGTCGGAGAGAAAGTACCCGCACCAGTTGTCCGGCGGCATGCGCCAACGCGCGGCGCTCGCGCGCCTGCTGGCCAATGAGCCAGACGTCCTGCTCATGGACGAGCCACTGGGCGCACTGGACGCACAGACCCGCCTGATCCTGCAGATGGAACTGCTTCGTATCTGGGGCCAGACGGCGCCCCGTACGAAGCGTAAGACGGCCATCTTCATCACGCATGACATCGAGGAAGCCGTGTTCCTGGCCGACCGCGTGGTGGTCATGAGCAGCCATCCGGGTCGTGTGCGTGCGGTGCTGGACATCGACCTGCCGCGTCCGCGCGAGGAAACCGCGCGCGCCGATCCGCAATTCGGCCGCCACGCCGAATACATCTGGAGCCTGATCCGAGACGAGGCCTACCGGGCCATCGGCGGTTCCGAATCGACGGCGGCGAAGTCCGCCGCCACCCCCGCGTGAAACGACATGACACATCAAACCTGAAAGGAGACACCATGTCTGACATCCTGATCCCCAACCGTCGCCGTATGGTTATCGGCGGCGCCGCCCTCGCCGGGGCCGCCGCCCTGGGCATGCCAGCCCTGGTGCAAGCCCAGGGCTCGCGTCGCCCGCTCAAGCTGTCCATCGGACGCATTCCGTGGGCCGCTGGCAATTCGCCAATGACGCAGTACATGATCAACAACAAGCTGATGGAAAAGCGAGCCACCGAACTGGGCTACGACCTAACCATCGACTGGCGCGAGTACCCGACCGCCCTGCCCATGGTCGAAGCCATGGTGGGCAACAACCTGGACATCGGCATGTGGGGCAACACCCCCATCACCCGCGGCCTGTCCACCGGCCTGCCGATCAGCCTGCTGGTGGTCGGCGAGGGCCACCTGCGCTTCCTGATCACGGTCAAGAAAGGGTCCCCGATCCGCAACATCCAGGACCTTCGCGGCAAGACCGTGGGGGTCTCGCTCGGCGGCGACCCCCAGAGCGCGCTGTTCCAGCTTCTGCGCTTCGAGCTGGGTGTCAACGACATCAAGGAGACGGGCATCAAGTTCGTGAACATGCCCACGCATGCCCAGGCCGCCTCGGTGCCCACGGGCGTGGACGCGACCTGCACCATCTCTCCCGCCTACCTGGCGGCGCAGGCCAGCGGCACGGTGGCCATCGCCAACTCCTTCGGCTATACCGAGGAATACTACGAGGGCCATGCGGGCAAGGGCGCCGGCATCTTGCTGCCCTCGGTCAAGAAGTCGCCCTTCTTCCCCGACGGCTACTACCTGCACCGCTCCTTCTGGATCGGCCGCAATGGCTTCATCGAGCAGCACCCGCAGGCGGTCGTCGCCTTCCTGATGGCGCAGCAGGAAGCGGTCGCCGCCCTCACCGCCATGGACCCGGGCGCCGTGTCGCAGCTGGTCAAGGACTACTGGAAGCTGGACGCCACCCAGGGCGCCAAGGTCGTCAAGGACGACGTGCTGTTCTCGCGTGGCTGGTCCTGGCCGACCGAGAACGACGCGCGCGCCGTGCTGGAGACCTCCAAGTTCATGGCTGACAACAAAGTCATCGAGAAGCCACTGCAGTGGGCCCAGGTCAAGTCGGCGTTCAGCCGCACCGCGCCACTGGTCAAGCAGGCCTACGACCGCCTGGGTGCCAAGCCCGCCGCCTCAGAGTTCCAGCGCACCGACGTGGCCGACCTGCGTGGCCGCCCGGTGTGGGAGATCAACCAGTGGGCTGACCGCAGCTGAGGCGGTCCCTTTTGAATCACCGGAGAAAGAAGCAATGAAAGTCGGATTCATCGGCCTGGGCGTCATGGGTGCCCCCATGGCGGCCAACATCCTCAAGGGCGGCCACGAACTCACCGTGTTTGACCGCAGCCCCGAGGCGGTGGCGCGCCTGGTGCAAGCCGGCGCCAAGGCCGCCGCCACGGCGAAAGCGGTGGGCGCGGCCAGCGAGATCGTGGTCACCATGCTGCCCGAGCCGCAGCACGTCGAGCAGGTCGTCCTGGGCAAGGACGGCGTGATCGAGGGCCTGCCCAAGGGCGGCATCGTCATTGAAATGAGTACGATCGATCCCGGCACCTCGGTGCGCGTGGGCGATGCGCTGCGCGCGCGCGGCATGGACCTGGTGGATTCGCCCGTGGGCAAGACGAGCGAGCATGCTGCGACCGGCACGCTGACGCTGATGGTCGGCGGCCACAAGGCCTCGATCGATCGCGCGATGCCCGTCCTCAAGTGCATGGGCACCGACACCTACCTGTGCGGCCGTCCGGGCACGGGCCACGCGATGAAGATGACCAACAACCTGCTGGCCACCACCATCATGATGGCCAACACCGAGGCGCTGGCCATCGGCATCAAGTCCGGCCTGACCCTGGAGCTGATGCAGGAAGTGATGCGCACCACTATGGCGTGGAACCAGCAGCTGGCCGTGGCCATGCCCAAGAAGGTCTTCCTGGGCGACGACAGCCCTGGCTTCGCCATCCGCCTGGCCTGCAAGGACGTGCGCCTGGCCTGCGAAGCCGCCGAGTCCCTGGGCTTCGTGGCCAAGGTGGGACGCGGCGCGCAGGCAACGATGGAGGAGGCGATCGCGCTGGGCAAGGGTGACCGCGATACGGCGGCCGTGATGTTCATGCGCGAAAAGGCGCTGGGCATCGAGGTGCGTCAGCCGGCTGCGCCCCTGAAAAAGGCCGCCTGAGGATCCCGGCGACCGCCATGCCCGCTTATGTGATCAACGACATGGTCGTCACCGACCCCGTACTGTTTGAGGACTACAAGAAGCTCTCACCGCCGACGGTGGCCCAGTACGGGGGCCGCTTTCTCGCCCGCGGTGGGCGTATCGAACTCCTCGAGGGAGAGCGTGAACCCAAGCGGCTGGTGGTCATCGAATTTCCCGACGCGGCCCGCGCGCGGGCCTGGCTGGAGTCACCCGAGTACGCGCCGGCACGGGCACTGCGGCAGAAGGCCTCCGTGTCCAACGTGCTGGTGGTCGAGGGCGTGTCCCCGGGCTGAACGCAACTGGTGCATGCGCCTGCAAGAGGCCTGGCGTAAGCCAGTCCTTTTTGCTGGTGCGAACCCTGGCGGCGCGATCTTGCGCCCGCCGGGAGCGGACTGCGCTCCGGCTCAAGGCAGCGGCTGGTGCTCCCCGATCCCCGGCACCGGCGGAAACGACTCGTCGTCCCACTCGGTGGCGTAAGGCGCGGCCGGCACCTCGACCTGCCGCCCTCTCACCAGCATCGGCCGGGTCCGCAGCTGAGGATGGCTGATCAAATCGTTCACGGAATTGATGGCGCCGAACGCCGTCTGCGATTCGGTCAGCAGGTCGGCGGCCTGCGCGTAAGTGAGGCTTGAGAAGATGGCTTGAATGGCGGTCTCGAGCTCGTCGCGGTGCCGCGTGCGCGCATCGTTGCTCTCGAAACGGGGATTGCTCGCCAATGCCTCGTCTGCCATCACCACGCGGCAGAAATTGGCCCACTCGCGCTCGTTTTGGATCGACAGCACCACCTCCCGTCCATCCGAGCAGGCGAAGGCGCCATAGGGCGCGATGCTCGGATGCTTGAGCCCCATGCGCTGGGGCGCCTTGGCGCCATAGCGCGTCTGTAGGTAAGGCACGGCCATCAACTCGGCGGCCGATCCAAAAAGCGACACCTCAATCCCACTGCCACGTCCGGTACGCGAACGCTGAATCAGCGCCTGTTGCACACCGATCAGGGCATTCATGCCGGCCGTGATATCGCACACGGACACACCGATCCGGCCCCAGGGGCCCGGCGTGCCGCTGATCGCGACCAGGCCGCTCTCGGCCTGCACCAGCAGGTCGTAGGCCTTGAGATGGTGCAGGGGGCCAGATTCGCCATAGCCCGAGATGTCGCAGGTGACCAGCCGCGGGTGGGCGGCGCGCAGCGCCTCGCTGTCGAAGCCGAGACGGGCGGCCGCCCCCGGCGCCAGGTTCTGGATAAAGACATCAGCGCGCCCAATGAGCTCGCGCAATACTGCCTTGTCCGTGTCCTGGCGCAGGTCCAGGACCACTGATTCCTTGCCCCGGTTGATCCACACGAAATAGGACGACTCGCCGTGCACGCTGGTGTCGTAGCCGCGCGCGAAGTCACCTTCGGGGCGCTCCACTTTGATGATCCGCGCGCCGGCGTCGCCCAGGCGGCTCGAACAGTACGGCGCGGCCACCGCTTGTTCCAGGGCCACCACGGTCACGCCGTCCAGCGGGCGCGGCGCCGGGCTCGTGTCGCTCGAGGATTCGGAAGTCATTCGTGGGTGCAGGATCAGGGCCAGATCTTCTAGGGCTGAGCTCTCGCCAGCGCCTGTTCCAGGTCGGCGAT
>JBEGVR010000153.1:0-4239 GCA_041178265.1 Pseudomonadota bacterium | reverse complement strand
GCTCAATGTCCCGGATGAACCCGTCATTCCCTACATCGAGGGCGATGGCACCGGGATGGACATCACCCCCGTGATGCTCAAGGTGGTGGATGCCGCTGTGGCCAAGGCCTATGGCGGCAAGCGCAAGATCCACTGGATGGAGGTCTACGCTGGCGAAAAATCCACCCGCGTCTACGGCCCGGACGTCTGGCTCCCCGAGGAAACCCTGCACGCCGTGCGTGACTTTGTGGTGTCCATCAAGGGCCCCCTGACCACGCCGGTCGGCGGCGGCATCCGCTCCCTGAACGTCGCCCTGCGCCAGGAGCTGGACCTGTATGTCTGCCTGCGCCCGATCCAGTACTTCAAGGGCGTGCCCTCGCCCCTGAAAGAGCCCGAAAAGACCCACATGGTCATCTTCCGCGAGAACTCGGAAGACATCTACGCCGGCATCGAATACGAAGCCGAGAGCGACAAGGCCAAGAAGGTCATCGATTTCCTCATTAAGGAAATGGGCGTCAAGAAGATCCGCTTCCCCGCTACTTCCGGCATCGGCATCAAGCCGGTCTCCCGCGAGGGCACTGAGCGCCTGGTGCGCAAGGCCATCCAGTACGCCATCGACAACGACAAGCCCAGCGTGACGATCGTGCACAAGGGCAACATCATGAAGTTCACCGAAGGCGGTTTCCGCGACTGGAGCTATGCCCTGGCCCAGCGGGAGTTCGGCGCCCAGCTGATCGACGGTGGACCCTGGTGCAAGTTCAAGAACCCCAAGACGGGCAAGGACATCATCGTCAAGGACTCCATTGCCGACGCCTTCCTGCAGCAGATCCTGTTGCGACCGGCCGAGTACAGCGTCATCGCGACGCTGAACCTCAACGGCGACTATGTGTCGGACGCGCTGGCCGCCCAGGTCGGTGGCATCGGCATCGCCCCCGGCGCCAACCTCAGCGATTCCATCGCCATGTTCGAAGCCACCCACGGCACGGCGCCCAAGTACGCCGGCAAGGACTACGTGAACCCCGGCTCCGAAATCCTGTCAGCCGAGATGATGCTGCGCCACATGGGCTGGACCGAGGCCGCAGACCTCATCATCAGCTCCATGGAAAAGTCGATCCTTAGCAAGAAAGTGACCTACGACTTCGCCCGCTTGATGGACGGTGCCACCCAGGTCAGCTGCTCCGGATTTGGCCAGGTGATGATCGAGCACATGTGATCCCCCTCAGGGGTCCGGGTGCCTGGAGTGTGAAAAAAGCCGCCTTCGGGCGGCTTCTTGATGGGGACGCGGTCGGTGGGACCGCCTGGCGCTCAGTGGGCGTCGGAGTGGTCGGCTTCCAGGGGGCTGGTGGAGACGCCGCACGCCGTGGTGCGCGGGGGACGGGAGCCGGTGACTTCACCTGGCGAGGCCGGGGCGGTCTGGATATTCTGGGCCAGTTGGCCCTTGGGCCCGGCCGTGAGGTCGAAGGTGACGCGTGCACCCTGCTTGAGGGTCTTGAAGCCCGCCATGGAGATGGCGGAGAAATGCGCGAAGACGTCGGCCCCGCCGCCATCGGGTTCGATGAAGCCGAAACCCTTCGCATCATTGAACCATTTGACAGTGCCAGTCGCCATGTTGGGTCTTTCGACAATCACGTTCCCGAGGCGATGCAGTGTCCGGGATGGCGCGAGCAGGTGTCAACGTTTTTGAAAACAAAAGTTCATTTTTTTCAGTCTGGAGTAAGCGTCATCGGTGGGTGCCGCAGCCGGGGGCAGCAGACCGGGTTCGAGCGCAGGCGCGGCCGAGGCAGGTCGGGTCGATAAAATCGTTCGCATGGCCAGCAAATCACCCCTTCCCCCGCCGGTGGGCCCCAAGCAGCGGCCCAAGGAGGACGACGGCGGTTCCGTGGTCCTCGAGCGGCGGACGCAGAAGACCAAGCCGCCGCAGATGTACCAGGTCGTCATGCTCAACGACGACTTCACGCCCATGGAGTTCGTGGTCGTCGTGATCCAGGAATACTTCAACAAGGACCGGGAAACGGCCACGCAGATCATGCTCAAGATACATCTGGACGGCAAAGCCGTCTGCGGCGTCTATTCCCGCGATGTCGCCGCGACCAAGGTGGAACAGGTCCAGGCGGCCGCCCGTCAGGCTGGCCATCCCCTTCAATGTGTGAGTGAACCGGTCGAGTAAGTGAAAGTTGAACGGATCAGGATTAAAGTGGCTCCAAGCCAACATCGTTTTTTCAGTGGGTCAGCTCGCAAGGCAAAGGAATTTTCATGATTGCCCAGGAATTGGAAGTCAGCCTCCATATGGCGTTTGTCGAGGCCCGACAGCAGCGCCACGAATTCATCACCGTCGAGCACCTGCTGCTGGCCCTGCTGGACAACCCGAGCGCGGCCGAAGTGCTGCGGGCCTGCTCGGCCAACATCGACGACCTGCGCAAGTCGCTGTCCAACTTCATCAAGGACAACACGCCGCAGGTGGCTGGCACCGATGACGTGGATACCCAGCCGACCCTGGGCTTCCAGCGCGTGATCCAGCGCGCCATCATGCACGTGCAGTCCACCGGCAACGGCAAAAAGGAAGTCACTGGCGCCAACGTGCTGGTGGCCATCTTCGGCGAGAAGGACTCCCATGCCGTGTACTACCTGCACCAGCAGGGTGTGACACGCCTGGACGTGGTCAATTTCATCGCCCACGGCATCAAGAAAAGCGACCCGCCGGAACCGACCAAGGGGTCGGAATCCTCCGGTGCGCCCGAGGCCGAGGAGAGCGGCGAAAAGAGCGAGAAGGCCTCGGCCCTCGAGCAGTTCACGCTCAACCTCAACCAGGCAGCCAAGGAGGGCAAGATCGATCCGCTGATCGGCCGTGAGTACGAGGTCGAGCGCGTCATCCAGATCCTGTGCCGCCGCCGCAAGAACAATCCGCTGCTGGTGGGCGAGGCTGGCGTGGGCAAGACCGCGATCGCCGAGGGCCTGGCCTGGCGCATCGTCCAGAAGGATGTGCCCGAGATCCTGGCCGAATCCAGCGTCTACTCGCTGGACATGGGCGCCTTGCTGGCGGGCACCAAGTACCGGGGTGATTTCGAGCAGCGCCTCAAGGGCGTGCTCAAGTCGCTCAAGGACAAGCCCAACGCCATCCTGTTCATCGATGAAATCCACACGCTGATCGGTGCAGGCGCCGCTTCGGGCGGTACGCTCGACGCGTCCAACCTGCTCAAGCCGGCACTGTCCAGCGGGGCGCTCAAGTGCATAGGTGCGACCACCTTCACCGAGTACCGTGGCATCTTCGAAAAGGACGCGGCGCTGTCGCGGCGCTTCCAGAAGGTCGATGTGGTCGAGCCCACCATCGAGCAGACGGTCGAGATCCTCAAGGGCCTGAAGTCGCGCTTCGAAGAGCACCACAGCGTGAAGTACGCGGCCAACGCCCTGCAGGCGGCGGCCGAGCTCAGCGCCAAGTACATCAACGACCGTCACCTGCCCGACAAGGCCATCGACGTGATCGACGAGGCGGGCGCAGCGCAGCGCATCCTGCCGGTGAGCAAACGCAAGAAGACCATCTCCAAGGCTGAGGTGGAGGAGATCGTGGCCAAGATCGCGCGCATCCCACCGGCTAACGTGTCCAACGACGACCGCGGCAAGCTGCAGAGCCTGGAGCGCGACCTCAAGAGCGTGGTGTTCGGCCAGGACAAGGCCCTGGAGGTGCTGGCCGCTTCCGTCAAGATGGCACGCTCGGGCCTGGGCAAGGGCGACAAGCCGATCGGCGCGTTCCTGTTCAGCGGCCCCACCGGCGTGGGCAAGACCGAGGCGGCCAAGCAGCTGGCCTACATCATGGGCATAGAGCTGATCCGCTTTGACATGTCCGAGTACATGGAACGCCACGCGGTGTCGCGGCTGATCGGTGCTCCCCCGGGTTACGTGGGCTTCGACCAGGGCGGGCTCTTGACCGAGGCGGTCACCAAGAAGCCGCACGCGGTGCTGCTGCTCGACGAGATCGAGAAGGCACACCCGGACATCTTCAACGTGCTGCTGCAGGTCATGGACCACGGCACGCTGACCGACAACAACGGCAGGAAAGCGGACTTCCGTAACGTCACGATCGTCATGACGACCAATGCCGGCGCCCAAGAGGCGAGCCGCGCGTCGGTCGGCTTTACGGTTCAGGATCACTCGACGGACGCAATGGAAGTCCTGAAGAAGCTATTCTCGCCGGAATTCCGCAATCGTCTCGATGCGATCATTCAATTCGAGCCGCTCGATGAGCTATCCGTCGCGCGCGTCGTC
>JBEGVR010000152.1:0-7486 GCA_041178265.1 Pseudomonadota bacterium | reverse complement strand
CGCCTTCTTCCACTTCCACGAACTCGTCGCTGCCTTCGGACACAGCCTTGACCACGTCGTTCATCGCGTTGGCGCGGCCTTCCAGGACGGCGTCGGCAATGCCGCGCGCGTACAGCGTGACGGCCTTGGAGGAATCGTCATTTCCAGGAATCACGTAGTCGATGCCCTCGGGCGAGTGGTTGGAATCGACCACGCCCACCAGCGGGATGCCGAGCTTCTTGGCTTCGGACACGGCGATCTTGTGAAAGCCGACATCGATCACGAAGATGGCGTCGGGCAGGGTGTTCATGTCCTGGATGCCGCCGATATCCTTCTCGAGCTTTTCCATCTCGCGGGCGAACATCAGCTGCTCTTTCTTGCTCATGGCGTCGAGGCCGGCTTCCTGCTGGGCCTTCATCTCCTTCAGGCGCTTGATGGAGGTCTTGACGGTCTTGAAGTTGGTCAGCATGCCGCCGAGCCAGCGCTGGTCGACGAAGGGCACGCCGGCGCGGCGGGCCTCGGCGGCGACGATGTCTCGGGCCTGGCGCTTGGTGCCCACCATCAGGATGGTGCCGCGGTTGGCGGCCAGCTGCTTCACGAATTTCATCGCGTCCTGGAACATCGGAAGCGACTTTTCCAGGTTGATGATGTGGATCTTGTTGCGATGGCCGAAGATGAACGGGGCCATCTTGGGGTTCCAGAAGCGGGTCTGGTGCCCGAAATGGACACCGGCTTCCAGCATTTCGCGCATGGATGCGGACATGAGAGTTCCTTGAGGTTGGGTCTAAAATCCGCCCCGAAACCGACGGCCCCCCGATGAACGAGAGGACCCGGCGGCACCTAGGTGGGACGGATTCGCGGATGGCGTCCTGCGGCACACGGGCCCTGCACCGTGCAGGGTTCGCGCCGCAACACCGCCAGATTTTAGCACATTGCCTGTCCTGTCCGGCCCCTCTCACCCGCCCGTCCGCCTTCTCGTCCTCCCTCTATTCCTCCATCCCTTCACCGCCCATGACGCCCCTTGCCGACCTCACCGCCACCCTCGAGCGCCTGCGGGCCGGCCACACCCGGGCCGGCGATGAAGTGGACCGGGCCCTGGCCGCCGCGCAGGGCCCCGCCTGCCGGGGCGCCTTCCTGGCCCTGGCCGGCCCGCAGCAGACGGGCGCCGACCCCGCGCGCGCGGCCCCCACGGACCTGCCCCTGGCCGGCCTGCCCATCTCGGTCAAGGACCTGTTCGACATCGCTGGCCAGACCACGGCAGCCGGCTCCATCGTCCTGCGCAATGCGCCGCCCGCCCGCCGGGACGCCGTGGCCGTGGCGCGGCTGCGGGCGGCGGGGGCCACCGTCATGGGACGCACCCACATGTCCGAGTTCGCCTTCTCGGGCGTGGGGACCAATCCGCATTTCCCGACCCCGGCCAACCCGGCCGACAGCGCGGTGGCGCGCATCCCCGGCGGCTCGTCCTCGGGCGCGGCGGTCTCGGTAGCCACCGGTGCCGCCTTCATCGGCCTGGGCTCGGACACCGGCGGCTCGATCCGCATCCCGGCTGCCTTGTGCGGGCTGGTGGGGTTCAAGAACACCGCCCGCCTGACCCCGACGCAGGGCGCCTTGCCCCTGTCGACCACGCTGGACACGGTCTGCGCCATCACCCGCTCGGTCCGCGACGCCGTCCTGGCGCACGAGGTCCTGGCGCAGCGGCGCGTCACGCGCGCCGGCGCGCCGCTGTCGGCCTACCACCTGGCGGTGCCGGCGCCGGTCATGCTCGAAGGGCTGGACAACACCGTGGCCCGGGCCTTCGAGCGCAGCCTGGCCACCCTGAGTGCCGCGGGCGCGCACATCGAGCACATCCCGCTTGCGCCCCTGGGCGAGGCCACCACCTTGCAGGGCCGCGGCACCCTTACGGCCGCCGAGAGCTACGCCTGGCACCGCGAACTGATCGCCGCGCGCGGCGACGGCTACGACCCGCGCGTGCGCGTGCGCATCGAGCGTGGCGGCGAGATGAAGGCCTGGGAGTACCTGGCCCTGGTGGCCGCCCGCCAGGACTGGATGGCCCGCATGGCCGAGGCGGTGCAGGGGTTCGACGCCCTGCTCTCGCCCACAGTGCCGGTGGTCGCACCGCCCATCGCCGATGTCGCGCCCGGCGACGCCACCCGCGACGACGCCTTCTTCCGCATCAACGCCCTGTTGCTTCGCAACCCCAGCGCCGTGAACCTGCTCGATGGCTGCGCCATCTCCATCCCCTGCCACGCCCCCGGCGAACTGCCCTCGGGCCTGATGCTGTGGCACGGCGCCCTCCATGACGACACGGTCCTGAACATCGCGTTGCAGGCCGAAGCCGCCCTGGCCGGCCTGCGCGCGGGCTGACCGTCCCGGGCGCAGCCTGGGCGATGCCGGGCGCCTGCCCGCCGGCCCCGGCGGCACAATGCCCGCATGCAACGCATCACCCCCGGGCCGGCCTGGCCGCTGCATGGCGCCGACGCCACGCGGGCGATCGAAGCCGCCGCCGCCGCGGCCCTGCCCCCGCACACCCTGATGCAGCGGGCCGGTGGCGCCCTCGCGAGGCTGGCGCTGGCCCTCGTGCCACACGCGCGCACTGTGTGGGTGGCCTGTGGCCCCGGCAACAACGGCGGCGACGGGCTCGAGGCCGCCGCCCTGCTCGCCCAGGTGCACCGACGCGTCATCGTGACCTGGCTGGGGGACGCCCAGCATGCGGGCCTGCCGGCCGATGCACGCCAGGCCCTGGCCCGTGCGCAGGCCGGTTCGGTCCTCTTCGCGCAGGAGCCCCCGCCGCAACCGGATCTGATCATCGACGCCATCCTGGGCCTCGGGGCCCGCGGGCCGCTGCCGGAGCGGGCGCTGGCGTGGCAGGCGCACATGGCGCAGGCCGGCGTGCCGGTGCTGGCCGCGGACCTGCCCTCGGGCCTGGACGCCGACACCGGGCAGGGACCGGCGGTGCGGGCCACCCACACCCTCAGCCTGTTGACCCTCAAACCCGGGCTGTTCACTGCGCAGGGGCGCGATGCCGCCGGCGAGGTCTGGCTGGACGATTTGGGGGCGGGTCAGGCGCTGGCCGCCACCGCGCCCACGGCCTGGCTTTCCCCCGCGCCGCCGATCCGGGCCCGCCCCCATGCCTCGCACAAGGGCAGTTGGGGGGACGTGGCGGTCGTGGGCGGCGCTCCGGGCATGACCGGCGCCGCCCTGCTGGCGGCCCGGGCGGCCTTGCAGGGCGGAGCGGGCCGCGTGTTCGTCGGCCTTTTGGACGACGCGGGCCTGGCTGTCGACATCGTGCAGCCCGGGCTGATGTTCCGGGCGGTGGATGCCCTCGACCCGGCGGTCCTGCATGTGGCGTGCGGCTGCGGCGGTGGGGATGCGGTGCGGCAAGCCCTGCCCCGGTGGATCTCGCGGGCCGCCTCCCTGGTGCTGGACGCGGACGCCCTGAACGCGATCGCCGCCGATACTTCGCTGCAGGCGCAGCTGAAAGCCCGTGGCCTGCGCACGCCGGGATCCACCGTGTTGACGCCCCATCCCCTGGAGGCTGCGCGCCTGCTGGCCTGCACGGCATCGCAGGTGCAGGCGGACCGCCTGGGTGCGGCCCGCAGTCTGGCCGAGCGGCTGCAGTCGGTCGTGGTGCTCAAAGGCTCGGGCACCGTGATCGCCGCACCCGGGTCGACGCCCTGGATCAACCCCACCGGCAACGCCCGCCTGGCCACCGCAGGCACCGGCGATGTCCTGGCGGGCCTGGTGGCGTCGCGCCTGGCCAACGGGCTCACGGCCCTCGAAGCGGCCCGCAGCGCGGTCTACGCACACGGCGCGTGTGCCGATGGGTGGCCCGAGGGTGAGGCGCTGTCAGCCGCTGCGCTGGCGCAGCGGGTGCGCTGAGCGGAACTTCAGCGGCGGCCCTTGCGGGGCTTGCCCTTGGCCACCTTGGACTTGGCGGCGGCCTTCTTGACGGACGCCTTCAGCGCCTGGATGGGGGAGCGTTCCTGCTCGCCAGGTGCAGCAGCCGTCTTGCGCCCGGCGCGCTTGGCCGCGCCCTTGGCCGCAGCAGCGCCCGTTGAACCGCCTGCGCCCTTGTCCTTGGCGGTGCGGCCGGCCAGTTCCTCGCCCTCGCGCACCAGGCGGAAGTCGATCTTGCGGCCGTCGAGGTCGACCCGACTGACCTGCACCCGGACCCGCGAGCCGATGGCGTAGCGGATGCCCGTGCGCTCTCCGCGCAACTCCTGGCGGGCTTCGTCGAACTTGAAGTACTCGCCGCCCAGCTCGGTGATGTGCACCAGGCCTTCGACGTACATGGCGTCGAGCGTCACGAAGATGCCGAAGCTGGTGGCTGCGGTGACCACGCCGCCGTATTCCTCGCCCAGGTGCTCGCGCATGTACTTGCACTTGAGCCAGGCCTCGACGTCGCGGCTGGCCTCGTCGGCACGGCGCTCATTGGCGCTGCAATGCAGGCCGGCAGCTTCCCAGGCCTGCACCTCGCGCGAGGGCGGCGGTGCGGGCTTCTTCAGCTTGTTTGTGGGTGCGGCGGCGCGGCTGGCCAGGCGCCGCGCGAGTTTCTCGTGGGCCTCGCCCGGCGTGGGCAGGACGGGCAGTTCGTAGCGGCGGTCGCCCAGGATGGCCTTGATCACCCGGTGCACCAGCAGGTCGGGATAGCGGCGGATCGGGCTGGTGAAGTGGGTGTAGGCGTCGTAGGCCAGGCCGAAGTGGCCACTGTTGGTCGGGGTGTAGATCGCCTGCTGCATGGACCGCAGCAGCATGGTGTGGATCTGCTGCGCGTCGGGCCGCTCCTTGGTGGCCTGCGCGATACGCTGGAACTCGGCGGGCAAGGGGTCTTCGCTGATGGTGAGGCCCACGGCCATGGCCTTGAGGTAAGCGCGCAGGATGTCCTTCTTTTCGGGGGTCGGGCCCTCGTGCACGCGGTACAGACCCGGGTGCTTGTTCTCCTGGATGAAGTCGGCGCTGCAGACATTGGCCGCAAGCATGGCCTCTTCTATGAGGCGGTGCGCTTCGTTGCGCGTGCGCGGCACGATCTTCTCGATGCGGCCGCTGTCGTCGCACACGATCTGGGTTTCGGTGGTTTCGAAATCGACAGCGCCGCGCACGGTGCGCGCCTTGAGCAGCGCGCGGTACGCGTCGTGCAGGTGGATCAGGTCGGCGACGCGGTCCTTGTGCCGGGTCGCTTCGGGGCCGCGCGTGTTGGCCAGGATGGCCGCGACCTCCGTGTAGGTGAAGCGGGCATGGCTCCACATCACCGCAGGATAGAACTGGTAGGCCTGGATCTCGCCGGCGGCCGTGATCAGCATGTCGCAGACCATGCACAGGCGATCCACCTGCGGGTTGAGCGAGCACAGGCCGTTGGACAGCTTCTCGGGCAGCATCGGGATGACCCGGCGCGGGAAGTACACGCTGGTGGCGCGCTCGAAGGCGTCGATATCGATGGCGCTGCTGGTCTCCACGTAGTGGCTCACGTCGGCGATGGCCACCAGCAGGCGCCAGCCTTTGGCCGACTTCGCGCGGCCCACCTGCGCGGGCTCGCAGTAGACGGCGTCGTCGAAGTCGCGGGCGTCCTCGCCGTCGATGGTGACCAGGGGCACGTCGGTCAGGTCGACGCGGTGACGCTTGTCCTGGGTCCGCACCGTGTCGGGCAGCGTGCGGGCCAGGGCGATGCAGGCGTCGGAGAACTCGTGGGGCACGCCGTACTTACGGACGGCGATCTCGATCTCCATGCCGGGGTCATCGATCTCGCCGAGCACTTCCTTCACGCGACCCACGGGCTGGCCGTAGAGGCTGGGGGGTTCGGTGAGTTCGACCACCACCACCTGGCCCGGCTTGGCGGTGCCCGTGAGGCCCTTGGGGATCAGGACGTCCTGGCCATAGCGCTTGTCCTCGGGGGCGACGAGCCAGACGCCGCTTTCGTGCAGCAGACGACCGATGATGGGGTGGGCCGGACGTTCGACGATCTCGAGCACGCGGCCCTCGGGACGGCCTCGGCGATCCTGGCGCACGATGCGCGCCTTGACGCGGTCCTTGTGCAAGACCGCCCGCATTTCGTTGGGCGGCAGGTAGATGTCACCCTCGCCGTCGTCGCGAACGACAAAGCCGTGGCCGTCGCGATGGCCCTGGATGACGCCCTCGATCTCATCGAGCAGGCCCTTGTCCGGGGCGGCTGTGGTTTTAATATACAATCTTGTTTTTCCTGATAAGCCCAGGTGGCGGAATTGGTAGACGCACTAGTTTCAGGTACTAGCGAGTAACATCGTGGAGGTTCGAGTCCTCTCCTGGGCACCAATGATAAGGCCGGCATCGCCGGCTTTTTCTCTGGTGTGACAAATAAATGAAGGCCGCCCCCGAGGCGGCCTTCGTCTTTTTCTCGCCTGCGGGCGCGGGCCCGCTCAGACCGGCACCGCCACCAGGTCATGGCCCTCGGTGCCCACCACGCGCGCCCGCGTGAACTCCCCCACCTTCAACTGCTTGCTGATTTTTTCCGGCGGCAAGAGGCGCACCACGCCGTCGATCTCGGGCGCGTCCGCATAGGAGCGCCCCACCCCGCCCTTGCGGCCCAGCGCGGGCGCCGAGTCCACCAGCACCTGCATGGTGGCACCGATGCGCGCCTGCAGTTTCGCTGCCGACACTTCCTCGGCCACGGCCATGAAGCGCGCCCGGCGCTCCGCGCGCACCTCCTTGGGCAGCATGCCGGGCAAGGCGTTGGCCGCCGCGCCCTGGACATCGCTGTAGGCAAAGCAGCCCGCGCGGTCGATACGCGCCTCGCGCATGAAGGCGAGCAGGTCCTCGAACTCGGCCTCGGTCTCGCCCGGAAAGCCGGCGATGAAGGTGCTGCGGATCACGATCTCCGGGCAGGCCTGGCGCCAGCGCGCAATACGCTCGAGATTGCGCTCGCCGCTGGCGGGCCGCTTCATCCGGCGCAGCACGTCGGGGTGACTGTGCTGGAACGGCACGTCCAGGTAAGGCAGCACCCGACCCTCGGCCATGAGCGGGATGACCTCGTCCACCGACGGATAGGGGTACACGTAATGCAGGCGCACCCAGGCGCCGAAGGGTTCGGCCATCTCGCCCAGCGCGCGGGCCAACTCCAAGAGGCGCGTGCGCATCGGACGCCCGTCATGAAATCCGGTGCGGTACTGGACATCCACGCCATACGCCGAGGTGTCCTGGCTGATCACGAGCAACTCCTTCACGCCGCCCTCGAACAGCGCGCGTGCTTCCTTGAGCACGTCGCCGATGGGGCGGCTCACGAGGTCGCCGCGCATCGAGGGGATGATGCAGAAGGTACAGCGGTGGTTGCAGCCCTCGCTGATCTTCAGGTAGGCGTAGTGGCGCGGCGTGAGCTTGATGCCCGCCTCGCCGAAACCGCCCGCCTGTGGCACCAGATCGAGAAAAGGGTCGTGGGGCTTGGGCAGGTGGGTGTGCACCGCGTCCATCACCTCCTGCGTGGCGTGCGGGCCGGTGACGGCCAGCACCGAAGGGTGGATGTTGCGCACCAGGTTGCCGC
>JBEGVR010000151.1:0-18657 GCA_041178265.1 Pseudomonadota bacterium | reverse complement strand
CTCCTTTTGCATGTAGTGGCGATACGGCCCGAGTTCGGCCGCGCCGCTGTGGGCCTGCACCGTGCGCACAGGGCGCTCGGCGGGCCGGCCCGAGGGGTCCACCACCCAGTAGCGCCCCAGTTGCAGGTCGACCAGGTCGCCTTCGTCCAGGTAGACGATCTGGTCGGTCACACCGGCCAGCGCCATCGCGTCGCTGGCCAGGAAGTGTTCGCGCGCGCCCTCGCCCACCCCCAGCACCAGGGGCGAGCCCGCGCGCGCGCCCACCACGCGGTGCGGTTCGTCCTTGCAGAACACCGCGATGGCGTAGGCGCCGTGCAATTGCGCGATGGCCGCCTTCACTGCTTCGAACAGGTCGCCCTCGTAGAGGCTGTCGACCAGGTGCGCGATGACCTCGGTGTCGGTCTGGCTGGCAAAGACGTAGCCGCGCGCCTGCAGGTTCGCGCGCAGCTCGTCATGGTTTTCAATGATGCCGTTGTGGACCAGGGCAATGCGCCCCGCGCGGTCCGCGGGCGTGGCGCCCGGGCCGTGGCTGAAATGCGGGTGGGCGTTGTGCACCGCGGGCGCGCCATGCGTGGCCCAGCGCGTGTGCGCGATGCCGGTGGTGCCCGTGAGGCCGTCGGCGGCCACCTGCTGCATCAGTTCGGCCACCCGCGCGGTGCTGCGCGCGCGCTGCAGGCCCCCCGCATGCACCGCCACGCCGCAGGAGTCGTAGCCGCGGTATTCGAGCCGCTGCAGGCCCTGCACGAGGATGGGAACGATGTTGCGGCCAGAGACCGCGGCGACGATGCCACACATGGGGTCACTCCTTCAGTGGCGGGACTGTAGGCTGCGCAGGGTGTAATAAGAAATCTTATTTTTTATCTATTTGGTTTTTTATTTCTCAATTTGTCAGGATTGGCATAAAATTTCATCTTAATGGAAGAAATTCACGCCTCATTTCTTGATGCCACCGACCTGCAGCTCCTGGACCTGCTGCAAATCGACGCGTCCCAGAGCAACCTGGCGCTGGCGCAGCGCCTGCACGTGTCGCCGCCCACCTGCCTGCGCCGGGTCAAGCGCCTGCAGGCGGCGGGCCTGATCGAGCGGCAGGTGGCGGTCCTGAGCGCCGACCGGCTTGCGCCGTTGCTGGGGCATGGCCTGGAGGCCATCGTGGAAGTGACCCTGGAGCGCCAGGGCGCGGAGCATCTGGCGGCCTTCGAGGCGCGTGTCGTCGCCGACGACGCGGTGCAACAGTGCTACCGGGTGTCACCCGGGCCGGACTTCATCCTGCACTTGCGGGCGCCGGACATGCCGGCCTACCTGGCCTTGCAGCAGCGCCTTTTCACCGCCGACGCGAACGTGCGCAACGTCAAGGCTTTCTTCAGCGTGAAACGGGCGAAGTTTGCGCCGCGCCTGCAGCTGCAGGCCCGACCGCACGCGGCCTGACTCGCCCCTTTAGCAACGCTTTAACGCGGCGTCTTCTGCGGCCGCTTCCAGTTGGCGATGGACACCTGCTTGCCGCGCGCCACCGACAGCGCGCCGGGCGGCGTGTCCTTGGTGATGGTGGAGCCGCCGCCCACCGTGCCGCCCGCGCCCAGGGTCACGGGCGCGACCAGCACGCAGTTGCTGCCCACGTGCACGTCGGCCTCGATCACGGTGCGGTGCTTGTTCGCGCCGTCGTAGTTGGCGGTGATCGACCCGGCGCCGTAGTTCACCCGCTCGCCCACCGTGGCGTCGCCCAGGTAGGCCAGGTGGTTGGCCTTGGCGCCCGCCGCCAGCGTGGAATTCTTCACTTCGACGAAGTTGCCGACATGCACGCCGGGGCCCAGCACCGCGCCGGGGCGCAGGCGCGCGTAGGGGCCGACGAGCGCGCCCTCTCCCACCTGCACACCGGCCTTTTCGCCGTCGATGTGCGTGAACGGGTGGATCACCGCGCCTGCGGCAATGCGCGCGTTGGCAATCACGCAGTTGGCGCCGATGCGCACGCCATCGCCCAGCGAGACCTCGCCCTCGAACACGCAGTTGACGTCGATCTCGACATCCGCGCCGCAGGCCAGCGTGCCGCGCAGGTCCAAGCGCGCCGGGTCGGCCAGGCGCACGCCCTGCTCCATGAGGGCACGTGCGCGACGCAGCTGGTAGGCGCGTTCGAGCTCGGCCAGCTGCAGCGGGCTGTTCACGCCATCGGCCTGCACCCGGTCCGGCGTGCGCAGGGCGGTGATGGCCACGCCGTCCTGGAGGGCGAACCGGACCACGTCGGTGAGGTAGTACTCGCCCTGGGCGTTGTCGTTCGTGAGGCGCGAGAGCCAGTCCCGCAGGAGGCGGTTGGGTGCGGCCATGAAGCCGGTGTAGACCTCGGTGATGCGGCGCTGGGCCTCGGTGGCGTCCTTGTGCTCGACGATCTCGCGCACGGCCTCGCCCTCGCGGACGATGCGGCCGTAGCCCGTGGGGTCGGGCATGTCCACCGTGAGCAGGGCCAGGCGGTCACCGGCGCAGGCCTGCACCAGGGCCTGCAGGGTGGCGGTCTCGATCAGGGGGACGTCGCCATTGAGAATGAGGCAGATGCCGTCTTGCGGCAGGAGCGGCAGGGCCTGCTGCACGGCGTGGCCGGTGCCCCGTTGCGGCTCCTGCAGCACCGTGTCGCAGGCGGCCAGGCCCGCGGACTGCGCACAGCCCCGGGCCACCGCCTGCACCCGGTCTGCGCCGTGCCCCGTGACCACGATGAGGCGGCGGGGCTTCAACCCTGCCGCGGAGTCGATCACATGGGCCAGCAGGGCGCGCCCGCCCAAACGGTGCAACACTTTGGGCAGACCACTTTTCATGCGCGTGCCCTTGCCGGCCGCCATGATCACCACATCCACTGACGCCATCGCGTTTCCTTTGTCGTTCATGACCACTCTCGCCTCGAAGCTCCCCCGGATTATCGGGGCGCTGGCCCTGCTGGTGGCCCTGGCGGGCTGCAGCGCCATCAAGCTGGGGTACAACAACCTGCCCGAGCTGGCCTGGTGGTGGCTCGATGGCTACATGGATTTCAACGACGCGCAGCGCACGCCGGTGCGGGACGAACTGGCCCGCCTGCACCAGTGGCACCGGACCAACGAGCTGCCCCGTTATGCCGAGTTGCTGGCCCGGGTCGAGCGGATGGCCGCCGCCGACATCACGCCCGAACAGGTGTGCAAGCTGGCCGATGAGGGGCGCGTGCGCTTCCTGGCCCTGGCGGGGCAATCTGAAGGGGCCATCGCGGCGATCGCGCCCACGCTCACGGCCGACCAGTTGCGGCACCTGGCCCAGCGTTACGAGCGCAACGACCAGGACTTCCGCAAGGACTGGGTAGACCTGCCCCTGGCCGAACGGCGGGACAAGCATTTCAAGCAGTTCCTGGAACGCATGGAGGACACCTACGGGCGCCTGGATGACGCGCAGCGCGCGGTGCTGCGCCAGCGCATCGAGGCCTCGCGCTTCGACCCGGCGCAGGTGCTGTCCGAGATGCGCCGGCGCCATGCGGACACCCTGCAGACGCTGCGCCAACTGCGTGGCGGGGTCTCCGGGCCCGAGGCGCGCCTGCAGGTGAAGGCCCTTGTGGACCGCGGCCAGTCGCCACCCGATGCGGGGACGCGCCGCTACCGGGAGATGGTCACCGAGGACAACTGCGCGCTGGTGACCACTGTGCACAACGCAACGACGCCCGCGCAGCGCCAGAGCGCCGTGAGGCGCCTGCGGGCCTACCAGCGGGACCTGGCCGACCTGGTGGCGGCGCGCTGAACCTGCAGGGGCGCCGCGCCGGGTCTCAGGCCTGCAGGGCGGCCCACATCTCCTGGTCACGCTCGGCGGTCCAGATGCGGGGCGTCTTGATACCCCGCGCTTCGTCGTAGGCGCGGCTCACGTCGAAGGGCAGGCAGTGCTCGTAGATGAACACGTGCCCGAAGACCGGATCCATGGCCTTGCGGGTGTGGGCCATGGCGGCCTTGAGGTCCATGTTGGCGGCGGCAGCCTCTCGGCCGCAGCGATAGAGCGTTTCGACCCAGCGCTTGGTGTAGTCCAGGGCCTTGTTCACGTTGGCCTTGCCCTTCATGGCCTCACCGCGGCCCGGGACGATGGATTCGGCCTGGAGGGCGCGCAGGGCCTCCAGGGTGGCGGGCCATTCCTCGAGCTGGGCGTCGCCGGTGTAGACGCCGGCTTCGTATTCGACCAGGTCGCCGGAGAACAGCACTTTTTCGTCCTCGACCCAGGCGATGGTGTCGCCACGGGTGTGGCCGGGGCCCGGGTGCCAGATCTGCACCCTCATGCCGCCCAGGTCCACGGTGAGCTTGCCGGGCGCTTCGCCCCGGGCGGGGTTGCCGCCGCCGACCACCAGGGTGGGCCAGGTCAGGCCCGGCACGCTTTCCGCGTTGCGGAACAGGCGGGGGAAGCGCTCCATCTCCGATTGCATGTCCTCCTTGCCCCGCTCGATGATCAATTCGAGCGTGCCCTGGCTGGCGATGACCTCGGTCGCGCCCTCGGCCACGAAGGCGCTGGCGCCCAGCACGCGCACCGCGTGGTAGTGCGTCAGGAGCACGTACTTGATCGGCTTGTCGCTCACGGTGCGGATGCGGGCGATCAGGTCGCGCGCCATCGCGGGGGTGGCGGTGGCGTCGCTCACCATGATGAACTTGTCGCCGATGATCACGCCGGAATTCGGGTCGCCCTCGGCGGTATAGGCCCAGCAATGGGGGCTCAGTTGCTCGAAGGTGATTTTCTTGTCGGACAGGTCGGCCTGGCTGGCAAAGGCTTTGGACATCGTGGGGGTACTCCTCTGGGCGGGCAATCTTAACGAGGCGCGGGCGCGGGCACCCTCAGCGCACCGGCCAGACCACCCCGTTGTCATTGAGGATGGCGTCCAGCGGCACGTCGTGGGGCTGCGGCTCGAAATCGGGCAGGAAGCCGTTGGTGTAACCCAGGCCCACGGTGTGGGGCCGCGGCTGCAGGCCGGCCAGGGTGCGGTCATAGAAGCCGCCGCCATACCCCAGGCGGTAGCCGCCCGGGCCGTAGCCCACGCAGGGCACGAACAGCAAGGTGGGCAGGACCACCTCGGTGTCCTTGGGCTTGGGAATGCCGTAGGCGTCTTCTTCCATCGGGCAGCCCGGGAACCAGGCATGGAATTGCAGGGTCTTATGGACCTTGTCCACCACCGGCAGGCCGATGCGCCGGCGCTGGGGCCGGTCCAGAAGCTCGCCGTCTTCCTTCCAGCGATGCAGGGCGGGCAGCGGATCGAACTCGCCCTTGATCGGCCAGTAGGCGCCGATCACGAGGTCAGGTCGGCCCACCAGCCAGATGCGCATCACCCGCTGCAGCAGGTCGGCGCGCGCCAGGCGATCGGGCATCTCCAGGCGGGCCTGCAGCAACCGGCGGCGCAGGGCCTTTTTTTCCTCTGACTTGTCCATAATCCACCAATGAAGTTCCGAAAGATTCTGGCACTGATCGTAGTCTCCCTCCTGGCCTGCGCGGTGCAGGCCCAGGGGCGCACCGACGCCTGGGGCGACCAGGCCCTGACCGAGATGGGTCAGGCCTTCCGCCAGGGGCAGAGGGCCCGCCTCACCCAGTTGCTGCCGCAAGCGCGGGGCCATCTGCTCGAACCCTGGG
The DNA here is from genome assembly GCA_041178265.1 of Pseudomonadota bacterium. GTDB lineage: Bacteria > Pseudomonadota > Gammaproteobacteria > Burkholderiales > Burkholderiaceae_C > Ramlibacter. The sequence goes on along the minus strand of JBEGVR010000151.1, from coordinate 13,062 downwards.
CCGTCTACTGGGAGCTGCGCGCCCGCCTGGACACGGCCAACCCGCAGGAAATGCAGGAGTTCTTCACCCGTTACGCCGGCACCTACCAGGAAGACCGCCTGCGCAACGACTGGCTGCTGCTGCTGGGGCAGCGCCGAGACTGGACCGCCTTCGCCGACGAACACGTGCGCTTTCGCATGAACGACGACCCGCAGGTGCGCTGCTACGCCCTGCTGGTGCAGCAACTGCGCGAAGGCGCCACGCCGGCGCTGGTCGACGAGGTGCGCAGGCTGTGGCTGGCGCAGCGCGAAGCCGAGGACGGCTGCACCACCGCCGCCCGCAACCTCGCGGGCCCGGGCAGCGGCCCGCGCCTGGCGCCCCTGGACATCTGGCGCAAGGCGCGTCATGCCGCCGAACACAATCGCACGCGCGCCGCGCTGGCGGCGGTGCAAATCGTGGCGCCGGACCTGAGCGCCCAGGCCGGTGAGGCGCTGGCCAACCCGGCGCGCTACCTCGCCAGCCGCGTGGTGGCGATGTCGCGCGCGCGCAAGGAGCTGGCCACGCTGGCCCTGGTGCGCATGGCAGCCAACGACCCCGAAGTGGCGGCCGCCACCATGAACCGCAAGTGGGAGCTGCACATCACGGCCGAGGAGCGCAACTGGGTCTGGGGCACGATCGGCCGGCAAGCGGCGCAGCGCCTGCTGCCCGGCGCGCTGGGGCATTTCGCCAAGGTCACGCGTGACACCGACCTGAACGACGAGATGCTGGCCTGGAAGGTGCGCGCCGCCCTGCGCGCTGGCACGCAGCCGGCCTGGAAGGCCGTCATCGAGGCGGTGAACGCGATGACGCCCGCCAGCCAGCAGGACCCGGCCTGGACCTACTGGCGCGCCCGTGGCGTGCTGGCCACCGGCAACGAGTCCGACAAGGCCGAGGCCCTCAGGCAGCTGGCGGGCCTGGCCTCGCCGCGCGGCTTCTACGAACAGCTGGCGCTGGAGGAACTGGGCCAGAAGATCACCCTGCCCGTCCGCCCCGCGCCACTCACCGCCGAAGAACGCGAGGCCGCGCGGCGCAACCCGGGGCTGGCGCGGGCGCTGCACGCGATCGCCATCGGCCTGCGCGCAGACGGCGTGCGCGAATGGAACTACACCACCAACCTGGCCCGACCGGGCGGCATGGCCGACCGCGAGCTGCTGGCCGCGGCCGCCCTGGCCTGCGAGCGCGAGGTCTGGGACCGGTGCATCAACACCAGCGAGCGCACGCGCGGCGAATTCGACGCCGATCAACGCTTTCCCATGCCCTTTCGGGAGTCGGTGGTGCGGCGCAGCGGCGAGATCAGCCTGGACCCCGCCTACGTCTACGGCCTGATCCGCCAGGAAAGCCGCTTCATCATGGACGCGCGCTCGCATGTGGGCGCATCCGGACTCATGCAGGTGATGCCCGCCACCGCGCGCTGGACGGCGCGGCGCATCGGCATGAACAACTTCACGCCGAACCAGATCAACGACCGCGAGACCAACATCGCCATCGGCACCGGCTACCTCAAGCTGGTGCTGGACGACTTCACCGGCTCGCTGCCCCTGGCGGCCGCCGCCTACAACGCCGGCCCGAGCCGTCCGCGCGCCTGGCGCAACGGACCGGTGCTAGAGGGCGCGGCCTGGGCCGAGAACGTGCCCTTTCACGAAACACGCGATTACGTGAAGAAGGTGCTGGCCAACACCACGGCCTACGCGGCCCTGATCACCGGGCAACCGCAATCGCTGCGTGCGCGCCTGGGGACGGTGGGGCCACGCGACCCTGCGCAGGCGGAGCCCAATCGCGACATCCCCTGAGGGCCAGGCGCCATGCTCAAGCTCTACATCGGCAACAAAAACTACTCCTCGTGGTCCATGCGCCCTTGGGCGCTGATGCGCCAGGCCGGCATTCCCTTCGCGGAAGTGATGGTGCGCTTCGACTCGTTCGAGCCTGGCTCCGCGTTCAAGGCGACGTTGGCTGGCGTCACGCCCACGGGCAAGGTGCCGGCGCTGGCCGATGGCGACCTCGTGGTGTGGGACACGCTGGCGATTGCCGAATACCTGGCCGAGCGTTACCCGGAGCGCGCGCTGTGGCCGGCCGATGCCGATGCACGTGCCCGGGCCCGCAGCGTCTGCGCCGAAATGCATGCGGGCTTTGGCGCACTTCGCAGCCACTGCCCGATGAACATCGAGGCCTCCCTGCCCGAAGTGGGTGAGCGCATCTGGCGCGAACAAGCCAGCGTGCGCGCCGACGTGGAGCGCCTCACGGCGATGTGGACGGGCCTGCTCGCGCAATACCCGCAGGGTGGCTTCCTCTTTGGCGCCTTCTCCATCGCCGACGCCTACTACGCCCCGGTGTGCATGCGCCTGGCCACCTACGCCTTGCCGGTGGCACCTGCCGTGGCCGCTTATGCGCAGCGCGTGCGCGCCCTGCCCGGCGTGCAGGCCTGGATCGAGGGCGCGCTGGCCGAGCGCGACTTCCTGGACTTCGAAGAGCCGTACCGGAAGGCGCGCTGATGCAGGTGTATGAGGTCGGAGGCGCGGTGCGTGACGCCCTGCTGGGGCGCTCTGTGCAGGACCGCGACTGGGTGGTGGTCGGCGCCACGCCGCAGGCCCTGATCGAGGCGGGCTACCTGCCGGTGGGCAAGGACTTTCCTGTGTTCCTGCATCCGCAGACCCGCGAGGAATACGCCCTGGCCCGCACCGAGCGCAAGACCGCACCGGGCTACCGCGGCTTCAGCGTCCACGCCAGCCCGCAGGTCACCCTCGAGGAAGATCTGGCGCGGCGCGACCTCACCATCAACGCCATCGCACGCGCCCAGGACGGGACGCTGGTCGACCCCTACGGCGGCCGGCAGGACCTGGCGGCACGGGTGCTGCGGCACGTCACCGACGCGTTCCGCGAGGACCCGGTGCGCATCCTGCGGGTAGCGCGCTTTGCCGCGCGCTTTCCGCAATTTGGCGTCGCGCCCGAGACGATGACCCTGATGCGGCAGATGGTCCGGGCAGGCGAAGTAGACGCCCTGGTGGCCGAACGCGTCTGGCAGGAACTCGCGCGCGGCCTGGGCGAGGAACGTCCTTCTCGCCTGTTCGAGGTGTTGCGCGAATGCGGCGCGCTGGTGCGCCTGCTGCCTGAGGTCGATCGCCTGTGGGGCGTGCCGCAACGGCCCGAGTACCACCCCGAGGTGGACACCGGCGTGCACCTGATGATGGTGCTGGACATGAGCGCGCGCCTGCAGGCGCCGCTGCCGGTGCGTTTCGCGTGCCTGGCGCACGACCTGGGCAAGGGCATCACGCCAGCCGATGTCCTGCCGCAGCACATCGGCCATGAAGAACGCAGCGCGCGGCTGCTCCAGGACGTGGCCGAGCGCCTGCGCGTGCCCACCGAATGCCGCGAGCTGGCCGACGTGGTGGCGCGCGAGCACGGCAATATCCACCGCAGCGGCGATTTCGGTGCGCCCGCGCTGGTGCGGCTGCTGGAACGCTGCGACGCCCTGCGCAAGCCGACGCGCTTTGCCGACATCCTGCTCGCTTGTGAATGCGACGCGCGAGGGCGCCGGGGCAAATCCGAAGACCCCTATCTACAGCGCCCGCGCCTGCTGGCGGCCCTGGCCGCGGCGCAGACGGTGGACACCGCCGCGGTATCGCAGCAGGCCCGCGATGCGGGCGCCGAGGGCCGGCGCATCGGCGAGTGGATCCACGCAGCACGGATCGAGGCGGTCGCAGCGTTCGGCCTCGAGCCCTGACGAGCGGCGGCGCCTAATCCAGCAAAGCCAGCGCCGCGTAATCGCCCACGCGCGCACCCAGTCCGGCGGGCACCAGATCGCAGCCGTCGGTGACGCTCGCCAGCCGCCCACGCACCTGTGCCAGGAGGCGTGGCAAGAGGAGGGCTTGGTGGTGGAAGAACACACTCCCACCCAGGCTTATGCGTTGCAGGTCCAGCAGGGCGATCAGGTCGTACAGCGCCCGGCCCATCACGCGGCACATCGCGTCCACCTGCGCGCAGGCGCCGGCGTCGCCCCGCCCCGCGGCGGCAAGGAGTTCGGACGGAGGCAGGCCCAGGCGCCGCTGCAGGGCGTGGCCGCCCGCCAGCGACTCCACGTCCCCCACATTGCCGCAGCCGCATTGGGCGCTGTCGTTGTCGGACACGAAGATGTGGCCGATGTGGCCGGCGTTGCCCTGTTTGCCCCGCAGCACCCGTCCGCCCACGCACAGGCCGCCGCCCACTCCGGTGCTCCAGGTCACGTAAGCGCAATGGTCGACGCCCTGAAGCGCGCCCCAGCGCCGCTCGGCCTCCAGGGCGGCGACCGCGTCGTTCTCGATCCGCAGCTGCGAAAACCGCTGGCGCAGCGGTGCCTCCAGGGGCACGCGGCGCCAGTCATTGGGCAGACCGCCGCCATTCACCGCCAGGCCGCCACACAGGTTGGGCGAGGCCAGCGCGATCGCGCCGCCCTCCTCCACGAAGGGCCCTGGCGCGCACACGCCCGCCGCCTGCACCGCCTGCGGCATCACACCGAGCTGGACGCAGGCCGCATCGACCATGCGCAGCACCTGGCGGACCAGCACGTCGGGCGTGCCGGATATCGCGGTCGGCTCGACACGCGTCGCCTGCAGCGTGCGATCGCCACCTCCCGCGTTCAGGCTGACCGAGACCTTGGTGCCCCCGATATCGACACAGGCCCGCATGGCGTGCTCCTTGGGTGTGGGTGGTTAGACCAGCTTCGCGATCAGTCCCGCCAGCAGGCTCAGGACCACGGTGGTCGTGAGCGGAATGAACCACTCGCGCCCGAACAGGCGAAAGCGCAGGTCACCGGGTAGCTTGCCGAACCCCAGCTTCTGCAAGAGGGGCGTGAACCAGCTGATTAGCACCAGCGCCAGGAAGATCACGATGATCCAGCGAATCATGGGGTCAGAGCCTCGCGGTGCGGTCACCCTGGGTGAAACCGATTGCGTCCCAGGCCGGCCCTTTGTGGAAGCCGATGACCTTGAACAACTCGCCCATCTCGTGCTCGGCGATCAGGCGCTGGCCCGCGATGCGCTGGGCCAGCGGCGCCTCGGCCAGGGCCTGGGGCAGGCCGCAATTGAGCAGGAATCGGCCCTGGCTGGTGTAGCCCAGCGTGGGCAGGCCGGCCTCCTGGGCCGCCAGCGCCAGGCCCGTGAAATCGACGTGCGCGGTGATGTCCTTCAGGCCCACGTCGGCCAGCGGGTCGGTGTCGGCGCGGTGGCTCCGGTGACACATGAGCGTGCCCATGTGGCGTTGCGGGTGGAAGTATTCGTCCTCGGGAAAGCCGTAGTCCAGGAAGAAGGCGGCGCCCTGCGTGAGGCGATCGGCCAGCGTGCGCATGAAGGCCTGCGCCTGCGGGTGGATCTCGGTAAGGTAGTCGTGCGTACCCGCGATATCCACGGGGGGGCGCAGGTCCGTCGGCCGGTCCGACCAGGCCAGACGCCCGCTCTCCCACACCACGCCGCGCTCGTGCCACACGCCGGCGCGACGCGCCAGCAGCTTCACCGGCATGGCGTCCAGCACTTCGTTGCCCACCACCACGCCGCGCAGGATGTCGGGCAGTTCGCTGGCCCATCGCACCGTGCCACCGTAAGCGGCCAGGGCCTCCTGCTGGCGCGCACGCAGCGCGCCCGAAATATCCACGATGGTGTAGCGGCGCACCCGTCCGCCCAGGGCCTGCAGCAGCTGCGAGGCCAGCGCGCCCGTACCCGCGCCGAATTCCCAGACCTCGTCACAGTGCGTGGCCCGCAGGGCATCGCCCACGGCCACCGCCAGCGCCTGGCCGAACAGGGGCGTCATCTCGGGCGCGGTGACGAAGTCGCTGCCGCTTTGGGGCAGGTGGCCGAACTTGCGCGAGCCGTGGGCGTAATAGCCCAGGCCCGGCGCGTAGAGAGCGAGCGCCATGTAGCGGTCAAAGGGCAGCCAGCCGCCGGCGCGTGCGATGGCCCCACGCAGCAGGGTCTGCAGGGCGCTCGTTACACTGGCCGCATTGGAAGCCGCTCCGGTATCCGTGTTGGAAACAGTCACCCCGCGATTGTCGTTGCAATGAAGCCCAGCGCCCTGCCCACCGTCCTCATTACCGGCGCCGCCCGGCGCCTGGGCCGCGAGATGGCCCTGGCCCTGGCGGCTGCAGGCTGGCAGGTGGCCGTGCATTACCGGGGCTCGGCCGACGAGGCGCAGGCCACGGTGGCCGATTGCATGAAGGCGGGCCGGCCCGGCGCGCGCTTCGCGGCCTTCCAGGCGGACCTCTCCGACGAGGCCGCCACCCGCGCGCTGCTGCCCCAGGCGGTTGCGGCCTTCGGCGCGGTGGACGCGGTCGTCAACAGCGCCTCCGTCTTCGAGCACGACGAACCCGCCAGCTTCAGCTACGGGGCGATGCAGGCCCACCTGGCCGCCAACACCGGCGCTCCCGTGCTGCTGGCGCAGGCCCTGCACGCGCATGTGGCCGCACGCGGCCCAGAGGGTGCGCAGGGCGTGGTCGTGAACATGCTGGACCAGAAACTCTGGAACCAGAATCCCGACTTTTTCAGCTACACGCTGTCCAAGGCGGCCCTGGAAGCCGCCACTACGATGCTGGCCCTGGCCCTGGCGCCGCAGGTGCGTGTGGTCGGCGTGGCCCCGGGCCTGACCCTGACCAGCCACATGCTGTCGGACGACAAGTTCCAGCAGCTGCATCGCCTGTCGCCCCTGGGGCGATCGTCCACGGCGGCCGACGTGGTGGGCGCGGTGCGCTTCGCGCTGGAAAACCAGTCCATGACCGGCACCACCCTGCTGGTGGATGGCGGCCAGCACCTGATGAAGTTCGACCGCGACTTCTCGCTGATGTAACGCCCCGACACGCGCACGCCATGACGACATGACCAAGGCCGGCACCCAGATCCTCACCCTCACCGGGCTGCGCTTTGATGCCAACCTGGGCATCCTCGACCACGAAAAGACGTCGCCCCAGCCGATACGCGTGGATGCCGAACTCAATCTGGGCACCCAGCCCCTGCTGCCGCACGACGACGACATCCTGCACGTGCTCGATTACCGCAAGGTGCGCACCATCATCATCGACGAGTGCACCGCCGAACACGTGAACCTGCTGGAGAGCCTGATCGGCAAGCTGGCGGCGCGCCTGATGCAGCTGCCCGGGGTCATCGGGGTGCGCGTGCAGATCGCCAAGCTGGAGATCTTCGACGACTGCGAAGTGGCGATCCGCATGGAGACAGGGCAGTGGTGAGCCCCGCGAGCGTCGCGTCCGGCGTCCCGCGATGAGACAATCGCGACCATGAGCGCCGTCTGGGTCGAACCTGAAAACACTCCGTCCGCTGGGGCGGGCGCAGCCGCGCGCGCCGCCAGGATCGAGCGCGAAACCCACAAGCTCGAAAAACGCCTGTGCCGCCAGGTGGGCCAGGCCATCACCGATTACGACATGATCGGAGAGGGCGACAAGGTCATGGTGTGCCTCTCGGGCGGCAAGGACAGCTACACGCTGCTGGACATCCTGATCAAGATGCAGCAGCGCGCGCCGGTGCGCTTCGAGCTGATTGCCGTCAACCTGGACCAGAAGCAGCCGGGCTTCCCGGCCGACGTGCTGCCGGCCTACCTCTCGAAGCTGGGCATCGCCTTCCACATCGAGAACCAGGACACCTACTCCATCGTCAAGGACAAGATCCCCGAGGGCAAGACGATGTGCAGCCTGTGCTCCCGCCTGCGCCGGGGCATCCTGTACCGCGTGGCCGACGAACTGGGTGCCACCCGCATCGCGCTGGGCCACCACCGCGACGACATCCTGCAGACGCTGTTCCTGAACATGTTCTTCGGCGGCAAGCTCAAGGCCATGCCGCCCAAACTCGTGAGCGACGACGGCCGCCATATCGTGATCCGCCCGCTGGCCTGTGTGGCGGAGAAGGACATCGTGCGTTGGGCCACCCACCGCGCCTTCCCCATCATCCCCTGTACCCTATGCGGCAGCCAGGAGAACCTGCAACGCAAGCAGGTGTCGGCCATGCTGCAGGAGTGGGAGAGGAAGCATCCGGGCCGTCTGGAGAATATGTTCTCGGCTTTACAAAATGTCGTGCCTTCACACCTGGCCGATGGCACACACTACGACTTCAAGGGTTTGCAGGTCACGGGCGTGCCCCGTGAAGACGGCGACAAGGCGTTCGATACCGAGTCCTACGAGGCCCCCGCCGCGGCGCTGCCGGGCCTGCAGATCGTGCGCCTGTGATTCCCGCCCGCGCTGGAGCCTGGGTGGCTGGCCCGCTTTCTTGACGGAGGTCCTTCGATGCGCGCTCCTGGCGCCTGTCTCCGCGGCCTGCACGGTGCCGCATTGCGCGTCCTGGGTGGCCTGCTGGTGGCCGCGGCCACGCTGCTGGCCGGGTGTGCCAGCACCTACCGGATGGACAGCACCGTGCAGTCCTTCTCCGCGCTGTCCGAGGTGCCACCCCAGGCCGGCTACCGCTACGAGCGCCTGCCCTCGCAGGTGAACGACCCGATGCAGCCCCGGCTGGAAGCGGCTGCCGACGAGGCACTGGCCCGGGTGGGGCTGCGCCGCGACGATGCCTCGCCCGCCCTGAGCGTGCAGGTCTGGGGTCGCACGCAATACGCGGTATCGCCCTGGTCCCAGTCGCGATGGGGCGGTTGGGGCGGTTGGGGCGGTTGGGGCGGGGTGGGCCTGGGCTCGCACAGCGGGGTGGGCCTGGGTGTGGGCATCGGCATTCCCCTGGGCGGCATCGACAGTCCCTGGTACCAGCGCGAAGTCGGGCTGGTGCTGCGGGAGATCGCCACCGGTCGGGTGGTGTACGAAACCCGGGCCTTCCACGAGGGCTACTGGATCGACCCCGCCCGGGCCTGGCCCGCCCTGCTGGGGGCGGCGCTGCAAGGATTCCCGCGACCGCCGCCGGGACTGCGGCGCGTCGACGTGACCCTCCCGCGCTGACCCACCGGCGTGCCGCCCCGGGCGCCTGCCTAGAATTCCCGTCATGGAGATCACCCGCATCGTTGCCGTGCGCCACGGCGAAACCGCCTGGAACGTGGACACCCGCATCCAGGGTCAACTGGACATCGGCCTGAACGACCACGGGCGCTGGCAGGCCCGGCAGGTCGGCAGCGTCCTGTCGCAGGAGCCGGTGCGCGCGGTCTACTCCAGCGACCTGCAGCGGGCCTGGCACACCGCGCAGCACATCGCCGACGCAGCGAGTGCCGCGCTGCACGCCGCGCCGGGCCTGCGCGAGCGGCGCTTTGGCCTGTTCGAGGGCAAGACCTTCCGGGAAATCGAGGCCGCCTGGCCCGAGCACGCGCAGCACTGGCGCAAGCGCGCACCCGAGTGGGCGCCGCCCGAGGGCGGCGAGTCGCTGCTGGCGCTGCGTGAGCGGGTGCGCGAGACCGTACACCGCATCGCTGCACGCCATGCCGGCGAGCTGGTGGTCATGGTGGCCCATGGCGGCGTGCTCGACGCGCTGTACCGGCTGGCCACCGGTCAGGGCGTGGACGCGCCGCGCACCTGGGAGCTGCCCAATGCGGCGATCAACCGCCTGCTGTGGACGCCCGAGAGCCTCACGGTGGTGGGCTGGTCGGACACCGGGCACCTGGCGCGCGCCGCGATCGACGAACACTCGGCCTGAGCGGCGCCCCTGGCGCGCGCCCGGGACTCAGGCGCCCTCGGGAAACAGCCCGCCCGCCGACGCCGGCGGCGCCACGCCCAGGTGGCGAAAGGCCGCCAGCGTCGCGATGCGCCCGCGCGGCGTGCGTTGCAGGTAGCCCTGCTGGATCAGGTAGGGCTCGATCACGTCCTCGATGGTGCCGGCCTCTTCGCCGATGCTCGCAGCGATGTTGTCCAGACCCACCGGCCCGCCGTCGAAGCGGTGGATCACCGCCTCCAGCAGCTTGCGGTCCATCACGTCGAAGCCCTGCGGGTCGACATCGAGCATGGCCAGCGCCTTCTGCGCGATGACCTGGTTGATGCGGCCATCAGCCTTGACCTCGGCGTAATCGCGCACGCGCCGCAGCAGGCGGTTGGCGATACGAGGCGTGCCGCGCGAGCGGCGTGCGATCTCGGAGGCGCCGGCCTCGTCGATGGGGGCATTCATGAGGCCCGCGCTGCGATGGACGATGCGGGCCAGTTCGTCCGCAGTGTAGAACTCCAGGCGCGCGACGATGCCAAAGCGGTCACGCAGCGGGTTGGTCAGCATGCCCGCGCGGGTGGTGGCGCCCACCAGGGTGAAGGGCTGCAGGTCCAGTTTGATCGAGCGGGCGGCCGGGCCTTCGCCGATCATGATGTCGATCTGGTAGTCCTCCAGCGCGGGATACAGGATCTCCTCCACGACCGGCGAGAGGCGGTGGATCTCGTCGATGAACAGGACGTCGTTCTTCTCGAGGTTGGTCAGGAGCGCCGCGAGGTCCTTGGGTTTTTCCAGCACCGGACCCGAGGTCTGGCGCAGGTTCACGCCCAGCTCGTAGGCAATGATGTGCGAGAGCGTGGTCTTGCCCAGGCCCGGCGGGCCGAACAGGAGCACGTGGTCCAGGGCCTCGCCCCGGCGCGCCGCCGCGCCGATGAAGATCTCCAGCTGCTCGCGCGTCTTGGCCTGCCCCACGTAATCCTTGAGCAGCTTGGGGCGCAGCGCGCGCTCGATGGCCTCTTCGGCGGGCGAGGCAGGCGCGGCCGCGACCGTGCGCGCGGGCGGGGACGGGGCGAAATCGTCAGTGTGGATCGTCATGGGCGCCGGCTATGTTACGCCCGTTGCGCCTGGCCGCCCCCCGGGCTTCACCCGCCGGGCGGCGCCCCCAGCCAGGCGCGCAGTGCCGGAAAGGCCTTGTCAAAGCGCCCGTAATAGTCGTTGGCGTCGGGGCGGCTGCAGCTGGCGGAGCCGGCGAACAGATGCCCCACGACATAACGGTGCGGGCCCCAGGTCGCAAACACCGGCGAGCCGCTGCTGCCGCTCTCGGTGGTGCCGCGCGTCCAGTTCAGGATCATGAAGTTGCCCGCCTGCACGCTGTCCGGTGTGCATCGCGTGCCTTCGCAGCGCGCGTAAGAGGGACTGGCGCCCAGACTGAGCTTCAGGAGATCGCCCGCCGGATGGTGCAGGCCGGCCAGCGCGGTGCCGGTGGCCGTGGGCACCAGCAGCGAACCCGCATGGACGGCGCCGACGGGTGGCGAACCGCGCAGCACCATGAAGGACGTGTCGGTATCCGCGGCGGCGTACAGCAGCTGCGCGCCGCCATGCAGGCGCGTGGCCGCCGGATCCAGCGTGTTGCTGTTGCAGGCGGCGGCCCGGTAGAACCAGTAGGTGGACAGGGTCGAGGCCGTGGTCTGGTCGCCCACGCAGTGGCGGGCACCCAGGAAATAGGGCGTCCCGCTGGCCGTGGTGTCCGCCATGAGGGTGCCGGTGCACAGGTAGGCGCTGCCATCGCGGACGTACTCCATGCGGGCAATGGCGCGCGATTCAGAGGCGTATTCGGGGCTGCAGGCGGCATCGAGGTTGCAAGCGCCGGCTTCGCCGAACTTCAACAGTTCATCGGCGCGGGCAACGGCGGCATGGGTCCACCACAGGTGCGACAGCTGCGGGATGGCAACCTCGACCTGCGAGGGGTCCGCCCCGGGCGGCAGCTCGATCTCCAGGCTCAGGGATTCGCCGGCCACGGCGGGCAGCCAGTAGGTGCGGCCGGCGTGGCTGGCGTCACCCGCAGCCCGGTTGCGCGCCAGGGACTCGAGGATGTCGGCACCGGACACCGAGACCGTCGCCACCGAGCCTGCGGGACGCACCCGTACCTGGGCCGAGGCCGGCAGCCGCGTCACGTGAAGCCCCAGGCGCAGGCCGGCGGCGCCGTCCGAGCGGAAGGTGGCTGCGGTCGCCAGCCCGCCAGCGGGTGTGGCGTGCCAGGCGAGCAGGCGGGCGGCTTCGGCGGAATCCGCCAGGGCAGCCACCGTGCGCGCACCCCCGATCTGGCGCGCGATCCCGGCGTCGGACGGCAGGCCCAGGGCCGCGTCCTTGGCCCGCACCAGGTCGGGCGGGGGCGGCCCGAGCTGGATCGCCAGGGAGGCCGGCGCGGCGGGCAGGGCCAGGGCAGCCGCCTGCTTGGGGGCCGCCATCACGGTCACCCGCTCGTAGGGTTCGATGCGGGCCGGACCGGCGTCAAGCTGCAGGGCCTGCGCGGGCACCGCCGCCGGATCACCCGCGCCGCCGCTGCTGCCGCCACCCCCGCAGGACGCCACGGCGAGCGACGCCACCACCGCCAGCCCCAGGCACAACGCCCGGCTCGCACGACCCCACCCTTGCATGGCACTTTTCCGGACTTGAGCTCACGAAGCGCGGATTTTCGGCGGGGACCTGCGGTCCAAGATGTACCGGATTGAAACCGTGCGGACTTATTTGGCGAGCGACTTCAGGGCGGCCTTGATGCCTTCGCTCACGCCGATGTCAGGCGGCAACACCTTCAGGGCGGCGCTGGCCTCACGGTCGCTGTAACCCAGGGCCAGCAAGGCTTGCAGGATGTCACCCTGCGCGTCGCTGCGCGGCCCGCCCGCCTGCGGCCCGAGGTCGGCGCCGAGCTTGCCTTTGAGTTCGAGAAGCAGGCGCTCGGCGGTCTTCTTGCCGATGCCCGGCACCTTGACCAGGCGGCCGGCATCTTGCGCGGTGACGGCCTGCGCGATCTCGGCCACGCTCATGCCCGAGAGCACCGACAGCGCGGTGCGCGGACCCACGCCGGAGATGCGGATCAACTGGCGGAAGGCCTCGCGCTCGCCGGGGGTGGCAAAGCCGTACAGGATCTGGGCGTCCTCACGGACCACGAAGTGCGTGAGCAGGGACACAGACTCACCCACCCCGGGCAGGTTGTAGAAGGTGCTCATGGGCACGTCGACCTCGTAGCCCACGCCGTGGCAGTCCACCAGCACCTGCGGCGGGTTCTTGTCGGCGAGCGTTCCTGTGAGTTTGCCTATCATGCGGATCCTTGTGTCCTCTTGTGGAATTATCAGCTTGATCCTGCGCCACACCTTTTCCCCGCCGAGCAACACCCGCCTGGCCAACCTGTGCGGGCCGACCGACGAACACCTGCGCACCGTCGAGGCGACCCTGCAGGTCT
>JBEGVR010000150.1:0-3824 GCA_041178265.1 Pseudomonadota bacterium | reverse complement strand
TTCGGGTTGATCTTGACGCGCATGGAAACCTCAGAATAAGGATTCCTCACTCCGCCCGGTAATTCGGCGCTTCCTTCGTGATCTGCACGTCGTGTACATGGCTCTCGCGCATGCCCGCCGCCGTGATCTGCACGAATTCGGCCTTGCTGCGCATCTCCTCGACGCTGGCGCAGCCGCAGTAGCCCATGGACGCGCGCAGGCCGCCGGCCATCTGGTAGACGATGGACACCAGCGAGCCCTTGTACGGCACGCGGCCCTCGATGCCCTCGGGGACCAGCTTGTCGGCGTTGGGGTTGCCGGTGGTGGCTTCCTGAAAATAGCGGTCGGCGCTGCCTTGCTGCATGGCGCCGATCGAGCCCATGCCCCGGTAGCTCTTGTAGCTGCGGCCCTGGTACAGGACGATCTCGCCGGGCGCTTCCTCGGTGCCGGCGAACATGCCGCCCATCATCACGGTTTGTGCGCCCGCGGCGATGGCCTTGGCGATGTCGCCCGAATAGCGCACGCCGCCGTCGGCGATCAGGGGCACGCCCGTACCCCTCAGGGCGGTGGCCACGTTGTCAATAGCGGTGATCTGGGGCACGCCCACGCCCGCCACGATGCGGGTGGTGCAGATCGAGCCCGGGCCGATGCCCACCTTGACCGCATCGGCGCCCGCCTCGGCCAGGGCCAGGGCCGCCGCGCCAGTGGCGATGTTGCCGCCGATCACGTCCACCTGCGGGTAGTTCTGCTTGACCCAGCGCACGCGGTCGATCACGCCCTTGCTGTGGCCATGCGCGGTGTCGACCACGATGACGTCGACGCCGGCCTTGACCAGGGCCGCGACGCGTTCCTCGGTGCCCTCGCCAACGCCCACCGCCGCGCCCACGCGCAGGCGACCAGACGAATCGCGCGCCGCGTTGGGAAAGCTGGTCTGCTTGGTGATGTCCTTGACGGTGATCAGGCCCTTGAGTTCGAAGGCATCATTGACCACGAGCAAGCGCTCGAGCTTGTGCTTGTTCAGGAGTTGCTTGGCCTCGGAGGGAGTGGTGCCGTCCTTGACCGTGACCAGCTTCTCACGTGGCGTCATGATCTGGCTGACCGGCACGTCGTAGCGGTTTTCGAAGCGCAGGTCGCGCCCGGTGACGATGCCCACGACCTTGCCGCCGTCGACCACCGGAAAACCCGAGATGCCCAGTTGCTCCTGCATCGCCAGCACCTGGCGCACGGTGTGCGTGGGGGTGATGACCACCGGATCGCGCAGCACGCCGGATTCGTAGCGCTTCACGCGCGCCACCTCGGCGGCCTGCTGCTGCGGGGTGAGGTTCTTGTGGACGATGCCGATGCCGCCCTCTTGCGCCATGGCGATCGCCAGGCGCGATTCGGTGACGGTGTCCATGGCGGCGGACACCAGCGGCAGGTTCAGGGCGATGTTGCGCGTGAGGCGCGTGGCAAGCGACGTGTCCTTGGGCAGGACCTGGGAGAACGCGGGCACCAGCAACACATCGTCGAAGGTGAGCGCATTGCCTAGAAGGCGCATGGGCGGGGCTCCAAAAGGCGGATTGTAGCCAGCCTGCCTCTGTACTTTCCCCTAGGCAGGCAGGCCACTGCCCTGCGCCAGTCCTGCAAATGAATGGTTTGGTACGCGTGGCAAGCGCCGGGGCTTGCCTGTTCGCAGTCACCCGTGTTTGCGCAGCGCCCGGTCATGCTCCCATCCAACCTCGTCCCGGTACTCGCGGGCGGCCTCGACGAAATGGTTGTGACGGCTTCTCACTGTGCTGCAGGGCGCCACAGGAATGACGTAGCCCTTCCCGATAGGCGCTGAATGGAGGGTGGTCCAGCGGGCGACCCAGTCGCCTTGAACCGTGACGGCCGTCACCCGGTCTTCCGCTTGCTGCATCGCCTCACGGCCGATCCGGGCGCGACACAGCAGCCCCAGGCGCAGGGGATTGATCGCGACGGTCTTGACCGGGAAGGCGTCGACGCTGGCTGGGGGCAGGCGAAGCGCGGCAAACGTCGCCAGGGCACCGCCCATGGAGTGCCCGCAGACCGTAAGCCGAAAGAGAGGCAGCCCGAGCTGCACGCGCACCTGATTGAGCTGATGCAGGTGCGCGTGCACCATCCGAGTCAGCTTGGCTGCCTGCTGGAAGTTCTTCGGGGGTGTCAGGCCCAGCACATTGAGAAAGCACCGGATTCCCTGCCCCAGCGTGGCGCCCCGGCTGCCCATTCCGCTGAAGCTGATGATGACTTCGCCTGCGTGGGTCTTGTCGCCTCGAGCCGGAGCGCGCAGAGAAATGCCGGCCACGAAGCCGCTCAAGGGGTCGAATAGCGCACGCGGAACTTCATCGCTGTCTGTCGCTGGCGTGACCAGGCTGGAATTGAGGACGGCTTGCGGCAGCAGGGGAATGGGGTCAGATTTCACCAAGCTATGCATCTGCGGAAATGCATCCCGGAGCCGCAGGCGCTCGTAAGCGGCGGCGGTTTCGGGCGGCGGGGTCAGACCACCCGCTGCATGAAGGGTCGCCCCATAGGCTTCGATGTCATCGACCCATTCGGCCGGGAGCCCCGACGGCCCCTCCACCGCCCGAACCGCTCCCACCCCAGCCTGTCCGTGCCAAGGGTCCGTCATGCGGGGCGCATCGCCGACGGACCGCTGGGGCAACGGCGCCACGCGGGTCTGGCGCCGGCAGCCACCCAGCGTGGCGCAGGCTTCGCGCAAATCCTTGCCCAGGATGCGGGCCGCTGCGGTGGCGTGGCTGCCCAGGTAGGTGAGGCCGTCCGCGAAGAACTGGTCAGGCCGGGGAACGCAGGCGGTGAACAGATTGGACGCCAGGGATGGATCGCGGGGCATGGTGCAGACTCGGATGTTGGAGGTCGGGCCATCAGCCCAGGGAAACCCGATCGGGACCGAAAAGATCGCCTTGTGGGGCGCGACGATGGATCTACGCCCGTTCAGCGCCGGAGAATTCAGCGAGAACCTGCGTGAGGGTCTGTTCCAGGCGGTCGGCCGTGGCGCAGAAATTGGTGAAGGCCACCAGCAGGTCCTGCGAGTCGATCCGCTCGCTGGCGATTCGCCAGGACAGCACCAGCAGCTGGCTGTGAGTGTCCAGCCCGATGGCGCCGCCGCAGGTTTCTTCCTGGTACAGGTTGCAGGCCAGTGCCGCGCCGAGGACGATCACATCGCCTGGACCTTCCAGCCCCAGCAGCGGAGAGGACAGCACCAAGTCGACACCGTCGGGCGATCCAGCCAGTGAAACGATCCGGCCGCTACCGGTTTCCACAACCACAGGCCCGGCGCCATCCTGTGCGAGTCCCGCACCAAATTCGGCATTGAGCACGGCCACGAACCCCTGGAGCGCAAGCAAAGTCGATGACATCAGACCCCCCATCTCGCGGATGGGTGCCCATGAGTGCTCAACAGTTCCAGCCCGCAGAGGCCGGTATCAAGGTCTGTTCAGCGCTTACCAGGGGCTTTTGCAAACAGGCCCGCCGCGCGCGTGCCCTGCTTCTTGAACCGCTCGCGCCGGGCCACCTTGGGGTCGACCTGCAAGGGGCGCAGCACCTCGACCCGATCACGATCCCGCAAGGCCTGCGTCAGCGGCGCGGTTCGACCCCACACCGCGAGAGACAAAGCCTGGCCCCGAAGCTGCGCAAACGCCTCGAACAGGCCCGATTGCGCCAAGGCCTCGGCCACCGAAGCCCCGGCGGGCAGCATGACCTCCCATTGGTGGACCTGTCGCGGTCCGGGACTGAAAGCCACCGTCACCCGCAAGGTGCCGCCGGCATCAGCCATAGACCTGCTCGGCGCGCTTGACGAAGGCATCGACCAGGCTGCCGGCGATCCTGTC
>JBEGVR010000149.1:0-15599 GCA_041178265.1 Pseudomonadota bacterium | reverse complement strand
TCTTCGTAGACCTTCTTGAACAGCGCGCTCGTGTCGTAGTCGACTGCGGTCTCCAGGTCCTTGAGCAGCTCCTTCTTCGAGACATTGAGCAGGCGCAGCTTCAGCTGCGGCCCGGTCTCGGTGCCATGCACCATGTCATGCAGGCCACGCCACGAGGCCTCGAGCGCCTGGAAGTCGGGGTGGTGCAGGATGGCGTTGATCTGGTCGCTCAGGACCTTGTCGATGGCGGCAAGGCGCTCGTTGATCATGGCCACCACGCCCTTGTCGGGCGCAGCCTTCATGCCTTCATCGAGGATCTGGGTGGCAAACTGCCCCAGCAGTTTCTTGGCGTAATCGCTCTGTGACGGCTCGACGGCCATCTTGCCCTCCTGGACGATGCGGTCCAGGAGGCTCAGTTCTTGGGTGGCAGTGGCGGCGCCACCGGCTTCCGATTCGGTTTCTGTGGACATGGCGTGGGCTTTCGCTACGTTGATCGGGTCGCAATCTCGGGTCAGGCCGCTTCGACGGCGGGCTCGTCAGCGCCCTTGAGCGCCTTGAGGTCCTCGGTGTTCTGCACGATGTTCTCGAGCAGCGAATCGAGTTCGTCGTTGCCATCGAGCTTTCCGAGCAGGTCGCGCAACTGCTGGCGCGCCTCCAGCAGCTTGGCCAGTCGCGGCACCTGGCGAGCGATGGCCTCGGGGTGGAACTGGTCGAAGTCGTTGAAATTGAGTTCGACCTTCAGGTTGCCCTCGCCCTTGAACATGTCGGGCACCGACAGGTCCAGGCGCGGCGCGATCTTGGCCATCACGTCATTGAAGTTGTCGCGGTCGATTTCCACGAAGCGCCGCTCCTTGAGCTTGGGCGGCGCCACGAGCGGCTGCCCGGACAGGTCGGCCAGCAGGCCCACCACCAGCGGCAATTCCTTTTTCTCGACGGCGCCGCCGATTTCCACGTCGTAGGTGATCTGTACGCGGGGCGGGCGGTTGCGGCCCATCCACTTTTGAAGACTTTCTGACATTCGAGTCCTTCGATAGAGCTGGTGTGAGGGGAGATGACCGGCCACCGGACTGCATGGCATGCCATCGCTTCGCAGCGCTGTCGATACATCGGCAACATTGCGTAAGTCATGCTAATTCAGTTTATCGCAAGGTACAACCTTGGTACTTGTTTTTCACATTCACGCTGGGGGAAGTCACACTTTGATCGGATACGCGCTTGCCCGAGAGCCGGCAGATCGGACGGCAATAACCCGGCGGAATCCGCAAGATTCGAGGACACGGTGACGGCCGACGGGTGGCGGCACGGCGCGCGCGAACATCCCGCCGGCATGCGCAGAGATGAAGTCGCAAAAGCGGGATGGAAGGCGCGAAGCGAGCGCAGCGCGAGGCGAGCGCGCGAAAGCGGGAGCGCGCGAGAGCGAGTGAGGGGTGGTCGGAGCGATAGGATTCGAACCTACGACCCTCTGGTCCCAAACCAGATGCGCTACCAGACTGCGCTACGCTCCGACCCGCCCATTCTAGCGGCCACTTCCCGCGCCGGATACCGAAGACGCCCCCTGCCTCGCCTCGTCTTGACCGAGGGTTAGCCATGGGGGTTCACATCAGGTGTTCGGGCACAATCGTCCGCGGTAAAACGACTGTTTGAGAAGGAGACTCCATGACTTCACGCCGCCTTGTCCTGTCCCGTGGTGCTGCCCTGGTCGGTGCCGCGTCCACCGGCCTGCTGCTGCCGCAGATCGCCCGGGCCCAGTCCAACAAGATCCGCGTGGGCCTGATGCTGCCCTACACCGGCACCTTCGCCCAGCTCGGTGTCGCGATCGAGAACGGCGTGCGCATGGCCATCGACGAAAAAGGCGGCAAGCTCGGTGGCCGCGAGATCGAATGGTTCAAGGTCGATGACGAGTCCGAACCCCCCAAGGGCGTCGAGAACGCCAACCGCCTCGTGCAGCGTGACAAGGTCGACGTCCTGATCGGCACGGTGCACTCGGGCGTGCAAATGGGTATCCAGCGTGTCGCCCGTGAGTCCGGCGTCCTGAACCTGATCCCCAACGCCGGCGTTCACGCCGCCACCCGCGCCCTGTGCGCCCCCAACGTGTTCCGCACCTCCTTCTCCAACAGCCAGCCCACCATGGCGCTGGGCAAGCCCATGATGGACAAGGGCCTGAAGAAGGCCGTCTGGATCACCTGGAAGTACGCCGCGGGCGACGAGGCCTTCGAGGGCTTCAGGGACAGCTACACCAAGGCCGGCGGCACCATCATCAAGGAGTTGAGCCTGCCCTTTCCGAACGTCGAGTTCCAGGCCCTCCTGACCGAGATCGCCTCCCTCAGGCCCGACGCTGTGGCCTGCTTCTTCGCCGGCGGCGGCGCCGCCAAGTTCATCCGCGATTACGCCGCGGCGGGCCTGAAGGACCGCATCCCGCTGTGGGGTTCGGGCTTCCTCACCGAGGGCGTGCTCGATGCCGCGGGCGCCGCAGCCGACGGCGTCATGACCACGCTGCATTACAGCGACTCGCTGGACACGGCCCGCAACAAGCAGTTCCGCCTGAACTACGCCAAGGGCTTTCGCATGCAGCCCGACGTGTATGCCGTCCAGGGCTACGACACCGGCCTGCTGCTCTCGCAGGGCATGACTGCCGTCAAGGGCGACATCGCCAACAAGCAGGCCCTGTACGCGGCGCTCGAGTCGCAGTCCATCGACAGCCCGCGCGGCAAATGGTCCATGAGCAAGTCGCACAATCCGATCCAGGACATCTACCTGCGCCGCGTCGAAAACAAGGAAAACAAGGTCCTGGGCATCGCCTCCAAGGCCCTGGCCGACTCCGGCGCGGGATGCCGTATGGGCTGACCGCCGCGCCATCCCTGTCGACCACGCGCGGCGGATAAAGCGGCGGAGGGATTCCGCCGCTTTTGTTTTCGCACCCGACATGAGCCTCGAGAATTTCCTGATCCAGCTTTTGAACAGCGTGCAGTACGGGCTGCTGCTGTTCATGCTGGCCGCAGGCCTCACGCTGATCTTCGGCATCATGGGCGTGGTCAACCTCGCCCATGGCAGCTTCTACATGCTGGGGGCCTACCTGGCGTGGTGGCTCGCGCGCAACCTCGGCAGCCTCACGCTCGCGATCCTTGTGGGTGCGGTGCTGGCCATAGTGCTGGGACTGTTGTTGGAAAAACTCCTGTTCCGGCACTTCTACCACCGCGACCATCTGGACCAGGTGCTGCTCACGTTCGGGCTGATCTACATCTTTGAAGAATCACGATCGCTGCTGTGGGGTGACGACGTGCATGGCGTGGACATCCCCGCGCAGCTGGCCGCCTCCATCCCGCTCACCGACAACCTGTCCTACCCGGTGTACCGCCTCTTCATGTCGGGCGTGTGCATCGTGCTGGCTGTGGGTCTGTACTTTCTGATCTCGCGCACCCGCCTGGGCATGAAGATCCGCGCCGGCGCCTTCAACCGAGACATGACCGAGGCGCTGGGCGTCAACATCCGCCGCATCCACGCCATCGTCTTCGCCCTGGGCGTGGGCCTGGCCACGGTGGCCGGCATGATCGCCGCGCCTGTCTCCAGCGTCTACCCGAACATGGGCTCGCAGGTCCTGATCATGTGCTTCGTGGTGGTGGTGATCGGCGGCATCGGCTCGGTGCGTGGTGCGCTCATTTCCGCGCTGCTGGTGGGCCTGGTCGACACCTTCGGCAAGGTGCTGGCGCCCACCCTCTCCGGCATGCTGGTGTACATGCTCATGGCGGCGGTGCTGCTGTGGAAACCCGAAGGGCTGTTCAAGCAATGAGCGCCGCCAAGGCCCATCTCGAATCCCTGCCCGCCGGCGTGCAGGTCGCGCTGGTGCTGGGGCTGGTGGCCCTGGCTGCCTTTCCCTTCTTCGGTACCGAGTTCTACGCGCAGATGGTGGCGCGCATGATGATCCTGGCGATCTTCGCCATGAGCCTGGACCTGCTGCTCGGGGTCACGGGCCTGGTGTCGCTGGGGCATGCGGCCTACTTCGGCCTGGCCGGCTACGCCCTGGCCTTCCTCACGCCCGAGACGGGTCCGGCCAGCCTGTGGTGGACGCTACCCGTGGCGGTGGGCGCCTCTGCGCTGGCGGCCCTGGTGATCGGCTTCTTCGTGGTGCGCACGCACGGCATCTACTTCATCATGGTCACCATGGCCTTTGCGCAGATGGTGTTCTACATCTTCTTCGACAACAAGCCGCTGGGTGGCTCCGACGGTCTGTACATCAACTTCCGCCCCGAAGCGGGCCTGTTCGACCTGGAGAACAAGCGCGTCTTCTACTACTTCACCTTGGCGTGCCTGATCGTGGTCTACGTGTTCCTGCGCCGGCTGCTCTGGAGCCCTTTCGGGCGCGTGCTGGCCGGCATCCGCGTCAACGAGCACCGCATGCGCGCCATGGGCTACGGCACCTTCGGCTACAAGCTGGCGGCCTTCACCCTGGGCGGCGCGCTGGCGGGCCTGGCGGGCTTCCTGGGCGCGATGCAGACCGGCTTCGTCAACCCCGAACTCATGGGCTTTCACCTGAGCGCGCACGCCATCATGATGGTGATCCTGGGCGGCATCGGCAACTTCGCCGGCGCCATCATCGGCGCCTTTGCCTTCGAGTACCTCCTGCACGCCTTCAAGGACCTGCCGGCCCTCGGCGGCTTCAACACCGGCAAGCACTGGCAGCTGTGGATGGGCCTGTTCATCGTGGCGGTCATCATCCTCGCGCCGCGCGGGCTGCTGGGGCTTGCGGCGCGTGCGCTGCGGCGCAAGGGAGACGGCCATGAGTGACGCCGCCCTGTTCTCCGCCAGCCACCTGACCAAGCGCTTCGGCGGCCTGGCCGCCGTCAACGATGTCTCGGTCGACCTCTGGCGCGGTCGCATCCACGCCGTCATTGGCCCCAACGGCGCCGGCAAGTCCACCCTCACCCACCTGCTCTCGGGCGACCTCGTGCCCACCGCCGGCACCGTCTGCCTGGGCGGTACCGACATCACCGGCTGGACGCCCGAGCGCATCTCGCGCCACGGCCTGGGCCGCAGCTACCAGAAGACCAACATCTTCCTTCCCTTCACCGTCTGGGAGAACGTGCGGCTGGCGGCCCAGTCACGCGCCCCAAACGCCGCGCGCTGGCTCAGGCGCGCCACGTCATTCGCAGACACCAACGCGCGCGCTGAACGCGCCCTGGAACTGGCAGGCCTCACGCAACGCCGCGACATGGTGGCGGGGGCCATCAGCCACGGCGAGCAGCGCCAGCTCGAAGTGGCCATGACCCTGGCCACCGCGCCCCAGGTGATCCTGCTGGACGAACCACTTGCAGGCATGGGCGCTGTAGAGGCCGAACGCATGGTCGATCTGCTGCAGCGCCTGAAGGTCGACCATGCGGTGATGCTGGTCGAACACGACATGGACGCTGTCTTCGCCCTGGCCGACCGCCTGACCGTGATGGTCAACGGCCAGGTGATCGCCAGCGGCACGCCCGACGAGATCCGCAACGACGCGAACGTGCAAGCCGCCTACCTGGGCGAGGAACACTGAATGTCCGACCTCCTGATCGACGCACGCGGCCTGCACACCTACTACGGCCAGAGCCACATCCTGCGCGGGATCGACTTCCAGGTCGGGCGCGGAGAAACCATCGGCCTCATGGGTCGCAACGGCATGGGCAAGAGCACCCTGCTCAAAAGCATCATGGGGCTGGTCAAACCGCGCGGGGGCAGCGTCGCCATCTGCGGGCGCGAGATGACCGGCGCCACCCCCTACGAGATCGCGCAGCGGGGCATCGCCTACGTGCCCGAGGGCCGCGGCATCTTCGGCAACCTCAGCGTGGTCGAGAACCTCAAGATGGCCGCACGCGCCGGCACGCGTGGCCAGCGCGACTGGACCTACGAGCGCGTGCTCGAGACTTTCCCGCGCCTGGCCGAACGCCTGGGCCTCGGCGGGCAGCAGCTCTCAGGCGGCGAGCAGCAGATGCTCACCATCGGACGCGCCCTCATGACCAACCCCGACGTCCTGATCCTGGACGAGGCCACCGAGGGCCTGGCACCGCTGATCGCCCGCGAGATCTGGCGCATCTGCGATGTGATCAAGCAAACCGGCATCTCCAGCGTGATCGTCGACAAGAACTGGAAGCACGTCACGCAGGTGACCGACCGCAACATCATCCTGGTCAAGGGCGAAGTGGTGTTCGCGGGCACCTCCGGTGAACTGCGCGCCAACCCCCGGATCCTCGAGCAGCACCTGGGGGTGTGAGCCCGCCGTGGCCGCGTGACGCGACGCGTGACGCGCGACCCGCCGCGTGCGCCCTCACTCCAGCACGATCTTCGCGTACGTCGCCACCTTCTTCCACTGCGCGGTATCGGCCTGCATGAAAGCGGTCATCGCCTGCGCGTTGGCCCAGGTCGGTTCGGCGCCGGCCCGCTGCATCGCGGCCTTCACCTCGGCCTGGCTGGCCACGCGCTCGAGGGCCTGCTCGATCTTCTGCAGCACCGGCGCCGGCACGCCCGTGGGCGCGGCCAGGCCGAACCAGGCGAACACCTGGTAGCCCTTGAGGCCGGCCTCGTCCATCGTCGGCACATTGGGCAGCACGCTGCTTCGCTGGGGCGTGGTCACTGCCAGGGCCTTGAGCCGGCCGCCCTGGATCAGGCCCAGCGCCGAGGGCAGGTTGTCGAACATCAGGTTCACCTCGCCTGCGATCACGCCGTTGAGACCGGCCGCCGCGCCGCGATAGGGAATGTGCGTGATGAACAGGCCCGCCTGGCTCTTGTACAACTCGGCGCTCAGGTGCAGCGAGGTGCCCTGGCCGTTGGACGCGTAGTTCAACTGGCCCGGACGCGCCTTGGCCAGCGCCGTGAGGTCAGCCAAGGCATTGATATTGGCCGACGGGTTGACCACCAGCACATTGGGCACGCGCCCCAGCAACCCGATCGGCACGATCTGCTCGGGCCGGTACGGCAGCTTGGCATACAGCGCGGGGCTGATCGTCAGGGGCGGTGAGGCCATGAGCAGCGTGTAGCCATCGGGCGCAGCGCGGGAGGCCTCAACGGCGCCCAGGTTGCCGCCGGCGCCCGGCTTGTTGTCGATCACCACCGGCTGTCCCAGCTCCTGGGCCAGCTTGGGCGCCACCAGGCGCGCCATGTTGTCGATCAGACCGCCGGGCGGAAAGGGTACGACCAGCTTGATCGGGCGGGCCGGCCACTCCTGCGCGTGGGCGGCGGGCGCCATGAGCGGAGTGATCGACACCAGGGCGGCGGCGAGCCAGTGTCTGCGTTGCATCCAGGTCTCCTTCAGGTTGGCAGCCATGATGCCCGCCTCAACTTGTCCTTGCCAGGGGTGGGAATAACGATCCAGGCCCCGTCCCCGGGCCCGAGCAGCGAATCTTGATAAAGTCCCGGCCACTGCCACCGCGCGCCTGCGGCCGCGGCCCCTCCCTCCAACGTTCCAGGAATTCCCGTGCCCCGTACCGTCCAATGCATCAAACTCGGCCGCGAAGCCGAGGGCTTCGACTTCCCCCCCTACCCCGGCGAGATCGGCAAGCGCATCTTCGAGAGCGTGAGCAAGGAAGCCTGGGCCGCCTGGCTCAAGCACCAGACCATGCTGGTGAACGAGAACCGCCTGAACCTGGCCGACCAGCGCGCGCGGGAATACCTCAAGCGCCAGATGGAAGCCCACTTCTTCGGCGGCGGCGCCGACCAGGCGGCCGGCTACGTGCCGCCCAGCGCCTGACGTCGTGACCGCACGGGTGGCGGCGCCAGCGCCTGACACCCCAGGCCAGGCCCTTGTCATTGGCGGTGGCCTCGCAGGTGCCGCCGTCGCGGCGGCCCTGGCCACGCGTGGTTGGCAAGTGCAGGTGCTCGACGCCGCTGACCAGCCGGCCCACGGAGCCTCCGCGCTGCCCGCGGGCCTCATGGCCCCTCACCTCTCGGGCGACGACAACCTCCTGTCACAGCTGTCCCGGCACGGCGTGCAGGCCACCTGGCGCCATGCGCAGGCCCTGTTGCGCGAGGGCATCGACTGGGCCCCCACCGGCACGCTCGAACATCGCATCAAGTCTGGGCGCGCCGTGCCGCCGGCCCACGATCCCGCTTGCGGATGGCACCGTGAAGCCAGCGCCGCGCAGCGTGCCGCGGCCTTCCTGCCTGCCCAGGCCCCGGCGGTGTGGCACCCCCGCGCCGCCTGGATCCGACCCGCCGCCCTGGTGCGCGCCTGGCTGGCCCACCCCGCCATCACCTGGCGGGGCGGCGTGCGCATCGCCGGCCTGAGGCGGCACGGCGCAGACTGGCAACTACTCGATGAACGCGGGCAGGTCGCGGGGCAGGCCCCGCAGGTCGTCATCGCGGCGGCCCTGGGCTCGGGCCTGCTGGCGAGCGGCCGACTGGCCCTGCAGCCCGTGCGTGGGCAGGTCTCCTGGGGGCTGCAGTCAGCGGCCCACGGCCTGCCGGCCTTCGCGATCAACGGCAACGGCCACCTCCTGGCCCACATCCCCACCGACGAAGGCCCCGCGTGGCTCGGCGGATCCACCTACGGCCGGGGCGACACCGGCACCGACGAACGCCTGGCGGACCACACCGAGAACCTTGCGCGCCTGCGTACCCTGGTGCCCGTCCTGGCCGAACGCCTCGCCCCCGAGTTCGATGCGGGCCGCGTCCGCGCCTGGACCGGCGTGCGCTGCGCCAGCACCGACCGCCGCCCCCTGGTGGGGCCGCTCGAATCCGGCCTGTGGGTCACCACCGCCATGGGCTCGCGCGGCCTGACCTTCGCAGCGCTCTGCGCCGACCTGCTGGCCGCTCGTCTGCATGGCGAGCCCCTGCCCCTGCCAGACCCGCTCGCGGCCGCTCTCGACCTGGCGCGCCAGCAGCCCTGACCGCCTTATCCAGACTGCGGGCCCGATTGCCCGGAAACCCGCGTGCTTCCTCGCGAATATGCATATCCGCATAAGGCGCCAATAAAAAGTTAGTTTGTTTCCATAAGCCGCGCACCTACAGTCGCGGCCCATGTACCAGTACACCGATTTCGACCGGCAGTTCGTCCGCGCGCGCGCGGACCAATACCGCGACCAGCTGCAGCGCCGTCTGAGCGGCCAGTTGGCCGAAGAGGAATTTCGCCCCCTGCGGCTGCAAAACGGCTGGTATGTCCAGCGCTTCGCGCCCATGCTGCGGGTGGCCGTGCCCTATGGCGAGATCGCCAGCCGCCAGCTGCGCGTGCTGGCCCGCATCGCCCGCGACTACGACCAGCCCTCAGCCGAGGTCTTCGAGGGCGCACGCCAGCGCCAGGATTCGCTGGGCCCGGTGCCCTTGCCTGGCGGCGGCTACGCCCACTCGCGCCTGTCGGTGGGCTACGGCCACTTCACCACGCGCCAGAACGTGCAGTTCAACTGGATCCCGCTGGAGAAAAGCGCCGACGTGATGGACCTCTTGGCCAGCGTGGACATGCACGGCATCCAGACCAGCGGCAACTGCATCCGCAACATCACCACCGACGAACTCGCCGGCATCGCGCCGGACGAAGTCGCCGACCCGCGCCCCTGGTGCGAAATCATCCGTCAGTGGAGCACCCTGCACCCCGAGTTCGCCTTCCTGCCCCGCAAGTTCAAGATCGCCATCTCCGGCGCCCACGAAGACCGCGCCGCCGTCGCCTGGCATGACGTGGGCCTGTACCTGGTCAAGGGCACGGACGGCACCCTGGGCTTTCGGGTCTTGGCTGGCGGCGGCATGGGCCGCACCCCGGTCATCGCGCCGGTCGTTCGTGAATTCATCGAAGCCACCCAGATCCTCAATTACCTCGAGGCCCTGGTGCGCGTCTACAACCGCTGGGGCCGCCGCGACAACAAGTACAAGGCCCGCATCAAGATCCTGGTGAAGGCCGAAGGCCAGCGCTATGTCGACGAGGTCGAGGCCGAATACCGGGCCATCACCACGCAGGACGGCGCGCCCCATACCGTCACGTCCGCCGAACTCGCCCGCGTCAGCGCCTTCTTCGCCGCGCCGGAAATCGACACCGCCACACCCACCGACCTGCCCGACACCGACCAGCCGCCCGCCTACCAGCGCTGGCTGCAGCAGAACGTGGCCGCCCACCGCGACCCGCACCGGCGCGCCGTCACCCTCTCCTTCAAGCGCCTGGGCCAGGCACCGGGCGATGCCACCGCCGACCAGCTCGATGCGGCCGCCAGACTGGTCGATCGCTACAGCGCCGGCGAGGCCCGCGTCACCCACAGCCAGAACCTGCTGCTGCCCTGGGTGCGCGTGTCCGACCTGCCCGCCCTGTGGCGCGACGCCCGCGCCCTCGGCCTGGCCACGGCCAATATCGGCCTGCTCACCGACATGATCGCCTGCCCCGGTGGCGACTACTGCGACCTGGCCAACGCCCGCTCGCTGCCGATCGCCGAGGCCATCACCCAGCGTTACCAGGACCTGGACGAACTGCACGACATCGGCGCGATCGACCTGCATATCTCCGGTTGCATCAACTCCTGCGGCCACCACCACAGCGGCCACATCGGCATCCTCGGCGTCGACAAGGACGGCAAGGAGTGGTACCAGGTGACGCTGGGCGGCTCCGATGGCTCCACGCACTCGGGCACCGCGACGCCCGGCAAGGTGGTGGGCCCCTCGTTCTCAGCGGCCGAAGTGCCCGAGGTGATCGAAGCCATGCTGGAGACCTACCGCCGAGAGCGCGCCAGCGTCGGCGACCACTTCGAGACCTTCATCGACACCCTGCGCCGCGTGGGCCTGGACCCCTTCAAGTCCGCCGCCAACGGCGCGCGCCTGGCCCCCACCGAAAACATCGCGAAGGAGGTGGCGTGATGGACTTCCAGCTTCAGCTCATCGCCCCCGCTGACCATGAAGCCCAGGCCGGCGTATCCGGCGTGCTGGCCCTGGCCCCTGACGCTGAAGTAGCCGGCGTGGCGCTGGACGGCGTGACCCGCATCGACCTGCAGTTTCCCGGCTTTGCCGACGGCCGTGCCTTCAGCCAGGCCTTCCTGCTGCGCCGCCGCCGCGGCTACACCGGCGAGATCCGTGCCACCGGCGACGTGCTGATCGACCAGCTGGTGCAGATGCAGCGCACGGGATTTACCAGCGCCGTGCTGCGCGCCGATCAGGACCCGGCCCATGCCACCCGTCAGTTCGCGCGCTATGCCAGCTACTACCAGGGCGATGCAGTGACCGTGCTGCCCCGGTTCAAGGAAGTGGCTACGGTATGAACGCCCCTTCCGACTTGCGAACCCCGCAGGCCCCGGCTCCGGCCCCGGTCCAGGCCACGACGCTTCACGCCCGCCCCAGCCCCGACTTCGAGGCCAGGTTGGCCCGCACCCAGGCCCTGCTGCAACGCGCCGCGTCCGAATTCGCGCCGCTCGCGCAGGCCTCCAGCCTGGGCGCCGAAGACGTGGTCATCACCCACATCATCAACGCCCTCTCGCTGGATATTCCGGTCTTCGTGCTGGACACCGGCGCCCTGCACCCCGAGACCCTGGCCTTGCTCGCACGCACCCAGGCCACGTCCCGCGCGCCAGTGACCCTTTACCGCCCCGCGCAGGAGGCCGTGGTGCAGTTCGTCGCCCGCGAAGGCCAGGACGCCATGTACCGCAGCATCGACTTGCGCAAGGCCTGCTGCAGCATCCGCAAGATGGAGCCCCTGGCCCGTGCACTGGAGGGCAAGCAGGCCTGGATCACCGGCCTGCGCCGCGAGCAATCCGCTGCCCGCGCCGAGGTGCCCGCCATCGACACCGCCGAGGCCCGCACCAAGTTCAACCCCCTGTCCGACTGGACCTGGGGCGACGTCTGGCACTACATCGCCACCCGGGGCGTCGACTACAACGCCCTGCACGACCAGTTCTATCCCAGCATCGGCTGCGCGCCCTGCACGCGGGCCATCAGCCTGGGCGAGGACTTTCGCGCCGGCCGCTGGTGGTGGGAAAACAGCGATCTCAAAGAGTGCGGCCTGCATGTGAAGACGACCGAGGGAGCCCCTGCATGAACGCACGCATCGCGCCACACCTGCTCAAGACCCCGAGCAACCAGCACCTGGACGCCCTGGAAGAAGAGGCCATCTTCGTCCTGCGTGAGGTCGCTGCCGCCTTCGAGCGGCCAACGCTTCTCTTCTCCGGCGGCAAGGATTCGCTGGTGCTGCTCCGATGCGCCGAAAAGGCCTTCGGCCAGGGCCGCATCCCCTACCCGCTCCTGATGATCGACACCGGTCACAACTTCCCGGAGGTGACCGATTTTCGCGACCAGCGCGCCCGCGAACTCGGCGCCGCGCTGATCGTGCGCAGCGTGGAAGACTCCATGAAGCGCGGCACCGTGCGCCTGGCCCACCCGGGCGAGTCGCGCAATGTGCACCAGTCGGTCACCCTGCTGGAGGCCATCGACGAATTGCGCTTCGACGCCCTGATCGGCGGCGCCCGCCGCGACGAGGAAAAGGCCCGGGCCAAGGAGCGCATCTTCTCGCACCGTGACAGCTTCGGCCAGTGGCAGCCCAAGGCCCAGCGCCCCGAACTCTGGACCCTGTTCAACACCCGCCTGCAGCCCGGCGAGCATTTCCGCGTCTTCCCCATCTCCAACTGGACCGAACTGGACGTGTGGCAGTACATCGAGCGCGAGGACATCGCCCTGCCCGCCATCTATTACGCGCACACCCGCGAGGTCGTCGAGCGCAAGGGCCTGCTGGTGCCGGTCACGCCGCTCACGCCGCCGCGCGAGGGCGAACGGGTGCAGGCCCGCACTGTGCGCTTTCGCACCGTCGGCGACATCACCTGCACCTGCCCGGTCGACAGCCTGGCGGCCAATGCCCGCGATGTCGTGCTCGAGACCCTGACCGTCGAAGTCTCCGAGCGCGGCGCCACCCGCATGGACGACCAGACCTGCGAAGCCTCCATGGAAAAGCGCAAGAAGGACGGGTATTTCTGATGACAACCACCGCCGCCCTGCGCTTCATCACCTGCGGCAGCGTCGATGACGGCAAGAGCACCCTGATCGGCCGCCTGCTGGTAGACGCCCGCGCCGTGCTGCAGGACCAGCTGGCCAGCGTCTCGCGCGCGGGCCAGACCGATCTGGCGCGCCTGACCGATGGCCTCTCGGCCGAACGCGAACAGGGCATCACCATCGACGTGGCCTACCGCTACTTCGCCACCCCGGCGCGCAAGTTCATCATCGGCGACGCGCCCGGCCACGAGCAGTACACGCGCAACATGGTCACCGCCGCCTCCAGCGCCGACGCCGCGGTGGTGCTGGTGGATGCCACCAAGCTGCCCTGGCAGGACGCCGGCCTGTCCCTGCTGCCCCAGACCCGCCGCCACACCCTGCTGGCCCACCTGCTGCGCGTGCCGTCCATCGTCTTCGCGGTCAACAAGCTGGACGCGGTCGACGATCCGGTCCTGGCCTACACCCACATCCAGGCCGCTCTCACCCGCTTCGCGCGAGAGGCCGGTGTGGCCGTGCGCGCGATCGTCCCCGTCTCCGCGCTCCAGGGCCACAACGTGGTCACCGCGCAACCGGGCTGGTGCGGTTACGACGGCCCCTCGCTGCTGCAGCTGCTCGAGACGCTCGACGTCACTGCGGCCGCGACGCAAGAGGCCTTCGCCTTCCCGGTGCAGTGGGTCGAGAAATTCCATGACTCGGCCGACACCACCCAGGGCCGCCGCGTCTTCTGGGGCCGGGTGGCGGCCGGCTCGCTGGCGCCTGGCCAATCCGTGAAGGTCCTGCCCGGTGGCCAGGCCGCCGTCGTGGCCCAGGTCCTGGACCACGTGCGCCAAGCGCGCCCGGTGACCGCCGGCCACAGCGCCGGCATCATCCTGGACCGCGAGGTCGACGTCTCGCGCGGCGACTGGCTGCTGGCCCCCGAGGTCGCCGAGCCCTCGCGTACCCTGTCGGCCACCGTCGCCTGGCTGGACGATGAGCCGCTGGTCGCGGGCCGCGTGTACTGGGCGCTGCATGGCCATCGCTGGGTCAAGGCCAAGGTCAGTCGCATCGTCCACCGCGTCGACATCCACACCCTGCAGGAGGCGCCGGCTACCCAGCTCGAACCCAATGCCATCGGCCATGTCGAACTCACGCTGCAGGAACCCCTGGCCACCCTGCCCTTCATCCGCTCGCGCGCGCTGGGATCGCTGGTACTGGTGGACACGTCCACGCACAAGACCTCGGGCGCGGTCCTCGCGCTCCAGCCCCCGGCAGTCGCCTGAGCCTGGAGCAATACCTTCGGACTACCCGCCTTGGGGCCTGAGGCACAACCGCTAAAATCACCGGATTTGCCCCGGCCCCCCCAAAATGACCCACGTCGTCACTGAATCCTGTATCCGCTGCAAATACACCGACTGCGTGGACGTCTGCCCCGTGGACTGCTTCCGCGAGGGTCCCAACATGCTCGTGATCGACCCGGACGAATGCATCGACTGCGCGGTGTGCATTCCCGAGTGCCCGGTCAACGCCATCTACGCGGAGGAAGACGTCCCGGCCGACCAGATGGCCTTCGTCAAGCTCAACGTCGACCTGGCCCGCGCGCCCGGCTGGAAAAGCATCACCAAGCGCAAGACCCCCCTGCCCGACGCCGACGACTGGAAAGACAAGCCGGGCAAGCTCTCTGAACTGGTACGCTGAATCTGCCCCATGGACCGCCTGTTGAACCGAGAAGTGATCAAGACCGCTGCCGCTCACGACGGCCCCATCGAGACCGATGCCGTCATCGTCGGCGCGGGTCCCGTCGGGCTGTTCCAGGTCTTCGAGCTGGGCCTGCTGGAGATCAAGGCCCACGTCATTGACTCCCTGGCCTACCCCGGCGGCCAGCCCATCGAGCTGTACCCCGACAAGCCGATCTACGACATCCCGGCCATCCCGGTGTGCACCGGCAAGGAACTCACCGACGCCCTGCTCAAACAGATCGAGCCCTTTGGTGCCACCTTCCACCTGGGCCAGACGGTCACGCTCGTGGACAGGCAGGCCGACGGCCGCTTCCTGCTCGAGACCTCCAAGGGCACGCGCTTTCTCACCAAGACCCTCTTCATCGCCGCCGGCGTGGGCGCCTTCGAGCCGCGTACGCTCAAGGTCGACGGCCTGGACAAGTTCGATGGCAGCCAGCTTTTCTACCGGGTCAGGAACCCGGCCGACTTTGCTGGCAAGAACCTCCTGATCGTCGGTGGCGGCGACTCCGCAATGGACTGGACCCTCAACTTCACCGCCGAAGGCCCGAACAAGGCCCAGAGCGTGATCCTGGTCCACCGCCGCGACGGCTTCAAGGCCGCTCCCGCCTCGGTGGCCAAGATGCGCGAGCTGTGCGAGCAGTACGAGATGCAGTTCATCGTGGGCCAGGTCACCGGCTACGAAGAACGTGAAGGCAAGCTGGTCGGCGCCAAGGTCACCGGCGGCGATGGCGTCACCCGCGTCGTGCCTGCGGATACCCTGCTGGTCTTCTTCGGCCTGTCGCCCAAGCTCGGGCCGATCACCGACTGGGGCCTGGACATCGAACGCAAGCAACTGGTGGTCGACACCGAGAAGTTCTCCACCAACATCCCCGGCATCTTCGCGGTGGGCGACATCAACACCTACCCTGGCAAGAAAAAGCTGATTCTTTCGGGCTTCCACGAGTGCGCCCTGGCTGCCTTCGCCGCTGCAACCATCGTCTTTCCCGAAAAGGGCAA
>JBEGVR010000148.1:0-9889 GCA_041178265.1 Pseudomonadota bacterium | reverse complement strand
GGAGACCTTTGTCTTCGGTGAATTACTCAAACATGCGACTACCGCCGAAGGCGATTACCGCGTTCTCTGTTATCGGGACAGCGACAAGGTCGAAGTTGATCTGGTGATCGAGAGTGCGGTGGGTCTGCTCGTGGGCGTCGAGGTCAAGGCTTCTGCAACGGTCAAGGAGAACGACTTCCGTGGGCTGAAAAAGTTTGCTGGTCTCGCCGGGGGACATTTCAAGATGGGCGTGTTGCTGTATGACGGCGAGGAGACCCTGCCCATGGGCGATGGCCTCTGGGCGGCTCCACTTTCCACGCTATGGGGCGGACTCGGCTGACGGCCGCCTTGTTACGCTATTTCCCGAGGGTTAAGTAAGTACCTCACCGCTCGAGATTGCGGATGCCTTCTGAGGACCGCTTCAGGATCGACGCATCACCTCGCGGCGCATGGAGCAGACAGTCCATCAAGCGCGGCGTTTGTCCGGCGAGATGGCGGTAATTTTTAGCGGCCAGGATCACAACACCTTCCGATGGGATCCGACGATCGCGCGGTGGTAGACCCGGACCTGAAGGTGCGCGGCGTGCAAGGCCTGCGGGTGTCGACGCGTCAATATCGGCATCAAATTCGGCATCAAATTCGGCATCAAATGATGCTACTATTTACATATTATCTGAAGGCAGGCGGATGCGCACCACCATCAACATCAATGACGAATTGCTGGCCAAGGCCAGCAAACTGATCGGCCCCATGGATCGGACCGCCGTATTGAGCGAGGGCTTGAAGGCGCTGATTGAGCGTGAGAGCGCCAAGCGGCTCGCACGTTTGGGGGGCGCTCAGCCCAAACTCAAAGCGGCACCACGCCGGCGGACGGAGCGCACGGCTTGATCCTGGTGGATACCTCGGTATGGGTGGATCACTTGCGCCGTGGCGACCCTGGGCTTGTCGCCATGCTCGAACGTTCGGCGGTGGTGATGCATCCGTTCGTGGTCGGTGAGATCGCCTGTGGAAGCTTGCGTGATCGCAAGTCATTCCTCGAACTGCTCCAAGATCTGCCTGCTGCCGTGGTCGCAACGGACGATGAAGCGATGCAGTTCATCGAGCGGCATCGCCTGCACAGCAAGGGCATGGGGTACATCGACGTTCACTTATTGGCTTCTGTGGCCCTGACCGGTGGGGCCAAGCTCTGGACACGCGACCAGAGGCTGCGGCAGGCTGCGGCGGCACTGGGCTGCACACATTCAGAGACTGCGCACTAAGTACAGGGCCACGACCAGAAAGCCCTATGCAGACCCCCGATCACCTCACGCACACCCACGCCTTCGACAGCGGCAACCCGGAGGCCGAACGCGGCACGCGCTGGGTGCTGGTCATCACCCTGGGGATGATGGGGGTCGAGATCGGGGCGGGCCTGGCGTTCAATTCGATGGCCTTGCTGGCCGATGGCTGGCACATGGGGTCGCATGCGGTGGCCGTGGGCCTGTCGGTGCTGGCCTATTTCAGTGCGCGGCGCTTCGCGGGGGACACCCGGTTTGCGTTCGGTACCTGGAAGATCGAGATCCTCGCGGGCTTTGCCAGCGCCATCCTGCTGGTAGTGATCGCGGCGCTGATGGCGCTGGGGTCGGTGGAGCGGCTGCTGTCGCCGCAGCCAATTCAGTACCGCGAGGCCATGGTGATTGCCGTGGTGGGGCTGGTGGTGAATGCGCTGTGTGCCTTCATCCTGGGGCATGCGCATGAGGGTCGCGGCCACGGCGGTCACCATCACGATCACGGCGATGCGGGTGACCACGGCCACGAGCACGCGCACGACCACGCCCACCACGACCTGAACCTGCGCTCGGCCTACCTGCACGTGCTGGCCGATGCCGCCACCTCGGTGCTGGCCATCGTGGCCCTGCTGGGAGGGTGGCTCTATGGCTGGGACTGGCTGGACCCGGTGATGGGGCTGGCGGGTGCGGTGCTGGTGGCGTGGTGGGCGCGTGGCCTGATCTCGCAGACGGCACGCGTACTGCTTGATCGCGAGATGGACCACCCGGTGGTGGCGGAGATCCGGGAGGCCGTGCAGTGCGACGGGGGCCGCACGCGCATCACCGACCTGCATGTCTGGCGTGTGGGCCGCAACGCCTATGCCTGCGCGCTGACCGCAGTCACCGACGACCCGGGGCTCACGCCGCAGGACCTGCGGCGGCGCCTGGCCGTGCACGAGGAGGTGGTGCACGCGACGATCGAGATACACCAGGTCTTAGACTGAAGGCGCATTCGATGACGGCCTGCGCCACTGTCGGCTAAATCAAAGCTGTGTGCACTATCTCTTCGCCGCCGTATTCGCCGCAAGGCGGTTGTTACGCTGCTTCCCAGGGGTTGATCAGATCCAGCCCTGCATGAGCAAAGTCGCGGACGTTGCGTGTCACCAAGTGGCAGCCATGCTTGCGGGCAGTTGCTGCAATGATGGAGTCAAACGCGGCCATGGATTTACCTCGCGCCTGCGCCTCAACCGTCATGTGCGCCCAGACTTGCGCAACGCTTTGATCGAACGCAAGGATCCGACCTTCAAATCCGACTTCCAAGTTCTGTAGCCAAAGCGCGAGCTCGGACTTGCGCTTGGAAGCGGGCAGTCTGCGGACCCCGCGATGCAATTCGGCGCAGGTCATCGCGCTGGTGCAGAGCACCTGTTCTTTTTGGTTTTCCAGCCAGTGCAGGACATGCGTGTTAGGCGTGCTCTTGACCAACTCGGAGAGCACGCAGGTGTCGAGCAGGTACTTCACAGCTCGAGTTTGCGTATGCCTTGTGAGGACCGCTTCAGGACCAGCGCATCACCGCGCGGCGCATGGAGCAGGCAGTCCATCAGGCGCGGCGTTTGTCCGGTGAGATGGCGGTAATCCTTGGCGGCCAGGATCACAACAGCCTCTTCGCCACGCCGGGTCACCAGCTGGGGGCCCTCTTTGAGAGTGAGATCCACCACCTCACTGAATCGGCTCTTCGCCTCTTGGAGTTGCCACGTGTGCATGATTAGAATTCAAACTAGTCTGACTAGGCAGCATTCTCTATTCGGAGCCTGTGGATTGTCAAGGGTCGGTATGGCCATGCTTTCAAGGCGCGCCGCTGAGGCATGATGGTGGCTTACCGATGCTGCCTTCCGATGACTACCAACTGGTACCTCATACACACCAAACCCCGCCAGGAGCACATTGCCCTGGCGAACCTGCAGAACCAGGACTACCCCTGCTTCCTGCCCCTGATTCGCGTCGAGAAGGTGCAGCGGGGCAAGCTGCAGCTGGTCGACGAGCCGCTGTTTTCGCGCTACCTGTTCGTGCAGTTGGACACCTCGATCGAATCGCGCAGCTGGACCCCGATCCATTCGACCAAGGGCGTGACCCGGCTGGTGCGTTTCGGCATGCAGCCGGCCAAGGTGGATGCCGATGTCATTGATTTCCTGCGCACCCAGGTGGAACTAGCCAACGCCGAGCCCCAGCGCCTGTTCCAGCCAGGCGACCGCGTGCGCGTGGCCGAAGGGCCCTTCGTGGGGCTCGAGGGCGTGTTCCAGATGCGTGACGGCGAGATGCGGGCCATGGTGCTGATCGAGTTGCTCAGTCGCCCCGTGTCGCTGCGCATCGACCCCGCGGCGCTCAAACTGGTGCTTTAGGGGCAGTCGCAGGGGGGCCCCGCCCCCCGCACCGCACGCCGACCCGTTAAAATTCCTTCCGTGCTACGCCTCGGGCGGCGCTCCGGCCTTCGGACTGTCGTCTTTCTACCGTTCCCGCTTACCTACCGAAGTACCTCTATCGTGAATACCCATGCCTTGCCCCGCGCCGTCGCCCTCGTGGACGCCCGTTACCTGCGCTGGCTCGCCCGCCTGGACGATCCGGACGGCGCTGCCGCCGCGGCGCTGCCCCGCGACCGCGTTGTCGATAGCTTCCAGCAATTGCTCGCCCGATCCGGCTTGCGCTCCCACCTGCTTCGCACCTACTGGTACGCCGACGTCGACGACCAGGCCGTGTTCGATGACCAGTCGCTGCGCCTGGTCCCCGCCGCCGACACCGACGGCAACGCCCTCGTGCGCCAGATGGCGTCGGACCTGCAGGCCCTGGCAGCCAGCGGGCGCATCGACATCGTCGTGATTGCCAGCGACGACGACCGCTTGTGCGCGCCGATGGAAGCCGCCAAGATGGCCGGCCTGACCGTGTGCCTGCTGGCCGATGAGCGCGCCGAGTCCATGCCGCGCCTGATGCAGCAGGACCCCAACTGGGCCCGCCTGCTGCGCGAGG
Organism: Pseudomonadota bacterium; assembly: GCA_041178265.1. Taxonomy (GTDB): domain Bacteria; phylum Pseudomonadota; class Gammaproteobacteria; order Burkholderiales; family Burkholderiaceae_C; genus Ramlibacter. The sequence continues at coordinate 5,645 of JBEGVR010000148.1, read as the reverse complement.
CGGACCGGCGCTTGGTGATGCGTTCGTCCGACCTGGCCCAGGCGATGGGGCCTGGCGGCGCCTCGGCCGCGGCCTCAGCCACACCCGTGCCCGACGAAGACCTCGAAGCCACCATGCAGGCCGTGGTCAACACCTGGTGGGAGGACCTGCCCCAGGACGAGCGCGTCTCCCTGCGCGATGAACTACCCGCCCTGCGCGGCGTGCCGCCCGAGGTCGACCGCGAGCTGCTGTTGCGCGGAAAGAACGCACTCAATCGCAGCCTGAACTTTCATGAAAAGCGCGTGCTGCGCGAACACGCTCGCCAGGTCGCGATGGCGTGAGGTAGGCGGCGTACCCGTCGTGCCCGTATCAGTGCAGGGCGGCCAGTGCCACCTCAGGGGCCTTGTCCAGGACCTTCAGGAGCGCCTTCGCAGCGCCCGTCGGGCATCGCTTGCCTTGTTCCCAATTGCGGATGGTGTCCAGGGATACATCGATGCGTTGCGCAAATTCAGCCTGGCTGAACCCGAGCCGTCGGCGCACTCGACGGGCAAACTTGGCTGCGTCGCGCATGGCGTCTGCTTCGTCCGCCGCCTTGTGCCGTGCGATATCGGCTGGCGTGGTGGCGTCCACGCGGGGCTTGTCGATCCGGCCCGCAGGCTTGGCCTTGGGGTTGCGGACTTCAATCGTCATGCGAACGGTTTTCATACTGCTTCACCTCTCGTGAAACACGACTCGCACTTGGCTTCATCCCACTCAAATCTCACACTCCCGAGTGTAGTTCAATGAACCACCCCGGGCAAGGCACTCAATCCGCCGTGATCCCCGCGCTCTTGATGGTCTTGGCCCAGAACTCGGTTTCCTGCTTGACCATCGCGTCCAGCGCGTCGGGCGCCAGATAGCGCAGTTCGATGCCCGCCGTGGTGGCGCGGGCCTTGGTGTCGGCCTGTTCCAGCACCTGCTTGAGCCCGATGGTGAGTTTCTGGATCACGTCCGCCGGCGTGCCGGCCGGTGCGAACACCGCCACCCAGGCCTCCAGCTCGAAGCCCTTGAGGCCCGCCTCGGTGGTGGTCGGCACATTGGGCAGCCCGGGATGGCGGGTCTTGCCGGTGACGGCATAGCCCTTGAGCCGGCCCCCCTGCACATGCTGCATCACCGAAGGCGGCGTCGTCATGAACACCTGCACCTGGCCCGAAAGTACGTCCTGGATCGCCGGACCTGAGCCGCGGTAGGGAATGTGGACCAGGCTGGTGCCGGTCTGACCCTTGAACATCTCGGTGCCGATATGCGAGAGCGATCCATTGCCCTGCGAGGCATAACTGAGCTTGCCCGGGTTCTTCTTCACGTAAGCGATGAACTCGGACAGCGTGTTGGCTGGCACCGAGGGGTGGGCCGCGATCACGTTGGTGGCCACGGTGATCAGGGCCACGGGCGCGAAGTCCTTCTGCGTCCAGGGCAGGCGCGGCGTGAGCGACGGATTGCCCACGTGGTAGGCCGAATACGAGATCAGCAGGGTGTAGCCGTCGGCGGGCGAGCGTGCCACATGGCCGTAGGCCACGTTGCCGCTGCCGCCGCCACGGTTGTCGATCACCACGCTCTGGTTCAGGATCTTGCCCAGGGGGTCGGCCACCAGGCGCGCCGACGAATCCACCAGGCCGCCCGGCGGATTCGGCACGATCAGGGTGATGGGTTTGGCGGGCCAAGCCTGCGCGCCGGCCCAGGGGGCAAGCAGGCTGGTGGCGGCCGCCACGAGGGCATGGCGCAGGAAGGGGCGTCGGTTCATCGGTGTCTCCTTTGGAATGTCAGGGGCCAGGCGGGCCTGTACGATCGGCGCGCCGTGCAGCTCCAAGACCTCCTATTCTCCCAAGGATTCGGTACCCGACGTGTTTGTGCGGGGCTGATCCAACAGGGCTTCGTCACCGTAAATGGGCAGCCCTGTTCCGACGCCCTGGCCGAATTCGACCCCGAAGGCCTGGCCTACACGGTGCAGGGCGTGCCCTGGGTGTACCAGGCCCAGGCCTACCTGATGCTGCACAAGCCCGCTGGCACCGAGTGTTCGCAAAAGCCCTCCACCTACCCGAGCATCTACACCCTCCTGCCCGTCCCCCTGCGCCAGCGGCCGGCCAAGGGCGCGGTGCAGGGCGTGCAGGCCGTGGGCCGCCTGGACCAGGACACCACCGGGCTGCTGCTCCTGACCGACGACGGCCAATTCATTCACCGCATGTCTTCGCCGCGCCACCATGTGCCCAAGGTGTACGAGGTGGGCACCCGCCATCCGGTCGATGCCAGGCAGCTGCAGCGACTGCTCGCAGGCGTGGTGCTCGATGACGACCCGCACCCCGTGCGGGCCGCTGCCTGCGAGGCCACGGGCGATTGCGCGCTGCGCCTGACCCTGACCGAGGGCAAGTACCACCAGGTCAAGCGCATGGTCGCCGCCGCTGGCAACCGGGTGGAGACGCTGCATCGCTCCCGCATCGGCGCGCTGTCATTGCCCGCCGACCTGGCTCCCGGCCAATGGCGGTGGCTGGAGGCCGGCGACCTGCAGGCATTGCGTGCCTGACCTCGCGTCCACAAAGCGTTACTCGGGGGGCCAGGGGCCGGGGGCCGGGGGCCGGGGGGCTACACTTGAGGCTCCTTAGAAAGCCCTGTTCGTGAACCGTTTCTTGCGCAAGTGGGCCCTGGGTGCCGCGTCGGTTGCCCTGGCCCTGGCAGCGTCGGCCCAGCCCGTAAAACCTGCCTCGTCGGCGGCTACACCGTCGGCCCCTTCCGCCCCGATCTTCGTCCTCAACTCCCTGGACGCCAACGTCAGCGTCATCGACCCGGCCACCTGGCAGGAGACGCAGCGCATCCCCACCGGCAAGGAGCCCCATCACCTGTACATGACCCCCGATGAAAAGTCGGTGATCGTGGCCAATGCGGCGGGGGATACCCTCACCTTCATCGACCCCCGGACCGCGCAGGTGCAACGTACGTTGCGCGACATCCTGGATCCCTACCACCTGCGCTTCTCGCCCGACATGAAGTGGTTCGTCACCGCGGCCAACCGCCTGAACCATGTCGACATCTACAAGTGGGATGGCAAGGACCTGCAACTGGTCAAGCGTATCGCGACCGCCAAGACGCCCAGTCACCTGTGGATCGACAGCAAGAGCACCACCGTCTACGTCACCATGCAGGACAGCGACGAACTGGTCGCCATCGACCTGGCCACCCAGGTCCTCAAGTGGCGCGCCAAGACCGGCGCGATGCCGGCCGACATCTACGGCACCGCCGACGACCGCCACCTGCTGGTGGGGCTGACCGGCGCCGATAGCGTGGAGGTCTGGGACGTGAGCGGCAAGGAGCCGCGCAAGGTGAACCAGATCACGACGGGGCAGGGCGCGCACGCCTTCCGGGGCGCGGGCGACGGCCGGCACGTTTACGTGAGCAACCGCGTGGCCAACACCATCAGCAAGATCGACCTGCAGTCGTTCAACCGGGTGGACACCCTCCCTGCGCCGGGCGGCCCCGACTGCATGGAGGTCATGGCCGGCGGCAAACTGCTCCTGGTCAGCTCCCGTTGGGCCCGCAAGATGACGGTCATCGACACCGAGACCCGCAAGATCGTGCGCCAGGTCCCGGTGGGCAAGTCGCCCCATGGCATCTGGACGCTGGATCACGCGCGCCGCTGAACGCGGCCCCCGCAGCGCGCGCCGCGCGGCGCGGGCGCTGCGGGCGGTGGCGGTCGGCCTGGCCGCTGTGGCCCTCTTGGTGACCTTGCCGGCCCGGGCCCAGGCTCCTGAGGGCTGCACCAAGCCCGTCTACCTCACCTTCGACACCGGCCACATGGCGGTGGCGCCGCTGATCGCGGACGTGCTCGCGCGCCACCAGGTGAGGGTCACCTTCTTTGCGGCCAACGAGGCCACGCAGGCGGGAGACGGCAGCCTGGGCGACCACTGGGCGCTCTGGTGGAAGGCCCGCGCCGCCGAGGGCCATGAATTCGCCTCGCACACCCACGACCACGTGTACTGGCGTGCCGACGTGCCCGGCGACCCCCCGCGATTTCGCGTGCGCGCCTCCGCCGGTCCGCGTGCCGGCGTGACCGAGACCTGGACCGCCGCCCAGTACTGCGCCGAGATCGGCAGGGCCGGCGCACGCCTGGCCCAGGTCACGGGCAAGCCGCCGCTGCCGCTGTTTCGCGCGCCCGGGGGCAAGACCTCGCCCGCCTTCCTGGCCGCCACGCGCGCCTGCGGCCATGCCCACGTGGGCTGGTCGCCGGCGGGCTTCCTGGGCGACGAGCTGTCCAGTGAAACCTACCCCAATGACCGGCTTTTGAAGCAGGCCCTGCGCGACGTGCGCAGCGGCGATATCCTCGTGGCGCACCTGGGCATCTGGTCACGCAAGGACCCCTGGGCGCCGGTGGTGCTCGAACCCCTGATCGCCGGCCTGAAGGCGCGGGGCTTTTGCTTTCGCACCTTGCGCGATCACCCCGACTACCGAGACTGGATCGCGGCGCGCGCCAGCGCACCCCGCTGAGACGCAACGATGATGGACTGGATCGATTCGACCTTCGCCTTCGGGCAGCAGTGGCTGTTCGAAACCTTCGTCAGTCCCGCGATGTTCGCCCTGGGCCTGGGCAACCTGCTGGAAGACGGCTTTGCCGCCACGGGCTGGCTGCTGGTGGGCCTGTTGCAGCTGGTCGTCATCGTGGGTGTGATCGGGCCGCTGCAACGCTGGCGCCCGGCCGAACCCGTGACCGATCGCGCCGTGATCCGCACCGACATCGTCTACACCCTGGTCCATCGCCTCGGGCTGTTCCGCGTCGGGCTCTTCTTCCTGGTGCAGCCCCTGTTCGATGCCCTGTTCGGTGCCCTGCGCGTGGCCGGCATCGGCACCCTGCACCTGGACCAGGTGTGGCCCGGCGTGTCCGACATCGCCTGGGTCAGCCTGCTCTTGTACCTGGTGATCTTCGACTTCGCCGACTACTGGATCCACCGCGGCCAGCATGGCCTGCACGCGTGGTGGCAGCTGCACGCGCTGCACCACGCGCAGCGCCAGATGACGATGTGGAGCGACAACCGCAACCACCTGCTGGACGACCTGATTCGGGACAGCCTGCTGGTGCTGCTTGCGCTGGCCATAGGCGTGGCGCCTTCGCAGTTCGTCGCCATCGTCGCTATCACGCAACTGAGTGAAAGCCTGCAGCACGCCAACCTGCGCCTGGCGTTCGGCCGCTGGGGCGAGCGACTGTGGGTCAGCCCGCGTTTCCACCGCCTGCATCACAGCATCGGTATCGGCCATGAAACCGCGGGCGCTGGCACCCTGGGCGGGCACAACTTCGGGGTGCTGCTGCCCTGGTGGGACATGCTGTTTGGCACGGCCAATTTCGAAGACCGCTACGATCCCACGGGCGTTCGCGACCAGGTCGAACAAGGCCGCGAGTACGGGCGCGGGTTCTGGGAACAACAATGGCTGGGCCTCAAGCGCCTGGCCGGAAAAGCATGACGGCAAGCACTTCTTCTTCCGGGGGCCACGAGTTCGGCCTCGTCATCGTTGGCGACGAGATTCTCTCGGGCAAACGTGCCGACAAGCACATGCCCAAGGTGATCGAGCTGCTCTCCGCGCGCGGGCTGCAACTGGCCGGGGCCGATTACGTGGGCGACTCGCCCGAGCGCATCACCGCCACGCTG
>JBEGVR010000147.1:0-6755 GCA_041178265.1 Pseudomonadota bacterium | reverse complement strand
CTGCTCTGGCGCGCTCCCCGCTGGGCGCTGGCGGTCCTGCTCGCCGTGCTGGGCATGCTGGGCCCCTTCTCGATCGACACCTACATCCCCGCCTTCGCGGGCATCGCGCGCGCGCTGAACGCCACGCCGGTGCAGATGCAGCAGACGCTCTCGGCCTACCTTTTCGGGTTCGCGTTCATGAACCTCTTTCATGGCGCGCTGGCCGACAGCTTCGGCCGAAGGCCCGTGGTGCTGTGGGGGGTGGCGATGTTCACGCTGGCCTCGGCGGGCTGCGCGTTGTCGCAGACCATCGGACAGCTGGTGTTCTTCCGGGGGCTGCAGGGCCTGTCGGCGGGCGCGGGCATCGTGATCTCGCGCGCGGTGATCCGCGACATGTTCCCGCCCGATCAGGCGCAGAAGGTCATGAGCCAGGTCACGATCTATTTCGGTGTAGCACCGGCGATTGCGCCCATGATCGGCGGCTGGCTGTTCGTGCATGCCGACTGGCACGCGATCTTCTGGTTCCTCACCGGCGTGGGCGGGATCCTGTGGGCCGCCAACTTCCGGCTGCTGCCGGAGACGCTGCACCGCGACCACCGCCAGGCCTTCAACGTACGCAACCTGATGCAGGGCTACTGGCAGCTGTCGTCCAGCCCGCGCTTTCTCTTGCTGGCGCTGGCCAGCGGCGTGCCGTTCAACGGACTGTTCCTTTACGTGCTGGCGGCGCCGGCCTTCCTGGGCGAGCACCTGGCGCTGGCGCCCACGCAGTTCTTCTGGTTCTTTGTGCTGTCGATCCTGGGGATCATGGGCGGGGCCTGGGCCAGCGGGCGGCTGGCAGGCCGGGTCACGCCCAAGCGGCAGATCCGGCATGGCTTTTTCATCATGCTGGGTGTGTCGCTGGTCAACGTCGGGGCCAACTTCATCTGGCCGCCGCACCCGGCGTGGTCGATGCTGCCGATCGCGGCGTTCGCCTTCGGCTGGGCCCTGATGGTGCCGGTGGTGACACTGCTGGTGCTGGACCTCTATCCGCAGCGACGGGGCATGGCCTCGTCACTGCAGGCGGTGATCGGCTCCACGGCCAACGGCATCGTGGCCGGCGCCGTGACGCCGCTGGTGATGCATTCCACCCGCGCGCTGGCGCTGACCTCTTTGGCGATGATGTGCGTGGGCCTGGCCGCCTGGCTTTACCTGCGGCGGCACTGGCCTGACACGGGCGCTCAGCCCGCCGGCTTGTAGGCGCGCTTCTTGGCGTCGCGCGGCACGAAGACCTTGGCGCCGCCCGGGCCGCCGGCAGGACGTGCGAACTCGCCGCGAGGCGCCGGCTTGGCCGCAAAGCCACCACTGGATTTTTTCTCCCAGGGCGCCGCCTGGCTGGCACCCGTGCCGAAGCCACCCGCGCCGCGACGATCGTCACGGGGTGGATCGCGCCGGTCGCCGCCGAAATCACCGAAGCCGGACTTGCGACCGTAACCATTACGGTCACCATGACGGTCGCCACCACGTTCGGCATCGGGCGCACGACGGCCCTGGTAACCGCCCCCATTGCCACCGCCCGCGCGATGCGGCGCTCCACGGCCTCGGCCACCACCGAATCCGCCCGGTGCGGGCGATTGCGGCGTGCGCTGGGTAGGTTCCAGGCCGGGGACGACGTCGGTCTTGAACGGCTGGCGGGTATAGCCCTCGATGTCGAAGATCTTGAAGCGGTCGCGGAACTCGGCGAAGGTCACGGCCAGGCCGTCGCGGCCGGCGCGGCCCGTGCGGCCGATGCGGTGGGTGTAGTCCTCGCTCTTCATCGGCAGGCCGAAGTTGAAGACGTGGGTGATGGTGGGCACGTCGATGCCACGCGCGGCGACATCGGTGGCCACCAGGATCTGCACCTGGCCCTGGCGCAGCGCCATCAGGCGGCGATTGCGCAGGCCCTGGCTCAGGGCGCCGTGCAGGGCGACCGCCGAGAACCCGGCTTGCTGCAGGTCGGCTGCCAGGCCGTCGCATTCGATCTGGGTGCTGGCAAAGACAATCGCCTGGCCGATGGTGGTGTCACGCAGCCAGTGATCGAGCAGCTTGCGTTTGTGCTGCGCGTTGTCGGCCCAGAACAGCACCTGCGCGATGTTGGCGTGCTGCTCCTGCGGGTTGTCGATCTGCACCTTCTGGGGCTGGCGCATCACGCGCGATGCCAGTTGCTGGATGCGCGGCGCGAACGTGGCGCTGAACATCATGGTCTGGTGACGCTCGATCGTGAGCTGGTTGATCTCGGCCAGGTCGTCTGAGAAGCCCAGGTCGAGCATGCGGTCGGCCTCGTCGACGACGAGGAATTTCACCTGATCGAGCTTGATCTGCATGGAGCGCTGCAGGTCCAACAGGCGACCCGGCGTGGCGACCACGAGGTTGGCGTTCTGCAGGCGCGCGATCTGCACCTGGTAAGGCATGCCGCCCACCACGTTGGCGATGCGCAGGCCACGGCAATGCTTGACCAGTTCGATGGCGTCATGGGCCACCTGCTGCGCGAGTTCGCGCGTGGGGCAGACGATCAGGGCACCAGGGGTGGCGGCCTTGAAGTTGCGCGGGTCGGTGGGGTTGCGGCGCTTGCGCTTGGGGGCGGGCTCGCCGCGGGCGGTGGCTTCTTCGGCCTGGCGCGTGGCATCAGCCTGCTCGCGCGCTTCGGCCTCGGCCTCCAGTCGGATCAGGGTGTGCAGCACCGGCAGCAGGAAGGCCGCCGTCTTGCCACTGCCCGTCTGGCTGGACACCATCAGGTCGATGAAGCGGGCGGTCTCGCCTTCGGTGGAATTGTCCATGGCCAGGGGAATGGCCTGGGCCTGCACCGGGGTGGGCTGGGTGTAGCCCAGGTCCTGCACGGCGCGCACCAGTTCGGGCGCGAGGCCCAGTTGCACAAAGGCGTTGGGAGCGGCCGGGGTCGCAGGGGCCACGGAGGCCTCGGTCAGGGTCTCGAGGGTGTCGGCAGGCGCAAAGTCGCCCTGCACTTCAAAAGTGTCGGTCATGAGGTCTCACAGGACCGGCCCTGCGGGGGACGGCCGTCGTCAATGGTTAAGGAACATCAACCATCAAACGACGTACAAGCGGTTTCGGGGACTTCCTGGCGATAAGGCGAGGCGCCGCGCTGGCTTGTTGGCTCTTTCAGTGAGCCTGTGCATGAGGGTAGATGCAAGATTCCGCTGCACGCTGACTTGGAGTCAGGGTTACGGCGAAAGGCGGATTATGCCACGTTCAGGGGAAACCCTGAAGAGATTTCTAACTTGCCAGGCGCAGGAAGTGTTCGCGGTAGTGCGCGAGTTCGTCGATGGACTCGTGCACGTCGGCCAGGGCGGTGTGCCGCTGCTGCTTCTTGAAGCTGTTGTACACCTCGGGCCGCCAGCGCCGCGACAGTTCCTTGAGCGTGCTCACGTCGAGGTTGCGGTAATGGAAGAAGGCCTCGAGCCGGGGCATGTACTTCACCAGGAAACGGCGGTCCTGCCCGATGGAGTTGCCGCACATCGGGGTCGCGTTCTTGGGCACGTAGCGGGCCAGGAAGGCCAGCAGGGCCTCCTCGGCCTGGGCTTCGGTGGTGGTGGAGGCGCGCACCTTGTCGGTCAGGCCGCTGCGGCCATGGGTGCCCGTGTTCCAGGCGTCCATCGTGTCCAGTTGCGCGTCGCTCTGGTGGATCACGAAGACCGGCCCTTCGATGCGCGGTGTCAGGTGCGGGCCAGTGACAACCACCGCGATCTCGATGAGGCGATCGGCCTCGGGGTCCAGGCCGGTCATTTCGCAATCGAGCCAGACCAGGTTCTGGTCGCTTTTCTCGAGGATGGACGCGGTGTCGGCAACGTCTGGGCAGGGGTTCTCGGTCATGCGCCGATTGTCGCCGAAGGCCACGGCTACACTCGCCGCGATGAACGCGTCCACCCTCTTCACCCTCGCTTTCGCGGTGGCCTTGCTGTCCAGCCTGGCCACCCGCTACGGGCTTGCCACCCGCCAGGTGCGCCACGTGGCGCGGCACCGAGAGGCGGTGCCCGCGGGTTTCGAGTCCACCGTGCCCCTGCCCGCCCACCAGAAGGCCGCCGACTACACCCTGGCCAAGGCCCGCGTCGACCTGCTGGAGATGGCCTTCGGCGCGGCGCTCCTCCTGGGGTGGACACTGCTGGGCGGGCTCGACGCCCTGAACCAGTCGCTGCGGGCCGCCGTGGGCGAAGGCATGACGCAGCAACTGGCGCTGCTGGCGGCCTTCGCGGTGATCGGGGGCCTGCTGGACCTGCCGTTCTCGGCGTACCGAACCTTCGTGGTGGAGGCGCGCTTCGGATTCAACAAGACGACGCCGGCGCTGTGGGTGGCGGACCCGGCCAAAGGCACCGTGGTGGCCGCGGTGATCGGCCTGCCGATCGCGGCCCTGATCCTGTGGCTGATGGGGGCCGCCGGCCACCTGTGGTGGCTGTGGGCCTGGAGCACCTGGGTGGCCTTCAACCTCCTGCTGCTGGTGATCTATCCGACCTTCATCGCGCCGATCTTCAACAAGTTCCAGCCCCTGCAGGACGAGGCCCTGGCCACGCGCGTGCAGGCCCTGATGCAGCGGTGCGGCTTCACCGCCAAGGGCTTTTTCGTGATGGACGGCAGCCGTCGCAGCGCGCATGCCAACGCCTACTTCACCGGCTTTGGCGCGGCCAAGCGCGTCGTGTTCTACGACACGCTGCTGGCCAAGCTCTCGCCCGCCGAGGTCGACGCCGTGCTGGCCCACGAACTGGGCCACTTCAGGCACAAGCACATCATCCAGCGCATGGTGGGCCTGTTTGCCATGAGCCTCGTGGGCTTCGCGGTGCTGGGGTGGGCGTCGGGGCAGGCCTGGTTCTACACCGGCCTGGGCGTGCGGCCCAGCCTGGCGGGCCCCAACGACGCCCTGGCCCTGATGCTGTTTTTGCTGGTGGTGCCGGTGTTCACCTACTTCATCACACCGCTCTGGGCCCGCCTGTCGCGCCGGCACGAGTTCGAGGCCGATGCCTATGCGGCGGCGCAGACCAGCGGCGCGGACCTGGGCTCGGCCCTGACCAAGCTGTACGAGGACAACGCCTCCACACTCACGCCCGACCCGCTGTACGTGGCCTTCTACTACTCGCACCCGCCCGCCGGCGAGCGGCTGGCGCGCCTGGGCGTGGTGCCAGGTGGAATGCCTGCCGCAGGGGCCCCGGCGTGACCTCCATGTTTCCGCGCAAGGACTGGGCGGGTGTGACGCGCCGTGCCCTCTCGCCCACCGAGGTGGTGACCCGGCTGGCCAATGCCCCGGGCTGGCTGCTGGCCGGCAACGGCGCCGACGTGGCGATCGAGAAGACCTACCGCTTCGCCAATTACCACGAGACCCTGGCCTTCGTGAATGCAGTGGCCTTCATCGCCCACGCGCAGGACCACCACCCCGAGCTCACCGTGGGCTACGCCCGCTGCGCGGTGCGCTGGAACACGCACGACGTGGGCGGCCTGTCCGAGACCGACTTCGAGTGCGCCGCCCGGGTGGACGCCCTGCTGGCATGAGGGCCCTGTCCACGTGATTCACGCCGCCCCGCTCGAACCCGGGCTGGTGGTGGCGGGCCACGGCCGGCACGTGCTGGTCGAGACCCCCGAGGGCCGGCGCCTGATCTGCCACCCGCGGGGCAAGAAAAACACTGCGGTGGTGGGCGACCGGGTGCTGTGGCAAGGCTCGCACGAGGAAGGCACCCTCGAGAAGATCGAGGAACGTCGCAACCTGTTCTACCGCCAGGACGAGATCCGCACCAAGTCCTTCGCCGCCAACCTCGACCGGGTCCTGATCCTGATCGCGGCCGATCCCGAGTTCTCGGAAATGCAGCTCACGCGCGCGCTGATCGCCGCCGAGGCAGCCGGTATCGCACCGCTGATCGCCCTGAACAAGAGCGACCTGGTCGAACCCTTCGAGCGCGCCTGGGCGCGGCTGCTGCCCTACCTGCGCATGCACTACGGGGTGATGCCCCTGTGCCTGCGCCTGTCGGGCGAGGTGGACCGAGAACACCTGCTGCGGCACCTGCAAGGCCAGACCACCCTGGTGCTGGGCCCCTCGGGCGCGGGCAAGAGCACCCTGATCAACCTGCTGGTGCCCGGCGCGGCGGCCCAGACCGGCGAGGTCTCGCGCGCGCTGAACGCGGGCAAGCACACCACCACCAGCACCACGCTGTACTGGGTGGACGACGCACGCACCACCGCGCTGATCGACTCGCCGGGCTTCCAGGAATTCGGCTTGCATCACATCGGGCCGGCGGACCTGCCGCGCCTCATGCCCGACCTGCGCGCGCACCTGGGCCAGTGCCGCTTTTACAACTGCACGCACCTGCACGAACCGGGCTGCGCGGTGCTGGCGGCGGTGGGCGGCGAAGGCGATGCGGCGATCAGCCCCAGCCGTCACCGGATCTACGGCGAGTTGCACGCGCAGTTGTCGCAGGTGCGCTGGTAGGCGCGCAGGCAGGCGCACGACAGGCACCCGCACGACCCGCAGGCCCGCAGCCGGTTTCAGCCCAGGACGCGGGCCAGCGTGAGCAGCGCCAGCAGCACCATCCACAGCACCACCGAGCGCCACACCAGGCCCACCACGCTGCCCAGGTGGCCGAGCTGCGGCGGCAGACCGGGGGTGGAGCCGGCGGATTCGGCGGCCTCGGCGTCGCTGCCCTGGGCGAAGGTCTTGGAGCGGTCGGGCGTGATGCCGGGCGCGGCCGCGCCGCCGCGCTGCACACCGACCGCGCCGGCAGCGGCGGCCAGGATGATGCCCTCGTTGGCGTGCTTCCAGAGCTCGG
>JBEGVR010000146.1:0-31024 GCA_041178265.1 Pseudomonadota bacterium | reverse complement strand
AAGAACGGCGTGGCGCCCCCTCGTTCGTCGGTGTTCAACGGCCCCGAGTTCAAGACCTGGACCAACGAACTGCCGATCCGCCAATCCTGGGCCAACGCCCTGGTGGAAATCAGCAAGACCGGCACCGCGATCTCCTACCCGCCGACCGAGCGCGTGGTGGAAGCGCGTGAGTTGGTGGGGGGCGCGGTGCAGAAGGTCTTCCTGGGCCAGGGCAACGCGCGCGACACCCTGTGCGCGCTGGACGCCGAACTGGCCAAGCTGCAGTAAGCGGCGGACATGATGAAGGCACAGCGGGCTGCGTCGTTGCAGGGGCTCATGTGGCCCGCGGTCGCCTTTGTCGTCCTGATGGTCGTCTTTCCGTTTGGCTACGCCTTCTGGCTCAGCCTGATGGACTACAAGATCGGTCAGACCCACCAGTTCATCGGCCTGGGCAACTACAAGGCCCTCCTGGTCGATGAACAGTTCTGGAACGGGGCGCGCCTGAGCGCGATCCTGTATGTGACCGCGCTGGTGGTGCAGCTGATTCTGGGCGTGGCCCTGGGCATGCTGCTGCATCGCGTGCAGTTCATGCGCGGGCTGGTGCGCACCCTGATGGTGTCGCCCTTCATGCTGCCGCCGGTGGTGATCGGCATGATGTCCATCGTGATCCTCGACCCCGGCATGGGGGTCGTCAATTACCTGCTGAAGTCGGCGCACCTGCCGACCAGCCTCTTTCTCGCGTCCACCGACTACGTGATCTTCACTGTGGTGCTGATCGACACCTGGCAGTGGACGCCCTTCGTGGCCCTGATCGTGCTGGGCGGCCTGCAGTCGCTGCCCGCCAAGATCTACGAGGCCGCATCCATCGACGGCGCCACGGGCTGGCGCGAGTTCGTCTACATCACCCTGCCGATGCTGGGCCCCACCATCCTGACCGCCGCCGTCCTGCGCAGCGTGGACCTGCTGCGGTTCTTCGACGTGATCTACATCACCACGCAAGGCGGCCCGGGGTATGCGTCTTCCACCCTGAACATCTACGCCTACCGCAAGGCCTTCGAGTTCTCGGACATGGGCTACGCCTCGGCCCTGATGATCACGCTCAGCACCATCGTGCTGGGGGCGGTGCTGGTGTTCTCGCAACTGCGAAAGAAGGTGACCTGGTGAAGCGCACCTGGCTCAAACACCTGATGGGGCTGCAGGTGGCCATCCTGTGCGTGGCGCTGTTCGCGCCCATCGCCTGGATGATCCTGGCCAGTTTCAAGAACCGGACCGACATCACCCAGTACCCGCCGAAGCTGCTGTTCACGCCCACCCTGGACAACTACACCCAGTTGTTCACGCGCACCGACTTCCTGGAAAACACCCTCAACAGCTTCTATGTGGCGGGCGGGTCGACCGTGCTGGGGCTGCTGCTGGCGGTGCCCGCGGCCTATGCCATTTCCTGGCACCGCCTCACCTGGCCGGCCACGCTCACGCTCTTTGCGCGCATGGCGCCGGGCACGCTGTTCCTGCTGCCCTGGTTCATCATGTTCTCGAACGTGGGCCTGTCTGGCACGCACTTCGCCCTGATCGTCACCCACGCGGTGATCACGGTGCCCATCGCGCTGTGGACCCTGTTGCCGCACTTTGACGGGCTGCCGCGCGAACTCACCGAGAGCGCGCAGATCGATGGCTGCGGCGCGCTCAAGATCCTGCTGCTGATCGCGTTGCCGGTGGTCATGCCGGGCCTGATCGTGGCGGTGATCCTGTCCTTCATCTTTTCCTGGAACTATTTTCTTTTCGCGCTGGCGCTTTCGGGCATCAGCTCCAAGACGGCCATCGTGGCCTCGTTCAACTTCATCGGCGAGGGCGTCACCAACTGGGGCGCTCTGATGGCGGCTGCCACCGTGATCGCCACACCGCCCATCATCCTGACCTTCCTGATCCAGCGAAAGCTGGTGGCGGGGCTCTCGTTCGGCGCGGTCAAGGGCTAGGGCCAGGCACATGAAAGCAGCCAAATTCGAAGGCCAGGGTCGCATCTCGGTGGTCGAGGCGGCCATGCCGCAGGTGGCGGTGGGCGAGGCATTGCTCAAGGTGGTGGCCTGTTCCCTGTGCGGCAGCGACCTGCGGCCCTGGCGACAGGGCTGGCCCCTGACCCCGGGCCATGAGGTCTTTGGTGTCGTGCAGCAGCCGGGGCACCCACTGGATGGAAAGCTTTGCCTGGCCTACATCCCGGTGTGGTGCGGCCAGTGCCCCGAATGCCTGGCCGGCGAGAACCACATCTGCCGCAACGCGCGCGAGCTGATTGGCTGGCAGCGGCCCGGCGGCTACGCGCAGTACCTGTCCGTGCCGCAGCAGTGCCTGCTGCCGGTGCCCGACGACATCCCCGACCACCTGGCGCCCCTGCTGCTGGACACCATCGGCACCGCGGGCCACGGCGTGCGCCTGGCCCGCCGCATTGTCGATTCTGGGCGCGTGCTGGTGCTGGGAGCCGGCCCGATCGGGCTGGGTGGACTGCTGGTGCTGCAGCACTTCGGCTTCGAGCAGGTCGATGTCTTCGACCCGAATCCCTTTCGCCGCGGCATCGCCGCCTCGCTGGGTGCGATGCCCCTGGAGGCGATCGCCCCCGATGCGGCCTACGACCTGGTGCTCGAATGCAGCGGCAAGGATGCCGGGCGCCAGAGTGCCCTGGAGGCCGTGCGGCCGCTGGGCGCGGTGGTGCAGCTGGGGGAGTCCGACGCCTGGCAGATCCAGGAGACCAAGGCGATCCGGCGCAAGGATTTCTACTGCATCCGCTCCTTCTATTTTCCGGTCAGCGACTACCCCGAGAACATCGAGATCCTGCGCAAGGGGCGTTCGCGCTTCGAGCGCCTGGTCGATGCCCAGGTGCCCCTGGAGGGCCTGGATACGCTGTTTGCGCAATTCGCGGCCGGTGACCGCCTCAAGCCCCAACTCCATTTCCATGACTGAATCCACGCAGGCGGGTGTCTCCATCCGCAACGTCAAGAAGAACTACGGCGACGTCAAGGTCATACGGGACCTGAGCGTCGAGATCCACGCCGGCGAGTTCCTGGTGTTCGTCGGGCCCTCGGGTTGCGGCAAGTCCACGCTCCTGCGCATGATCGCGGGCCTGGAGAGCTTTGAATCCGGCGAGATCCGCATCAACGACAAGCCGGTCAACGACCTGCACCCGAGCAAGCGCGATATCGCCATGGTGTTCCAGGAGTACGCGCTGTATCCGCACATGTCGGTGCGCAAGAACATGGGCTTCGGCCTGAAGATGCGCGGCTACCCCGAAGCTGAGATCAAGCGTCGCATCGACGAGGCCGCCGCCGTCCTGCAGATCGGCCCGCTCCTGGAACGCAAGCCGCGCGAGCTCTCGGGCGGCCAGCGCCAGCGCGTGGCCATGGGACGGGCCATCGTGCGCAACCCGCAGGTGTTCCTGTTTGACGAACCGTTGTCCAACCTCGACGCCAAGCTGCGCGTGGATATGCGCTCGGAGATCAAGGCACTGCACCAGCGCCTGAAGACGACCTCGGTGTACGTGACCCACGACCAGGTGGAGGCCATGACCATGGCTGACCGGATCGTCGTTCTCAATAAGGGCGAGATCGAGCAGCTCGGGACGCCACTGGCGCTGTACAACGCGCCGGTGTCGCGGTTCGTCGCGAGCTTCCTGGGCTCTCCGCCGATGAACTTCCTGCCGGTGACCCTGGGTGGCGGGCGCATCGAGTTGCCCGGGGGCGCGTCGATCGCGGACGGCGGTGCCGCGTCAGGCGCTGCCGAACTGGGCATCCGCCCCGAAAACCTGTCCATCGTGGCCGACGCCGCCGCCCTGGTGCGCGGCGAGGTGACGCTGATCGAGCCCCTGGGCGCCGACACGCTGGTCACCGTCCGCGCGGGCGACCACAAGCTGATCGCCCGGGTGATCGGCGCCTCGCCGCTGACGCTGGGCGCGCGTGTGGGCCTGGCCTGGAACCCGCGCGAGCACCACCTGTTTGAAAGCGCGAGCGGACAGCGAATGACATGAGCCGACTCGTCTGCCTGGGCATCCTGGTCAAGGACCTCGTCTTTCGTGTTCCGCGGATTCCGCCCACCCCCCAGAAGCTGACCTGCAGCAGCCTGCGCACGCGTTTCGGCGGCATGGCGGCCACGGCGGCCGCTGCGGCGGCGGCGCTGGGGGGGGATGTGGAATTCTGGGGACGCGTCGGTGACGACGGAACCGGGCAGGAGGCCGAACGCGCCTTGCGCCAGCGGGGCGTGCAGCCCCGGCTGCATGTGACCGCCGGCGCCGAGTCCCCGGTGTCCGCCGTGATCGTGGACGACACCGGCGAGCGGATGCTGGCGGTCTACACCGGCCGGCTCGACGCAGCCGCCGACTGGCTGCCCCTGCAGACCCTGCGCGGCGCGGGCGCGGTGCATGCCGACTTCCGATGGGTCGAGGGCGCACGCGCCCTGTACGAGGCAGCCGGTGCGCTGGGCATCCCGCGGGTGCTGGATGCCGATGCCGGCAATCCGCAGGCGGTGGGTGCGCTGATGGCGCTGGCCGACCATGTGATCTTTTCCGAGCGCGGGCTGTCGCAGCAGTGCGAGGGGCTGCCGCCCGAGCAGGCCCTGCGGCAGCTGGCCACCCGACCCGGCGGGGTGGTTGGTGTGACGCTGGGCGAGCGAGGCAGCCTCTTTTGCCACGCCGGGCAGGTGCAGGCCTTCGCGGCGCCGCGCGTCGCGGCGGTGGATACCAACGGCGCGGGCGACGTGTTCCATGGCGCCTACGCCATGGCCCTGGCGCGCGGGCTGGACTGGCCGCAGGCTGCGCGCTATGCCGGCGCGGCCGCGAGCCTCAAGTGCACCCGCGACCACGACTGGGCCCTCCTGCCGCGCCACGACGAGGTCACGGCCTTCATGGAGGCGCAGCCATGCTGAGGCCCGCCGGGAACCGTCATGCCTGAAGCCCTGTCGCCCCGCGCGCGGCGCGAGAAGATCCTGGCCCTGGTCAAGCAGGCAGGCTACGTGCCGATCGAGGCCCTGGTCGCCAGCTTCCAGGTCACGCCCCAGACCCTGCGGGTCGACTTGAACGCGCTGGCCGACGAGGGGCGCGTGGTGCGCCATCACGGGGGGGCGTCGATTCCTTCTAGCGTCATCAACACCGATTACGACGCGCGGCGCTCTGATTTCGCGGACGCCAAGGCCAGCCTGGCGCAGGCCGTGGCCCACTCGGTGTCCGACAAGAGCTCGGTCTTTCTCGCCCTGGGCACCACGATGCTGGCCATGGCCGGTGCGCTGACCGTGCGCAGTGGGCTCAAGGTGATCACCAACCACACCGAGGCCGCCCAGGTGCTGGCCCGGCAGTCCGGCTTCGACGTCGTGGTGCTGGGCGGGCGGCTGGATCCGCGCAACCTGGGTGCCACGGGTCCCATGACCCTTGAGGCCGTCGCCAGCTACCGGCCCGACGTCTGCATCTTCAGCGCCGGCGGGATCGATGCCGAAGGCCACATCCTGGACTACTACGAGCATGAGGCGGCCATCGTGCGCCTCATGATCAAGCGATCACGCCGCAGCATCCTGGTGGTCGACCACAGCAAGTTCGGTCGCAGCGCCTCGGTGCTGGTGGGCCATGTCGGGGATATCGACCAGCTCTATACCGACAAGCCGCCGCCGGTGGGCCTGAAGAAGCTGCTCAAGTTGAACAAGACCGAATTGATCCAGGTTCCCAAACTTCACGCAGGAGATACCCGTGGCCACGCCTGACAAATTCAAAGCGTTGACCCGCCCCTCGGGCGCCTTCGCCATGCTGGCCATCGACCAGCGCGAGTCGATGCGTGCCATGTTTGCCGAGACCCAGAAGGCCCCGGTGAGCGACCGGCAGCTCACGGATTTCAAGCTGGCAGCGCTGCGTGCCCTCACGCCGCTGGCGTCCGCCGTCCTGATCGACCGGCAGTTCGCCTGGCGCGCGGCGGTGGACCACAAGGCCGTGGCGCCGGGTTGCGGACTGATTGCCGCGGCCGACGAATTCATACCCAGCGCCGACGAGATCGTCTCCGACGTGCGCATCGACGAAGCGGTCGATCCGCAGGCCGTCAAGGCCGACGGTGCCGTGGCCCTGAAGCTCCTGGTGCTGTGGCGCCCCGACGAAAGCGCTGCGGCGCGCCAGCGCATGGTGCAGGACTTCGTGGCGCGTTGCCGACAGGCGGGGCTTTTGAGCATCGTCGAGCCCGTTTCACGCAAGCCGCGCGACGGACGGCCATGGGACGTGAACGACGGTATCCAGGCGGCCGCCGAGGAACTGGGTGACCTGGGCGCGGACCTGTACAAGGCCGAAGTACCCCTGCATGGCAAGGGCGGCGAGCGCGCGGTGCGCGAGGCCAGCGCGCGCCTCACGCGCACCATCCGTGGCCCCTGGGTGGTGCTGTCGTCCGGGGTGACGCCCGATGATTTTCCGCAGGCGGTCGAATGGGCCTGCCGCGAGGGCGCCAGCGGTTTCCTGGCCGGGCGCGCGGTGTGGCGCAACGTGATCGGCAGCCCCGACATCCCGCGCGCGCTGGCCCAGGACGCGGCGGTGCGCCTGGCCCGCCTGTGCGAGGTGGTGGACCGCGTGGTGGCGCGCCCCTGAGGACCGGCCCTGCACGGAACCCGCATGGCCACGACGCCCGCCATCTCCCCTGCCGAAGCCCGGGTCCGTGAGGACCTGGCCGCTTTCTACCGTCTGATGGCGCATTTCAGGATGACCGACCTGATCGACACCCACATCAGTGCGCGCGTGCCGGGCGTGGCGGATCATTTCCTGATCAACCGCTATGGCGTGCTGTTCGACGAGATGCGGCTGCAGGACCTGGTGAAGGTCGACCTGCAGGGGCGGCTGGTCGAAGGCCAGGACCCCGCGACGTCGCGCATCAACCTGGCGGGCTTCACCGTGCATTCCGCGATCCATGAGGCGCGCCATGACCTGGCCTGCGTGGTGCACACGCACACGCCTGACGGCATCGCCGTCTCCTGCCAGGCCGAGGGGCTGTTGCCGATCAGCCAGCACGCCCTGAAGTTCTACAACCGCATCGGGTACCACGACTACGAGGGCGTGGCCCTGGACCTGGACGAGCGCGCGCGCCTGGCGCGCAGCCTGGGGCCGCACGACGTCATGATCCTGCGCAATCACGGGCTGGTGGCTGCGGGCGATTCCATCGCCAAGGCGTTCCACAACATCATGTTCCTGGAGCGGGCCTGCCAGGCGCAGGTCAAGGCGCTCAGTGGCGGTCGGGCCCTGACGATCCCCAGCCCGCAGGTGTGCCAGCGTGCCGGTGACCAGGGGGCGGACCGGTCCGAGGTGGCCGAGATCGTCCAACTGGGCTGGCATGCGGCCCTGCGGTTGCTGCGCCCGCTCTGAGCGCGCGCCCGCCGCCGTCCATCCCCGAAGGAGCCCCCGTCATGTCCGTCGCACCCCTGAAGCTCGGAAAGTTGCGCGGCTTGCAGCGCCTGTCCAACGAGGCGGGACACTTCACGATGGTGGCCCTGGACCAGCGCCCACCCATCGCCCAGATGCTGGCGGCCCGCCTGGGCATCGCGCCTTCGCAGGTGCGCTTTCAGGACATGCTGGCCGCCAAGCGCCTGCTGGTAGAGACCCTGGGGCCCCACGCCAGCGCCATGCTGCTGGACCCGAACTACGCCCTGCCTGCCGCCCTGGCCTGCCTGCCAGCGCGCACCGGCCTCCTGGTGACGCTGGAGGACCACCGCTTTCGCGACACCCCGGGCGGGCGGCTGTCGCATTCCATTCCCGACTGGAGCGTGGAGAAGATCAAGCGCGCCGGCGGTGACGGCGTGAAGGTATTGGCCTGGTGGCGCCCGGACGCGGCGCCCGAGGTGCGGGCCCACCAGCGCGCGTATGTGCGCGAGGTGGGTCAGGCCTGCCACCGCCATGACATCGCCTGCGTGCTGGAGCTCTTGACCTATCCCTTTCAGGGACAGGCGGATCCGACGCCGCCCGGGCAGGGCGCACAGCACGTGATCGACAGCCTGCGCGAATTCGCCAAGCCCGAATACGGTGTCGACCTGTTCAAGCTGGAAAGCCCGCTGCCCGGCGCCGGCTTGCCCGCGCCCGATGACGTGTCCGCGCACCAGGCTGCGCAGGCCGGGTTCGACGAGATGGGCCGGATCTGCCGCGAGGCGGGCGTGCCCTGGGTGATGCTGTCCGCTGGGGTGACGCCCGCGCAGTTCCTGCGCGTGATGCGTTACGCCTATGCCGCGGGGGCCCACGGCTTCCTGGCCGGGCGCGCCATCTGGGCGGGCGCCCTGCAGCGGTACCCGGACCTGCCGGCGTGCCGGGAGGTGCTGCGCACCGAGGGCCTGCAGACCCTGCAAGGCCTGGCGGACCTCACCCGGGAGGCAGCCTGCGCGTGGACGCCGGATTACAGCGGCTTCGAGCGGATGCAGGCCGAGGGTGACTTGTGCGCCGCCTACGCCTGACGGACTGCCGCTCGATCTGGGGGCCCAGGCAGGCGCCTTGAAGCGCCCCACCCGCCGTCTGTCCGAGCGCGCTCACAGGTGCGTGCGCAGGCTCCAGATCTCCGGAAACAGCACCACGTCCAGCATCTTGCGCAGGTAGGACACGCCGCCGGTGCCGCCGGTGCCCCGCTTGAAGCCGATCACGCGCTCCACGGTGGTCACATGGCGAAAGCGCCAGAGGCGGAAGGCGTCCTCCAGGTCGGTCAGCTCCTCTCCCAATTGATAGAGGTCCCAGTGGGCCTCGGGGTCGCGGTAGACGCGGATCCACGCCGCCTCGACGGCTTCGCTGGCCTGGTGCGGCTGCGACCAGTCGCGGTCCAGGCTTTCGGGCGGCACCGGCAGCCCGCGCCGGCCCAGCAGCCGCAAGGATTCGTCATAGAGCGACGGCGCGCGATAGGCCGCCTCCACCAGCGCCAGCGTCTCGGGTCGGTGGGCATGGGGCTTGAGCATCGCCGCGTTCTTGTTGCCCAGTGCGAACTCGATGCAGCGGTACTGGAAACTCTGGAATCCGCTGGAATTGGCCAGCGAAGGGCGGATGGCGCTGTACTCGGGAGGCGTCATCGTGGCCAGCACGTCCCAGGCGTGCACCAGTTGTTCCATGATCCGCGAGATGCGCGCCAGCATCTTGAAGGCGGCAGGCAGTTCGTCGCGGGCCACGCAGCCGATCGCAGCCTGCAGCTCGTGCAGCATCAGCTTCATCCACAGCTCGCTGGTCTGGTGCTGGATGATGAACAGCATCTCGTCATGCTTGCCCGAGAGCGGGTGCTGCGCACTCAGGACGGCGTCCAGGTGCAGGTAGTCGCCATAACTCATGCTGCGACTCAGATCGAGCTGCGCGTTTTCCGCGTGGACGATGTCTTCGGGTCGCATGTCGGTCTCCTTCCTTCAGGTGACGGCGTGCTGCTGCTGAAAGTGCGCCTGCTGCCACTCGCCGGTCTCCAGCACCTGGCGCAGGTGCTCGGCGGCGTGCCAGGCGTCCTCAAAGCCCAGGTACAAGGGCGTGAAGCCAAAGCGCAGGATATCGGGCTCGCCCGCTGCCGCATCACCGGCTCGGAAGTCCCCGATCACCTGGCGGGCGATCAGGGCCTGCACGATGGCGTGGGCGCCGCTGGCGCGCGAAAGACTCACCTGCGAAGCGCGCTGTGCGTGCGCGCGCGGTGTGACGATTTCCAGCCCGTGGCCGGCGCAGCGTTCCTCGACCAGGGTCATGAAGGTGTCGGTGAGGGCCAGCGACTTGCGGCGCAGGGCCTGCAGGCCGCCGGCGGATTGCGCCGCTTCCAGCGTGGCCAGGCCGCAGTCCAGGGCGGCCATCGCCAGCACCGACTGGGTGCCGCACAGGAACCGGTTGATGCCGGGCGCGGGCTGGTAGTCGGGCGTGAAGGCAAAGGGCGCGGCATGGCCCCACCAGCCGGCCAGCGGCTGCCTGAAGGTGCCGGCATGGCGCGCATGCGCCCACACGAAGGCCGGCGCGCCGGGGCCGCCATTGAGGTACTTGTAGCCGCAGCCCACCGCGTAGTCGGCGTTCGCGCCACGCAGGTCCACCGGCACCGCGCCCGCGCTGTGGGCCAGGTCCCAGACGCACAGGGCGCCCGCCGCGTGGGCCGCCGCGGTGACGGCTGCCATGTCGTGCATCGCGCCGGTGCGGTAGTTCACGTGCGTGAGCATCAGGAGGCCGGTGTCGGGCCCCAGCGCCGCGGGCAGGGCGGCGACATTCGCCACCAGGTCCAGCGTCCAGCCATGCTGCTCGCACAGGGCCTGGGCGATGTACAGGTCGGTCGGAAAGTTGCTGCGCTCGCTCACGAGGCGCCGGCGCTTCGGGTCGCGCGCGCCCACGCTGGCCATCGCGGCGCTCAGGACCTTGAACAGGTTGACCGAGGTGGTGTCGGTGGCCACGACCTCGTCTTCCCCAGCGCCGACCAGCGCCGCGATGCGCCGGCCCAGGGCCTGGGGCTGCAGGAACCAGCCGGCGCTGTTCCAGCTGCGGATCAGGCCCTCGCCCCATTCCTGTTCGACCACGGCCTTGAGGCGGTCAGCGGTGGCGACGGGCAGCGGTCCCAGGGAGTTGCCATCCAGGTAGATCACGCCGGAGGGCATGTGAAACAGGCGGCGCAGGGGGGCCAGCGGGTCTTGGGCGTCGAGCGCGCGACAGAGTTCGAGGGTGAGGGGCATGGCGGATTTCCAGGGGCTACAGGCTGCGAAGCACGGCCCGAACGGGTGAGGCATCGGCCTGGGTCAGGCGCAGGGGCAGGGCGATGAGTTCGTAATCTCCCTCGGGAACGTCATCGAGGAGCAGGTTCTCCAGCACGCGCATCTGCCGCCGGCGCAGAACCTGGTGGCTGGCCAGTGGCTTGCTGTCCGCCGGGTCGACGCTGGCGGAATCGATCCCCACCAGGACGACCCGCAGGTCGGCCAGGCGTTCCAGCGTCTCAGGCGCGAAGGCGCGCAGCGCCGGGTCCCATTGCGTTTGCGGCATGCGGGCGTAGGTGCGCACCAGTACGCGCGCCGGCAGGCTGGCGTCGATCCGGTGCGCCAGGCGCTCCCAGGTGACCAGGGGACCACCCCCGAGCGCGTGGATCACGCGGCAGGGACCCAGGTAAGGGGAAAGGCCCACCTCGCCAATCGCCTGGCCCTGTGGGTCGTAGTGCAGCGGGGCGTCGGCATGGGCGCCCACATGGGGTGACAGCGTGATGCGGCTCACGTTGACCGGGCAGGCTTCGTCCAGCGTGGCGGCCCAGGCCTGCTGATAGGGGGTGTCGCCCGGGAAGACCGGGCTGGCGCCGCTGACGGGCGGTGAGATGTCCCAAAGCGTTTTCATCGGGTGCAAAAGTAGCACCGGGCGGGGTGCAGTGGTGTCGGTTATTTGCAACTTTGCCGCGGTGGAAAACCAGGAGATTTTTCTGCACCCGCCCTCTCCGGGGCACGCGTCGCCTCGAGCGCGCGGACTCGAGAAAAAGGGGCCCTTGCGGGGCCCCTTGGAATCGAGTCTGCGGGTGCTTACGGATTCCACCAATTGCCCGACGCCACGATCAGCGGAATCAGCTGCAGCTCCGAGTCGTAGTAGTCGGTGGTGAAGTTCTCGGTGTTGGTCCTCCAGAGGGTGTTCAGGAAGTCCTGGTGCGCGGCGTCGACCATGCAGCCCACGGTCAGCGGCCCGACCGTGATCTCCGAGAAATAGCGGCCGCCGTTGGCGGTGCCATTGAGGTTGTACAGGCCGGCGATGGTGAAGGGATCGCCATTGCAGTCCCGCTTCAGGAAGGTGGTCATGTCGTTGATGATCGTCTTCCAGCGCGTGTCGCCCGAATAGATGTAATCCGTTCCCCAGCGCCACGGGTTGCGCACCGCGTTGCCGTCGTAGATGCCCTCGTAGGGTCCTTCGACCAGATAGCCCGGCGAGGGCGCGGGCTGGCTCATGCAGTCCACGATGAAGCCCGGTTGCAGTTTCGCGACCGGCGAGTAGCGGGCGATGATGCCTGTGATCAGCGCGTGGCAGCGGTCGATCGCCTTGTCCCAGAAGGCGTCGCCGGTGGCTTTCCTGAATGCGCGGAAGTGCCCGATCATGTGGTCCGAGGTGCGGGTGTTCTCGCGCTGCGGGCCGCGCGGCTCGCCCGAGGGCGCGAAGTTGATCGCCTTCATCGCGTTGATGGTGTTGATCGCTTCCTGGCGGTAGTTGATCGCGCCGGTCGATCCCCACTGGCGGTGCGCCATCAGCAGCGCCTGGGCGATGTCCAGGTCGCCGTCCGTCGCATTCCAGCCCTCGCCGGCGCTGTCCATATTGATCGCCAGGCGCCACTCGTGCAGGTAGGCGCCCGCGGGCTTGCCCGCGTTCATGTGGCCATAGGCGGGACGCCCGCGCGCGGTCTTGAACATGCCGTCGAAATACGTGCGCGCCTGCGCATCGTGGCCTGCCATCAGCACCATGATCAGCATGCCGTAGCTCACGCCCTCGGAGACCGTGGCATAGATGTTGTTAGGCCAGCGCACGTGGTAGGCGTCGCTGATCGTGCGCCCGGCGTAGATGCCCACATTGGCCGTGAAGGTGGGCGACTTCCTCAGGTTCGCGCCCTTCCAGGCTTCGTAGCAGGTCTTGATGCGGGTATCCATCGCCGAAGCGGTGGTGCCGGTGGGCATGATCCCGTAGGGGTAGCGGCCGCCTACGAGGTCCTTGCGCGAGCCGAAGGGGTAGCCGGAGCCGCCCGCGGCCGGTTCGGACGGTTGCGGCGCCGGGTCGGGCTCAGTGACCGGTGCCTTGGGCGGCTTGGGAGCCTTGGCGGCCAGGAGGGCCGCATCGTCGGTGGCGGCCAGGCTGGCCTCGCCACCATCGCCCCCGCAACCGGCCAGGGCCAGGACCACGGTGGACGAACCGCCTTGCAGAAAAATGCGTCTTTTCATGTACAACAAAGTGAAAGTTGACGATCGGGACCGACCGGAGGCCGTGACCTGGGACCGTGTTGACAGACGTGCTGGGGTGGCGTGGATGTCCGGGCACTGGACCCAGGCGTGCCCGGTGCGGGCATGCAGGTCCGCCGCGGCGCCTGCCTCAGCGAGAGGCGCGAATGGTGTAGGCAATGTCCGACAGGGATGTAGGAAAGCTCTGCCATGGGTAAGCAAATACGCTGAGAGTGGCCGTGGTGGCAAACTCAGCCGCAGAACTTACGTCTGGTGGCGGGCTCGGGGCCGTTACTGGACCTCCGAGATCACTGCATGACCCACGATCCTTCACCTGGCGCGGTGCGCGCCTTCTTCGTTTACGGCACCTTGATGCGGGGTGAATGCAACCACGCGGTGGTGGTCCGCCACGGGCTGGAGAGCGTGCGCGCGGGCTGGGTGCGCGGTGCCCTGTTCGATACCGGCGAGGGCTGGCCGGCGATGCGGCCGCCGACAGATGGCGACTCGCGGGTCCACGGCGAGGTGATCGTGCCGCGCGATCTGCAGGCCGCCCTGCGTTCGATGGATGAACTCGAGGGTTATGCGGGGCCCGGTGCGCCGGGCAACCTGTATGAGCGCCAATTAATCGAGGTGACGCTCGATGCCGACGGCAGCACCTGCCTGGCGTGGACCTACGTCCATGCCCAGGACTGGCCGCCGCAGGCGCGCATCGTGTCGGGGAGTTGGCGGCAGGCGCGCGGCGGAGCCGAACCCCCTAGCCGGGGGCTTTCAGACTGAATTGCCGGCCCCGATGGGCGACCGCTGGCTTCCACGGGTAGTCCCAATTTGGGACTATACTGCAGCATGCGTGTGATTGCGGTCTCGACCTTGAGGTCGTTCTGGGAGAAACACCCGGACGCCGAGCAACCCCTGAAGGCCTGGTACGAGGAGGCTGTGACGGCCACCTGGAGCCAACCGGCAGACATCAAGGCCACATATCGCAATGCCAGTGTGCTGAAGAACCGCTGGGTGGTTTTCAACATCAAGGGCAACGACTATCGGCTTATCGTCGCGGTGGCTTACAAGCTGCAGATTGTGTATGTGAAATTCGTCGGTACCCACAAGGAATACAACCGCGTGGATGCCGAGTCGGTCGACCAGACCTGAAAGAACCAGGAGCGCAATCATGGAAATTCGACCCGTTCGCACCAAGACCGATTACAAGGCCGCCCTCAAGGAAATCTCGATCCTCATGGAGTCCGATCCGGAACTCGGAACCCCAGAAGGCGATCGTCTGGACGTGCTGGTCACCCTCGTACAGGCTTATGAAGCGCGGCACGTCAAGATCGGTCCGCCCGATCCCGTCGAAGCGATCAAATTTCGGATGGAGCAAAGTGGACTGACCATCAAGGACCTCGAGCCGATCATCGGCAAGAGCAACCGTGTCTATGAGATCTTGAATCGGAAACGTCCCTTGACCCTGGGAATGATCCGGCGACTGAACCAGCAGATGGGGATTTCGGCCCAGGTGTTGATCGCCTGATTTGCCTGTGAGCTAGACACACCGCAGGTGCCGCTCGACGCAGGTGTCCAGCACCTCGTCGCCCGGGCGCTGCCACCAGTCCTTCTCGGAAAAGATCTCGACTTCCGCAAAGCCTGCATAGCCGGCGTCTTCCAGCCAGCCGCGGATCTTGCGCAGCTCGATCACGCCGTCGCCCATCATCCCGCGGTCGCTGACCAGGTCGGTGGTGGGCGTGAGCCAGTCGCAGACATGCCAGGCGTGCAGGCGGCGGGCGCCGGCGCGTGCGATCTGGGATGGCAGCTTCGGATCCCACCATACGTGGTAGGCGTCGACCGCCACGCCCAGCATGCCGCTGCCGGAAGGGTCGATGGCGTCGCACAGGTCCAGCGCCTGCTCCAGGGTGTTCACGCAGGCGCGCTCAGCGGCCTGCATCGGGTGCAAGGGCTCGATGGACAGGGACATGCCCACCTCGCGGGCGTACTCCATCGTGGCGGCGATGCCGTCGTGCACCTGGCTGCGCGCGAGCGCGATGTCCTTGGACTCGGGTTGGCCCGTGAGGGCGCCAGGCAGGGCGCCCACCACCAGCACGGTGCAGGGGGCGTCCAGGGTCTTGGCTTCGTCGATGGCGCGGCGGTTGTCGTCCAGCGCGTCGCGCAGGCCCTGCGTGGTGCTGGCGGGGAAGAAGCCGCCACGGCAGTAGCCGCTCAGGACGATGCCGGTGTCCTTCAGCAGGCGCGCGGTGGCGTCCAGGCCGATGGCGGCCACCTGGTCGCGCCAGGGGCTGATGGCGCGGATGCCGCGGCGCGCGCACCCGTCGATGATCTTGTCCAGCGTCCACTGCTTGCGCACCGTGGCGGTGTTGATGGACAGCCACTGGATATCCCGGGTGAAGTCACGCATCGCCAGGCCTTGCGGGTCAGGTCACGCCGTGCACCGCCAGCAGCGACTGCATGCGGTGCGTGGCGAGATCGGGTTGCTCCAGCAGGTTCGCCTGGTCCGCCAGGCGGAAGATCTCGCACAGGTGCGGCAGGCTGCGGGTGCTTTGCTGGCCACCCACCATGCTGAAGTGGCCCTGGTGGCCATTGAGCCAGGCCATGAACACCACGCCGGTCTTGTAGAAACGCGTGGGTGCGCGAAAGATGTGCCGCGAGAGTGGCACCGTCGGGCCCAGGATGTCATGGAACTTCCTGGAATCGCCTAGCGCCAGGGCGCTGAGCGCGGCGCTGGCCGCCGGCGCGATCGCGTCGAAGATGCCCAAAAGCGCATCGCTCTTGCCATGCACGTCCTCGGTGCCCGCGCCGTCGCCCTCGATCAGTTCGGCGTAGTTGAAGTCGTCGCCGGTGTACATGCGCACGCCCGCGGGCAGGCGCCGGCGCATCGCGATTTCCTTGTCCTTGTCCAGGAGCGAGATCTTCACGCCGTCTACCTTGGACGCATGTGCCTGGATGATGCCGACGGCCGTGTCCATCGCGGTATCGGCGTCGCGCGCGCCCCAGTAGCCGGCCAGCGCCGGGTCGAACATGTCGCCAAGCCAGTGCAGGATCACCGGCTGGCGCGCCTGGCGCAGCACGCGGTCGTAGACCTGCTCGTAATCCGCGGGCGATTTCGCCACACGGGCGAGCGCCCGGCTGGCCATGATGATCAGGCGTCCGCCCAGGGCCTCGATGGCGGCCATCTGTTCTTCATAAGCCCGGATCACATCGTCAATGGAGCGCACGGCGTCGATATTCAGGTGGTCGGTGCCGCAGCCGCTGGCGATGCGCGCGCCGGGTGCCGACTTCGCGGCGTCCAGCGATCGGCGGATCAACTCCAGCGAGGTGGGCCAGTCCAGGCCCATGCCCCGCTGCGCGGTGTCCATGGCCTCGGCCACGCCCAGGCCCAGTGACCACAGGCGCTGGCGGTAGGCCACCGTGGCGTCCCAGTCGATGGCGCATTGCAGCCAGGGGTCGATGGCGGCGCGCGGGTCGGCCACCACGTGGGCGGCCGAATACGCGATGCGGTTGAAGGCCACGCCCTTGGCGGGTGCAGGCAGCACCTGACCCTGCAAGGTGTAGGGGGCGAGCCGGCCCCGGTCGTTGACCAGTGTGAGGCGCGTCATGGGGGTTCTCTCAAAGTTTGATCGCGGGCACGTCGATCCAGCGCCGCTCTTTCCAGCTTTGCAGCGCGGCTTCCACCAGCTGGACGCCCTTGGCGCCCTCGGGCAGCGTCCAGCGGTAGGGGGCGTCTTCCACCACATGGCGGATGAAGTGCTCCCACTGGATCTTGAAGCCGTTGTCGTAGGTCTCGGTGTCGGGCACGTCCTGCCACTGGTCGAAGAAGTCCAGGGGCTGACGGACGTCAGGGTTCCAAACCGGGCGCGGGGTGTTCACGCGGCTTTGCGCACGGCAATCGGTCAGGCCCGCGACCGCGGAACCGTGCGTGCCGTCCACATGGAAGGTAACCAGGTCGTCGCGGCGCACGCGGGTCGTCCAGGAGCTATTGACCTGCGCGATCACGCGCTCGCCCTGGTGGCCCTTGAGTTCGAGCGTGGCGTAGGCGGCGTCGTCGGCGGTGGCGGCATAGGGCTTGCCCACCTCGTCCCAGCGCTGGGGGATGTGGGTCGCGCCCAGGCAGCTGATGGACTGCACCTCGCCAAAGAGGTTGTCCAGCACATAGCGCCAGTGGCAGATCATGTCCAGGATGATTCCGCCGCCATCTTCCGTGCGGTAGTTCCAGGAGGGGCGCTGGATCGGTTGCAGGTCGCCCTCGAACACCCAGTAGCCGAACTCGATGCGCACGCTCAGCATCTTTCCGAAGAAGCCCGCGCGTCGCAGCATGTCCAGCTTGCGCAGTCCAGGCAGGAACAGCTTGTCCTGCACCGCGCCGTGCTTGAGGCCCGAGGACTGCGCCAGGCGCGCGATCTCCACCGCCTCGTTGAGGTTGGTGGCGATGGGCTTTTCGCAGTACACATGCTTGCCGGCGCGCAGGGCCTTGGCCAGGAGGGTGGGGCGCATCTGCGTGGTGCCGGCGTCGAAGAAGACGGTGTCGTCCTTGCTGGCGAGCGCCGCGTCCAGGTTGGTGCCGAAACGCTCGATGCCGTGCGCGCGGGCCAGGGCTTCGATCCTGGCGCTGTCGCGCCCGATCAGGATCGGGTCGGGCATCACCCGCGTGCCGTTGGACAGCTTCACGCCGCCTTCCTTGCGCAGGGCGACGATGGAGCGAATCAGGTGCTGGTTCATCCCCATGCGGCCGGTGACGCCGTGCATGATGAGTCCGAGTTTCTGGGTGGTCATGGGGGTTCCTTGGAGGTCCGGATGCGGGACGCGCGGGTCAGGTCGCCAGTGGCTCCAGCGTGTCCCAGTGCGGGGACGCCGAATGCGCAAAGCCGATGGCGTGCAGGCTGCGCAGGTCCAGGCGGCCGTCCTGCACCCGCAAGCGCACGCCCTGCGGGCTGTCCTGGTACAGGCCCGGGTGGGCCCGCAGGAAGCCACGGGCTTCTTCGGTGGTGGCCGCGCCGAAGCCGCCGACGTAGTGGTGGCCGTTGCGTTCGATGTGGGTGACGCCCAGACTGGCCGCGAGCAGCGTGTCCTGCTGCACGGCCAGGCCTGCCTGGCAGGTGAGGTCTTCGCCCGAGAGGATGTGGCCGGGGCGATCGCGCAGGTGCGCCGCATGGGCCAGCGAGCGGTAGATGCCCTTGCAGGCCTTGCTGGAGATGCCGCGGTAGCCCTGGGCCAGGCCCTGCGCCAGCACGGCGTCGTCGTCGTCCGATTCGTCCAGGATCACGGGCACCGGAATGCGGGCGCCCGCCAGCGACTGCTGCAAGGCCAGGTGACGCGGCAGGGGTTGCTCCAGCAGCAGGGTGCGCCGCACCAGCCGCGCCGTCGCGGGCTGGCCTGCCAGCGTGTCGAACAGCGCCTCGATCTGGGCGACGCTGGCATAGGTCTCGTTCCCATCGAGCGTGACGCGGTAATCCGGCACGCGCGCCAGCAGGCGTTCGATGCGCGTGAGGCGCTCCACGTCGGCTTCGGGCTGGCCGCACAGCTTCAACTTGAAATAGCGCAGGCCGTAGCGGGTGATCGCGTCTTGCAGCGTGTCGGGCAGTCCGTCGTCCAGCGGCGTGCCGGCGTCGTCGACCTCCAGCCGGTCGGCCAGGCCCACGGTGTGCCGCAGCCAGACGCTGTCGGGGCGCACCAGGCGGATCGAGGCCGACCACGGGTCACCCAATACGCCGGCCTGCAAGCCGCTGACCCAGTCCAGCCCGCGCGCGCGCAACACCGCGTCGGCGATGGCCTTGTCCACCAGGGCGGGGCCGAATTGCGCCGCCAGGCGCGGCAGGCCGTCGGCCACGCTCCTTGCGATAGCCTGCGCCCCCGGGCCGGCCGACAGGGCATAGGCGCTGGCGGCCACGGGCGCTGCAAGGTAGGTCTCGCGCGCGGCGGCCACCGCACGCCGCAGCTGGTTGAAGTTGTCCTCGTGCGTGAGCGCGGGGGACTTGTCGAACCACTTGGGCACCATGAGCTCGGCGCTGGCGCCCTCGACTTCGCGTCCGCCCACCTCCAGCAGCACCCGCACAAAGGCCTGCGGGCAGGCGGTGACGGTGGCAGCGCCGAATCGGAACGGCATGCGCATCGTGACCGGCCGCTGGAAGGCGGCGATCTCGCGCACGGCGAAGGCCAGGGGTGGGCGACGCGTCATGCGGTGGCCCTCCACAGCGCCTGCATGTGACCCGCGGAAAACGCCGCGGTGGTGGCGCCGTCAGGGCGGTATTCGAACGGTTCCACCGCCACCCAGCCCGTGTACTGCCGTTCGCGCAGCACACGCACCAGCGGCAACAGGTCGGTGTCGCCCTGGCCCGGGCCACGGCGGTTCTTGTCATTGACCTGCACGTGGGCGATGTCGCCCGTGTCCAGGTGGCGCGCCAGCACCTGCGCGATCGGTTCCGATTCGGCTTGCGAGGCGGCGCTCGCGTCCAGCATGGTCCGCACGGCGGGCGAGCCGACGCGCGCGATCATCTGCGCGGCTTCCTGCACGGTGTTCACCACGGATGTTTCGACGCGCGAAAGCGGCTCCAGGCAGTAGGTGACGCCGGCCGCCTGGGCCCAGGGCGCGAGGCGGCGCAGGCTGTCTTCCAGGCGCGCGTGAGCGTCCGCGAGGGACTGGCCGGCCTGCGGATTGCGCTGCGCGGGCGAACCGTGCACCAGCACCCTGGCGCCGCAGTGCTGTGCGAAGGCGATCAGGCGGCGGATCCAGTCCAGCGTGGCCTGTCGCACGCCCTCATCGGGGGTGACCATGGACAGGCCTTCGGGTTTCACCAGCAGCCAGTGCAGGCTGGAAATCAGCAGCCCCTGGGCCTGCGCCGACGCCCGAGCCCGGGCTGCCAGGCGCTCGTCGAGCTCGCGAGCGTCCTGGAACAACGTGAAGGGCGCGACTTCCAGGCCCTGATAGCCCAGTTGAGCCGCCATTTCGCACTGCGCGTCCAGGGACAGGTGCCGCAGGACCTCGTTGCAGAGGGCGAGCTTCATGCAATGACCGCCGAGTCTTGCCTGGCCTTGCGCATGGACCAGATCTTCCAGGCAATCGTGGCGAAGATCATGGCGGCCACCACCGCGGAGATCGGCCGGGTGAAGAAGGGCACGAGGTCGCCGTCCGACAGGATCAGGGCGCGGCGCAGGTTCTTCTCCAGCAGGTCGCCCAGCACGATGCCCAGGACCAGCGGTGCCATCGGGTAGCCGAATTGCCGCAGACCATAGCCCAGGATGCCGAACACCAGCATCACGTACACGTCGAACATGCGGCCGGCGATGGCGAAGCTGCCCACCGCGCACAGCACGAAGATGATTGGCACCAGCACGTGCTGGGGCACGCGCAGCACCTGCACCAGTGCCTTGGTCAGGACGAGGCCGTAGATCAGGATGCCGAGGGTGGCGAACAGCATCATGGCCACCACGTCGTACACGAAGGTGGGGTTCTCCACCATGATCATCGGCCCGGGCTTGATGCCGTGGATGATCATCGCGGCCATCAGGACCGCCGCCGGCGCGGAGCCGGGGATGGCCAGGGTCAGCACCGGGATGACCGCGCCCGGCACGCAGGCGTTGTCGCCCGTCTCGGCGGCCATCAGGCCCTCCACCGAGCCCTTGCCGAATTGCTCCTTTTCCTTGCTGGCGCGCTTGGCTGCGGCATAGGAGGACCAGGCGGCCACGTCTTCACCCACGCCGGGCACGATGCCCACGGCGGTGCCGATCAGACCCGAGCGCAGGATGGTGCGCCAGTACTTCAGCACGTCACCGATGCGGGGGATGACGGTGTCGAAGGCGCTGATCGTCACAGGCGCCTGGCGCGCACGGATGGCAGTGAGCAACTCGGCGAACCCGAAGGCGCCCACCAGCGCCGGTACCAGCGAGATGCCGCCCGCGAGGTCACGGATGCCGTAGGAAAAACGCTCGAAGCCGTACTGCGGCTCCTGGCCGATGCCAGCGATGAACAGGCCCGCGATGCCGGCGATCCAGCCCTTGAGCGGGTCGTCGCCCGTGAGCGTGCCGGCGATGATCACGCCGAACAGCGCCAGCCAGAAGAATTCGTAGGCGCCGAACTTCAGCGCCATGCCGCCCAGCACCGGAGTGAAGGCGGCCAGGAAGAACATCCCGATCAGGGTGCCCATGACCGAGCCGGTGGTGGCGATGCCCATGGCCCGTCCGGCCATGCCCTGACGTGCGAGCGCATAGCCGTCCAGGCAGGAGGCGGCAGACGCCGGTGTGCCCGGGATATTGAGCAGGATGGCCGAACGCGAGCCGCCGTAGATCGCGCCGACGTAAGTGCAGATCAGGATCAGGAGCGCCTGGTTCGGTGGCAACTTGAGCGTGAGCGTGGTCATGAGCGCCAGCGCCATCGTGGCCGTGAGGCCGGGAAGCGCACCCATGATCACGCCGACCAGACAGGACAGCAGCGCGTAGAAGATGGTCTCGGGCGTGCAGAACCCGGCGATCGATTGGGCCAGGCCCAGCACTCCATCCAGCATGTCGAGGCCTCAGGGGAGACGAACGAGAAAGATTTCCTGGAAGACGAAAAACACCACCAAGGCGGTGATCACGCCGCTGCCGCAGGCCACGGCCACGCGTCGTGATCTTGCGTGTCCGGCATCCGTGAACAGGAAGGTGAAGGCGGCGACGAAGAGCGCGGTGGCAAGTACGAAGTGCACCCGCGTGAGCAGCAGCAGGCAGTAGGCCAGGGACAGTCCCAGGGCCATCAGGACGCGCGTGTTGAAAAAGGGCGCCCTGTCCCCGCGCACCGCGCTGGCCCGCCAGCCGCGTGCCATCAGCAATAGCCCGAGCAGGGCCACCACGGCACCGATCAGGCCCGGGACGAATCCCGGGTAGGTGTAGACGGTGGCCCCCATCGACTCGAATCGCTCCATGCGCAGCGACTCGAATGCGATGAGGGCGCCCACGGCCACCCAGACCGCGCCGCCCCAGAGGTCGGAACGGCTGCCCGAAGCTTGGCTCATGTCGGGCGGGTCAGGGCTTGGCGATGCCGACGGTGTCGGGCGAAACCTTGGCCTTGCCGGCAGCATGCTGGGTCCAGGCATAGGACTGGATCGCGGGCATCACCGCCTTTTGTGCCTCGTCGCCCGCCATGGGGGCGAACATCGCGCCGCGCGATTGCGCGTACGTGCGCAGGGCGGTGCTCTTGGCCATCTCGGTGTTCCAGATGCGGTCCAGGGTCTGCTTGACCTCGGCCGGTGCGGCCTTGGGCACGAAGATGCCGAAGTAGTTGATCGGGTCCTTGAAGCCGGGGATGAACTGCGACAGCGGCGGCACAGTGCCGAAGCCCTCGATCTCCAGCGGCTTGTCGCTGACCACGGCCAAGGGGCGGATCTTCTTGGCACGGATCATGTCGGTCTGTTCGGCGGCCAGCTGTGTGGTCAGGTTGGCCTCGCCCGAGGCCGCGGCCACGGCTGCCGGGGCGCCGCCGTCGTAAGTGACGTGCTTGTAGGTGACGCCAGCGGCGCGCGTCAGCGCCTCGATGGCCGAGTGGCCGCTGGAATTGACGCCGGCGGTGGCCACCGAGATCGCGCCCGGACGCGCCTTCATGGCGGCCAGCAGCTCGGTCATGTTCTTGTAGGGGGTGTCGGCATTGACGCCGACCACGGCGACGTGGGCCACGTTGATATAAAGATTCCAATCCCCGATGGAGGTGTCGACCATGCCCAGCACCCGGTAGGTGCCCAGGTCCTTGGCGGCGCCAGCGGTCCAGGTGTAGCCGTCGGGCGCGGCGGCCATGGCGTTCTTGGTGCCCACCGAGCCGGAGGCGCCCGGCTGGTTCTGGATCACGATCTTCTGGCCCAGGTGTTTCTCCAGTTCGGCGGCGGCGACGCGCGTCACCTGGTCGGTCGAGCCGCCGGGCGCCCAGGGCACGATCAGGGTGATCGGCTTGGTGGGCTTCCACTGGGCTTGCGCAAAGCCGCTGGTGCAGGCCAGCGAGGCGAGCAGGGCGGTGATGACGTGGCGGCGTTGGAGTTGAAAGGGCACGGTGGTCTCCTCGGTTATGGACTGGGGTTTGGTCGTGGCGGGTTGCGTCCGCCCCGGGGTGCGGGCCGGAAATCCCGTTTTAATTAACTGTTTGGTGAATTCTAGAAAGGGTGCCTGCGCTGTCAACGCCGCTGGCGCCTCAGCTTCTCAGGACATACCCTAGGATGACATCACCCATGTGCGACAGGCGCTCGCTGCGTGCCTTGGGGGACATCAGGTCGCGCCCGAAGATGGCCGAGAGGGTAGGGTTGTTGGACAGATAGAAGTACGACATGCCGGCGATCGTGATGTAAAGCTGCAGCGGGTCGATGCCCCCACGGAACTGGCCCGCCTTGCGGCCTCGCTCCAGGATGTCTGCAAGCAATTCGATGAGGGGCGAATTCAGGGCGCGGGCGCGCTGCGAGGTTTTCAGGTGGCGGGCCCGGTGCAGGTTGGCGCTATTGAGCAGCGTCATGAATTCCGGGTGGGCGATGTAGTAATTCCAGGTGAATTCAACCAGCGCGCGCATGGCGGCTGCGGGCTCCAGCGCCTCCAGGTTCAGGGCCCGTTCCTGTTCGCGGATCTGGCGGTAGGACTGTTCCAGCACCGCCTGGAACAACTGGTCCTTGTCCTGGAAGTAGTAGTAGATCAGGCGCTTGTTCAACTGCGCCTTCCCGGCGATGCCGTCCATGCGGGCGCCGCCCAGGCCGTGCTGTGCAAATTCCTCGGTCGCTGCGGCGAGGATGGCGGCCTGCGAGCGTTCGGCGTCGCGCAGTTTCTCTGGGGCGGGGGGAGTAGCTTGCCGGGGCTCGCGCGCTTTTCGGGTGGAGGGCTTTGGGGCGGACACGTGGAAATAGTTAACTGTTTGGTGAATTAAGTCAAGTATCGGCGGTTTCCGCGCCTGGCTTGGTTGGCATCGGCCGGCGGACGGGGTGGGTCGTTCTCCGGAGCTTCGCGGGCGTCTGACCCGCAGGTACCGCCACCCCCGCATCAACACCATCCCCTCACGCCCACTTGGAGGGCAACCGCGAGTGCACCTGCGCCCGACCCACCCCATCCACCAGCCTCCACGTGGCCACGCCCCGCGCCGCTGAACGCAAAAACCACCTTCGCTGGTGCCTGGTGTGCGACGCGCGACGCGGCAAGGCAGTGCGTGGTCGAAGCTTGGAACTCGTAACCCGGAACTGGGCGCATGGGGCTCTTTTTAGTGGCGTGCCAGCCCTGATGGACGAGGGATGGGGGTTGGGGTGCCCGGGCGCAGGTGCACTCGCGGTTGCCCTCCAAGCCTGGGTGAGGGGGTGGTGTCAACGAGGTGGTGGGTGTGCCCGCAGGGTAGACGCCCGCGAAGCTCCGGAGAACGGGCACCCCGGCCCCCGTCCCGTGCCCGGGTGCAGGCAAGCGCAGGCAAGCACAGGCAAGCGAACCAACCTCTAAGCAAGGCCCCCCGCGGGTTACCCCTGATCACCCCACCGCCTGGAGCAGGCAAAAATAGTTGAAGCCTCAAATAATTTCACCCGAAAGACCTTGCATGAAGATCGTTTGCATCGGCGGCGGGCCCGCGGGCCTGTATTTCGCGCTCTTGATGAAAAAGCTGGATGCCCACCACGACATCACCGTGGTGGAACGCAACAAGCCCTATGACACCTTCGGCTGGGGCGTGGTCTTCTCCGACCAGACCATGGAGCATATGCGCCAGTGGGACCCGCAGACCGCCGACGAGGTGCAGCAGGCCTTCAACCACTGGGACGACATCGAACTGATTTTCAAGGGCCGCATCATCCGCTCCGGCGGACACGGCTTCGTGGGCATCGGCCGCAAGAAACTCCTGAACATCTTGCAGGCCCGCTGCGAGCAACTGGGCGTCAAGCTGCTGTTCGAGCAGGACGCCGACTCCGACCTGGACTACCCCGACGCCGACCTGATCATTGCCAGCGACGGCGTCAACTCCAAGGTGCGCCAGCGCCTGGCCCACATCTTCAAGCCCGACATCGTCACCCGCCCCAACCGCTTCATCTGGCTGGGAACCAACCGCCTCTACGACGCCTTCACCTTCCTG
This sequence comes from Pseudomonadota bacterium, assembly GCA_041178265.1. Taxonomy (GTDB): domain Bacteria; phylum Pseudomonadota; class Gammaproteobacteria; order Burkholderiales; family Burkholderiaceae_C; genus Ramlibacter. Next base: position 6,144 of record JBEGVR010000146.1, on the reverse strand, counting down.
TTCGAGAAGACCGAGCACGGCTGGTTCGCCGCGCACATCTACAAGTTTGATGAGACCACGTCCACCTTCATTGTGGAGTGCCCCGAGCCTGTCTGGAAGGCCCATGGCCTGGACCAGGCCGACCAGGAGACGTCTATCGCCTTCTGCGAAAAGCTCTTCGCCTCCAACCTCCAGGGCGAAAAGCTCATGACCAACGCGCGCCACCTGCGCGGTTCGGCCTGGCTCAATTTCCAGCGCGTGAAGTGCGAGCAGTGGTCGCACTTCAATGGCAACAGCCATGTGGTCCTCATGGGAGACGCGGTGCATACCGCCCACTTCGCTATCGGCTCGGGCACCAAGCTGGCCCTGGAAGACGCCATCGAGCTGGTGCGGCAGTTCAAGGACCTGGGCGACACCGCCGGCCGAATTCCTGAGGTCTTGAAGCAGTACCAGGACGTGCGCGCGATCGACGTGATCCGCCTGCAGAACGCCGCCTGGAACGCGATGGAGTGGTTCGAGGTCTGCGGCGAGCGCTATTGCGACCAGCTCGAACCCGAGCAGTTCATGTACTCCATGCTCACGCGCAGCCAGCGTATCAGCCACGAGAACCTGCGCCTGCGTGACAAGGGCTGGCTCGAGGGCTATGAATCATGGTTCGCCGGCCGCGCGGGCCTCACCGGCCAAAAGGGTGCACGGCCGCCCATGTTCACGCCCTTCACCCTGCGCTCAGTGACGCTCAAGAACCGCGTCGTCGTCTCGCCGATGGCGCAGTACATGTCGCAGGACGGCCGGGTGGGCGACTACCACCTGGTGCACCTGGGCGCGCGTGCCATGGGCGGCGCGGGCCTGGTCTTCGCCGAAATGAGCTGTGTCAGTCCCGAGGGCCGCATCACCCCGGGCTGCCCGGGCCTGTGGGCCGACGAACAGATGCAGGACTGGAAACGCATCGTCGACTGGGCGCACGCGAGCAGCGACGCGAAGATGGCCATGCAGATCGGCCATGCCGGCCCCAAGGCGTCCACCTGCACGCCCTGGCAGGGAGGCGGCATGGACCAGCCCCTGCCCGAAGGCAACTGGCCGCTCATCGCCGCCTCGGCCCTGCCTTACCTGGACGACGGCCCGTTGCCGCGCGCCATGGACCGCCGCGATATGGACGCCGTGAAGAACGACTTCGTGAACGCCGCGCGCCGCGCCGCGCAGGCGGGCTTCGACTGGCTGGAGCTGCACTGCGCGCACGGCTATCTGCTGTCCTCCTTCATCTCGCCGCTCACGAACCGCCGCACCGACGATTACGGTGGCAGCCTGGAAAACCGCCTGCGCTACCCGCTGGAGGTCTTCCGGGCCGTGCGCGCCGTCTGGCCCGAACACCTGCCGATGTCGGTGCGCATCTCCGCGCACGACTGGGTTGAAGGCGGCATCACGCCCGCAGATGCAGTGGCCATCGCCCGCGCCTTCAAGGCCGCCGGCGCCGACATGATCGACTGCTCCTCAGGGCAGGTCAGTCCGCACCAGAAGCCGACGTACGGCCGCATGTACCAGACGCCGTTTGCCGACCGCGTGCGCCAGGAGGCGGGCATCGCCACCATCGCGGTGGGCGCCATCAGCGAGGCCGACCACGTCAACAGCGTGATCGCCGCTGGCCGCGCCGACCTGTGCGCGGTGGCTCGCCCGCACCTGGCCAACCCCGCCTGGACGCTGCAGGAGGCCGCCCGCATCGGCTACACCGGCCTGGCCTGGCCCAAGCCTTACCAATCGGGCAAGCCGCAGCTGGAAGCAGCCTACGCCCGCGAACGCGCGCTGCAGACCGCCGGACGCGGCGACTGAGCGCGCCTTCATCGGACGGGACCCCGCACGAACATGGCCAGCACCGCCGCCACCGCGCACACCCCCACCGACATGGAGGTGCGCGCCCACGAAGACCACCACGCGTCGCTGCGTCTGTGGCTGCGCCTGCTGTCCTGCACCACCCGCATCGAGGACACCGTGCGCCAGCGCCTGCGCGAGCACTTTGGCCTGACGCTCCCGCGCTTTGACCTGATGGCGCAACTCGAACGCGAACCCCGGGGCCTGGCCATGGGCGAGCTCTCGCGCCGCATGATGGTGACGGGCGGCAACGTCACCGCCATCGTCGCCCAATTGGAAAGCGAGCAGCTGGTGCAGCGCCAGGCGCATGCTGGCGACCGCCGCAGCTTCACCGTGCGCCTCACACCCGCAGGTCGCCGCGCCTTTGCCGCCATGGCCCACGACCACGAAGCCTGGATCGTCGAACTGTTGTCACCCCTGAGCGAGCGCCAGCAAGACCAGTTGTACCGCCTGCTCGGCGACCTCAAGGGTGGTCTGGGCGGTCTGGCTACCCCACCTTCTCAACTCGAAGAGACCCCATGAACACCACCCGTCACCTGCCTGGCCAGCCCCACGCGCTGCCGCGTCACAAGCAAGCGATGTCGTCCTACCGCCCCGCGCATTTCCTGATGGAGGTGAAGGACGGCGTGGCCACCGTCACCCTGAACCGGCCCGAACGCAAGAACCCGCTGTCCTTCGACTCCTACGCCGAACTTCGCGATTTCTTCCGCGCCCTGGCCTACGCGCCCGACGTGCATGCGGTGGTGATCACCGGCGCGGGCGGCAACTTCTGCTCCGGTGGTGATGTGCACGAAATCATCGGCCCGCTCACGACCCTGGACATGCCGGGCCTGCTCGCATTTACCCGCATGACCGGGGACGTGGTCAAGGCCATGCGCGCCTGCCCGCAGCCTATCGTCGCTGCCGTCGACGGCGTGTGCGCCGGCGCGGGCGCCATCCTGGCCATGGCCTCTGACATGCGTTACGGCTCCAGCCGCAGCAAGGTCTATTTCCTGTTCAACAAGGTGGGCCTGGCTGGCTGCGACATGGGCGCCTGTGCCATCCTGCCGCGCCTCATCGGCCAGGGCCGTGCCAGCGAACTGCTGTACACGGGCCGCGGCCTGGGCGCCGAAGAGGCCGAGCGCTGGGGCTTCTACAACCGGGTGTGCGCGCCCGAGGAGGTGCTGGCCCAGGCCCAGGCGCTGGCTGCGCAGATCGTCGCTGGCCCGACCTTCGCCAACGGCATCACCAAGAAAATGTTGCACCAGGAATGGAACATGGGCGTGGACGAAGCCATCGAGGCCGAGGCCCAGGCCCAGGCGATCTGCATGGCCACCAACGACTTTCACCGCGCCTACCACGCCTTCGTGGCCAAGCAGACGCCGGTGTTCGGGGGAGATTGAACAATGTCCGCCACCTCGCCTGCCGCCCTGGCCTCCACCGCCTGCGTGCCTCCCGAACTGGAATGGCCCTTCTTCGAACCGGCCCACCGCGACTTCAAGCAGCGCCTGGACGCCTGGTGCCAGCAGCAACTGGCCCACGGCGCGGGTGATGGCGCGCACGATGAATCGCGTGACGCGGTCGACGCCGAATGCCGTCGACTGGCGGCCCTGCTGGGGCAGGGTGGCTGGCTGCGCCATGCGGTCGCGGGCAGCGCGCAGGGCGGCGCCGCCGACCACATCGACACGCGCGCGTTGTGCCTGCTGCGCGAGACCCTGGCCTTCCACAACGGCCTGGCCGATTTCGCCTTCGCGATGCAGGGCCTGGGATCGGGTGCGATCAGCCTGCGCGGCACGGCCGAACAGAAGCAGGCCTACCTGCCCCGCGTGGTGAGCGGCCAGGCCCTGGCCGCCTTCGCCCTGAGCGAGCCCGAGGCGGGCTCCGACGTGGCCGCCATGCAATGCGCCGCCACGCCCACGGCCACGGGCTACGAACTCCATGGCCGCAAGACCTGGATCTCCAATGGCGGTATCGCGGCCTTTTATGTGGTCTTCGCGCGCACTGGCGAAGCGCCCGGCGCGCGCGGCATCACCGCCTTCATCGTCGACGCCGACAGCCCGGGCCTGTCCATCGAGGAGCGCATCGACGTGATCGCGCCGCACCCGCTGGCCACGCTGCGCTTTGACAAGGTGCAGGTGCCGGCCAACCGGCGGATTGGCCAGGCGGGCGAGGGCTTCAAGGTGGCCATGGCCACACTGGATGTGTTTCGCACCTCGGTGGCCGCCGCTGCCCTGGGCTTTGGGCGCCGCGCGCTGCACGAATCGGTGGCCTGGGCGCGCTCACGCAAGATGTTCGGCCAGAGCCTGGCCGACTTCCAGATCACCCAATCGAAGATCGCGCAGATGGCGACGATGCTCGATGCCGCCACGCTCCTGACCTACCGCGCTGCCTGGCTGCGTGACCAGGGGCAGCGCATCACCCGCGAGGCGGCGATGGCCAAGATGACCGCCACCGAGAACGCGCAGCAGATCATCGACATGGCGGTGCAGATGCACGGCGGCATGGGGGTGAAAAAAGGCTGCATCGTCGAATCCCTCTATCGCGAGATCCGCGCGCTGCGGATCTACGAGGGCGCGACCGAGGTGCAGCAATTGATCATCGGCAAGGACCTTTTGCGCGGTTGACCCCGCGATGGAGGACACAATGAGCGATCCCGCCCTGGCCCGCAGCAGCCACGTCGACACCTTCGCCCGCGACCGCCTGCCGCCGACCGCGCAATGGCCGGTGTTCGTCTTCGACCGGCCCGAGGTGCGTTATCCGGAGCAGATCAACTGTGCGGTCGAACTGGTGGACCGCCATGTGCGCGAGGGCCGCGGCGGTCGGTGGGCGGTGCATGGCACGACAGCGCCGGGCGGCGGAGAGCCCTTCTCCTGGACCTACGCGCAGTTGCAGGACCAGGTGCACCGCATCGCCCAGGTGCTCACGCGCGACATGGGCCTGGTGCCAGGCAACCGCCTGCTGCTTCGGGGCGGCAACAGCCCGCTGATGGCCGCCTGCTTCCTGGCCGCCATCCAGGCCGGCCTGGTGGTGGTGCCTACCATGCCCCTGCTGCGCGCCGCGGAACTGGCGCAGATCATCGACAAGGCGCAGGTGTCCGCCGCCCTGTGCGACAGCCTGCTGGTGGAAGAACTGCAGCACTGCATGACCCCCGGCCATGTGCACCATGCGCCGGCCCTGCGGCAGTGCGTGGCGTTCAGAAGTGGCGACGCCCAGGGCCTGGAGCAGCGCATGCAGCGCCAGTCCGGCCCCTGGACGCCGCACCCGACCAGCCGCGACGATGTCTGCCTGATCGCCTTCACCAGCGGTACCACGGGCAAGCCCAAGGGCACGATGCATTTCCATCGCGACGTGCTGGCCATGTGCGACCTGTTCCCGCGCCACATCCTGAAGATGCGCGAGGACGATGTGGTGTGCGGCACGCCGCCGATCGCCTTCACCTTCGGCCTGGGCGGGCTGCTGGCGTTTCCGCTGCGGTACGGCGCCAGCACCGTGCTCCTGGAAAAGCACACCCCCGAGACGCTGCTGCACACCATCGCGCACTACCGCTGCACCCAGTGCTACACCGCGCCCACCTTCTACCGGCAGATGGCCGGCCTGGCCGCGGGCTTTGACCTGTCCAGCCTGCTTCACCCGGTCTCGGCCGGCGAGGCCCTGCCCGATGCCACCCGCCAGCTGTGGAAGCAGGCCACCGGCGTCGAGATGACCGACGGCATCGGCGGCACCGAGGTGATCCACATCTACATCTCCAGCGCGGGCGATCAGGTGCGCGCGGGCGCCATCGGCCGGGTGGTGCCGGGCTACGAGGCACGCATCGTGGATGAAAACATGCAGCCTGTGCCCCCAGGCACCCTGGGGCGCCTGGCGGTGCGAGGGCCCACCGGCTGCCGCTACCTGGACGACCCGCGCCAGCAGGACTACGTGAAGGACGGCTGGAACCTGCCGGGCGACACCTTCGTGATGGATGCCGACGGCTACTTCAGCTACCAGGCGCGCAACGACGACATGATCATCTCGGCCGGCTACAACATCGCCGGCCCCGAGGTGGAGGGCGCCTTGCTGCAGCACCCGGCGGTGGCCGAGTGCGGCGTGGTGGGCATGCCCGACGAGGAGCGCGGGCAGATCGTGCAGGCCTTCGTGGTGCTCAAGGCCGGCCACACCGGCGACGAGGCCATGACCCGCATCCTGCAAGACCACGTGAAGCAGGCCATCGCCCCTTTCAAGTACCCCCGGAGCATCGTCTACCTCACCAGCCTGCCCCGCACCGAGACCGGCAAGCTGCAGCGGTTCAAGCTGCGCCAGGCGCAGACCTAAACCAGGAGCCAC
>JBEGVR010000145.1:0-3711 GCA_041178265.1 Pseudomonadota bacterium | reverse complement strand
GATGTCATTACGAACAAAGGCTATCACGTCGAGATCCAGGTCTATTCCGTACACGGCGTCGCCCTGAAACGCCAACTCCTCATCACCGCCCGATCGGGTCTTGGTGATCTCGCTTGGACAGCCGTGAAGGGCGCCGCCAAATTGTCATGGGGGTTCCTGACGGAGGGGCTCTTCAGTGCGATCGAATCGAAGGCCAAGGAGCCGCTCTTTTTCGAGCAACTTCTTCTGAAGGCCAGTGCCGAACTCGAATTCAAAGGTTCAGTCGATCTCGTCCTCAGCGAGAAATCGCCTACGGCATCATCCGCTTCCTACATTCTCTACGATCTTGTGAAGTCCGAACTCGACCGAGATCGTGACGGAACGATTGACCGTGACGCCAAAGAGGCCATCAACAAGTACGTCAGCGACAGCAATCTGACCTGCACGGAACATCCATCGGAGCCAGTCAAGTGCCTGATGATACCAGCATCGTATGATTCTGCCGGTCATATGATGAATGCTGATTATTCGCCGCTCATTGACCTGCCAAAGACCATGTCGGATTATGTGCGGGCCTATCTGTACTTGCATGGGCGAAACCAGCCGACGTGGTTTCCAGATCCAGATCCGTCCCGACCGCGAGTGTTATCGGATGTGGACAGGCTGAGTGCCACGAAATTTCTGGAACAGCACAACCAATCATTCGTGCAGTTTGTAATCACCACCAGTATCCTTTGATTTGATCCCATAAGACGAGCTGTTTGCGTAGTCTTGGAAAGGCAGAGACCATGTTCGTAAAAACAGTGTCTGTGACGGTCCTTCTGGTGATCGCGCTGGCGGCGACGCTGGCCGTATGGGCACTGGCGGCGGCGGTGCCGCAGGTGTTCAACTCGTGGGAGCTGGCGACCTACGACCTCCGCATGCGCTGGCATGGGACGGGAAAGGCCGATCCTGCCGTCGTGCTCATTGTCCGGGATGCGGAGAGCGATGCGCGATTCGGGGTGGGCGTATGGGACCGGGCGCTCTTTGCCAAGGTGATCACGGGCCTGAGCCAGGCCGGGGCGCGCACGATCGCGCTCGACTTTCATATGCCTGCTCCAAGTCCGCCGGAGCGCGGGAACGGCACAAGCGACCAGGTCTTGGTGCTTGCGACGGGGCAGGGCACGGTGGTCTATCCGATTGCCGTGGGGGCGTCGGAGGGGGCGGCTGCCTCGGCGGTGTTGCCGGAGTTGCTCGCACACAGGCTGCCGTCCTTCTCGCCTGATCTGCTTCGTTGGCTGCCGCCAGCGGTCCGCATCGAAGGCCCTTTTCCCGCGCTCGCCTCGTCCGCTGCTGCCTTAGGCCACATCGCCGCGTGGCCGGATACCGATGGTGTCTATCGGCGGGTGCCCACCTTCATCGGCGCCGGTGAGCGAGCCATTCCGGCCTTGGGGGTGGCGATGGCGGCGCAGTTTCTTCAGGTGCCCCTCAACCAGATTGAACTGGTGCCGGGTGAGGCGCTGAGGTTCCGCGATGCCCATTTGCCCGATGGCCGCTCACGGACGCTGTCTGTGCCGGTGGATGCGGCGGGGCGGCTGATCATTCGCTACGCGGGTCAGTGGACAGACGGGGCCATACCTTCTCTCTCATTCGTCCATGTGTGGGACGCTATTGCCGAAGGGCGCGAGGCAGAGTTACGGGAGCAATTTGCCGGAAAGCTGGTGGTACTCGTGCATGCGGCGCTGGGGTCGGACAAACGACGGACGCCCTACGAGGTATCTGCGCCGGGCGGCTTCATTTTGGCGAATGTGGTCAATACGATCCTGACCGAACAGGGTGTGCGGGAGGCCTCGCCGGTCACCGTCTGGGGGTTGGCCTTGGGCCTCAGCCTGGGGGCTGCGGCTGCCATTGCCGTCATGCCGGTGTGGCTGGGAGTCTTGGCGGCCGGCACCCTGGGTATGGGCTACGGGGTCGTGGCCTTTCTCGCGATGCCGTTCGCGGGGCTGGTGCTGCCGGTCCTGGCACCTCTGGCCGCGCTCGCCGCGGCCGTATTGCTGACTCTGGCCTGGACCACGCGGCAGGCGGTCGATCAGGTCTCGCGGCTGGAGCAGGACCAGTTAGCGCTGCATCGGGCGCTGGCTACCAAGCAGGAACTCCTGGCGCAGCAGGAAGCGCGTGCCGACCGGTTGGACGACGAGGTGGCCGCCGCCACGGCGGAGGTGGCGGCGGGGGCTGACCGTCAGACCGGATTCGAACGCACGATTGCGGGGCTTCATCAGGACTTGGCGGCGGCGCAGCGGGAGGAGGCGGCGACGCGGCAGACGCTCAAGGGGCTGGAAAGCCAGCTTGCGGCGCTGACGGTGGCGCAGCCCGTGCGCGCTACGTTTCCCTCCGAAGAACTCAGTCAGTTACAGCTGGAATGTGCGGGGTATGGAATTCTCACCCGCGATCCGGCGGTGTTACGGTGCTGGAAAGATCTGAAACGGGCGGCGCGCAGCCAGACGCCGATTATGATTCTTGGTGAAGCGGGAACGGGAAAAGAACTGTTTGCCCAGGCCACGCACACGTTCAGCGACCGGGCGTCGCAGCCATTCGTGCCGGTGAATATGGCGGCAGTCCCGCCGGACCTCTTCGAGAGCGAACTCTTTGGCCATCTGCGCGGCTCCTTTACGGGCGCTGTGCGCGACCATGAGGGATTTTTTCTGCAAGCGCACAAGGGCACGCTGTTTTTGGACGAGATCGGCGATCTGCGGCTGGATTTGCAGGCCAAGCTCTTGCGCGTGTTGCAGGAGGGCGTGGTCATGCGCGTGGGTGACCGCAAGCCGATGCCGGTAGATGTGCGGGTGGTGTCGGCGACCAATCGAAACCTCCTCAAGGGCATTGCCGAAGGCTGGTTCCGCGAAGACCTGTATTACCGGGTGCATGGCATCGAGTTGCGCCTACCGCCGCTGCGCGAGCGCCAGGGGGATGTGCCGCTGCTGGCTCACCGCTTTGTCGAACAGCTCGTGAAGCAGGACGGCCGCAGTTCGATGTCGCTCACGCAGGGGGCGCTGGAGCGCCTGGCGCGATGGCCCTGGAAGGGGAATATTCGCGAGTTGAAACGCTGCGTGGAGAATGCCGTGGTGCTAGCGGAGGGCGCGCGGATTACCGAGGATGACTTGCGGCTCGACTCTCCCGGTGCCGAGTCGGATCCAGCTGCGCCGGGGGCGGATGCAGGGGTATCGGCGGACGGTGGCGACGATCCGAAGAAGAGCGATGTGGTGCTGATCCGGCTGTTGCGTGAGCACAGTTTCGACCTGCAAGCCACTGCGGCCACGCTGGGCTGGGATCGCAGCACGGTGATGCAGCGTCTGAAAGGGATGTGTTTCCAGGCGTGGGTGCAGGCTCAGGGGGATGCGCGTGTAGCGGCAGCGAGTCTGGCCGGTGATCCCGGATTGACACGCCTGGTGGCGGTCAAGCTGAGCGAGTATGTCGAGCATCTCCAGAAAATCTCGGCGACGTTTCCTTCCGAAGAGACGGCGATTGCTGGGTGTAAGAAACGCTTAAAGAATCTCCCTGATCGGTACTTCAGTGCGGTCGAGGCGATTGTTCGACAGACCTCCTATGAGTCCTTAGGCCATGGGGGCGCATCGGCTGGCCAGTGAGACGGAGGACTGATGAAGGTGTTGCATTCGCAGTGTGTCGAGGGGCGCACGCGGGACTCGGTGTGTGGGGGCCTGGGGGGGGGGGGGGGGGGGGGCGAGTACGGTTTTT
>JBEGVR010000144.1:0-4597 GCA_041178265.1 Pseudomonadota bacterium | reverse complement strand
GGCCTCGGTCAGGTCGTTCTGGTCATGTGCCAGCAGCCAGGCGCGTTCGTGCTGGCCGCGGCCCAAGGCGTGCAGCAGCAGGAGCTGTGCGTCCAGCCGCTCCAGCCCGCGCGCGATGGCGCGCGCCATTGCCTGCGCCAGGGTCATGCCAGGCCCACTCATGTCCGCGCACCCGTGCCGGCCTCCAGCTCCGCGAGCTGTTCGGCCTTGCGCGCCAGCAGGAGGCCCTCGACCATTTCATCGAGATCGCCTTCCATCACGAAGATCAGCTTGTACAGGGTCAGGTTGATGCGGTGGTCGGTCACCCGGCCCTGGGGGAAGTTGTAGGTGCGGATGCGGTCGCTGCGGTCGCCGGTGCCGATCAGGCCCTTGCGTGTGGCGGCCTCATTCGCCGCACGCTCGGCGCGCTCCGCTTCGCGGATGCGCGCGGCCAGCACCTGCAAGGCCTTGGCCTTGTTCCGGTGTTGGGACCGGTCGTCCTGGCACTCGGCGACGATGCCGGTGGGCAGGTGCGTGATGCGTACCGCCGAATCGGTCTTGTTGATATGTTGCCCGCCCGCGCCCGAGGCGCGGAAGGTGTCGATACGCAGGTCGGCCGGGTTGATTTGCACGGCCTGGGCCTCGTCGGGCTCGGGCAGGGCGGCGACGGTGCAAGCGCTGGTGTGGATGCGGCCTTGCGTCTCGGTGGCCGGTACACGCTGCACCCGGTGGCCGCCGGATTCGAACTTGAGCTTGCCATAGGCGCCTTCGCCCAGCACGCGCACCACCACCTCCTTGTAGCCGCCGACCTCGCCCGCGCTCTCGCTCACGAGCTCGCAGCGCCAGCCCTGGCGCTCGGCGTAGCGGGTATACATGCGTAGCAGGTCGCCGGCAAAGAGCGCGGATTCGTCGCCGCCGGTGCCGGCGCGGATCTCGAGGAACACATTGCGCACGTCGTCCGGGTCGCGCGGGAGCAGCAGTTGCTGCAGTGCGTCCTCCAGGGCGGGCAATTGCGCCTCGAGAGCTGCGATTTCGTCGCGGGCCATGTCGGCCATCTCCGGGTCGGCTGACATCTCGTGCGCGCCCGCGAGGGCAGCCTCGCGCTGACGGTACCGTGCATACAGGCTGGCGACTTCGCTGACCTCGGCATGCTCGCGCGTGAGGGCGCGCAGGCGCTCGAGGTCCTGGGCCACTTCGGGCTGCTGCAGGAAGAAATCGAGCTCCTGCAGGCGAACCGGGTAGCGTTCGAGCTGCTGGCGGAGAAAAGGCTTCATGGCGGCAAGCGCGGAGCGCGATGGGACAAGGGGCGCCGACTTCCGGGGCAGTGGGCCGGCGGGCAATGGCACCGGGACGCTCAGGGACGCCTGCGAGGGCGCCGGCCCCGGATTGCGGCGCGCCGCTAACGTTCCTTGCGCAGGAAGAAGTGCTCGATGGCGGTGCTGGCGCGCTCGCGGGATTGCTCGTTGCCCCCGTGCAGTTCGGCCATTGCTCCGTGCAGCATTTTTTGCGTGAGGCCGCGGGAGAGGGCCTCGAGCACGGCGTCCACGTCTTCGCCCTTGGCCAGGAGCTTGCGCGCGCGAGCCAGCTCGACGGCGCGCCATTCGTCGGCCTGGGCATTGAGCTGTCGGATCAGGGGCACGGCGCGGCGCTGGTTCATCCAGTGCAGGAAGCTTTGCACCCCTGCATCGACGATGGCTTCGGCCTCGGCCACCGCCGCCTGGCGGTGGGCCTGGCCGGTCTGCACCACCTGGGCCAGGTCGTCCACGGTGTACAGGTAGACGTCCTCGAGGGCCTTGACCTCGGGTTCGATGTCACGTGGAACTGCCAGGTCGACCATGAACATGGGACGGTGCTTGCGACGCTTGAGGGCACGCTCCACGGCGCCCAGGCCGATGATCGGCAACTGGCTGGCGGTGGAACTGATCACGGCGTCGAACTCGTGCAGGCGAGCCGGCAGGTCGGCCAGTCGCATGACCTCGCCGCCGAAACGGGAAGCGAGCTTCTCGCCGCGCTCCAGGGTGCGGTTGGCGATGGCGATGGCCTGGGGGTTCTTGGCGGCGAAGTGGGTGGCGGCCAGCTCGATCATCTCGCCGGCGCCGACGAACAGCACGCGGATCTGGCCCAGGTCCTCAAAGAGCTGGCCCGCCAGGCGCACGGCGGCAGCCGACATGCTGATGGAATGGGCGCCGATCTCGGTGGCCGTGCGTACTTCCTTGGCCACCGCGAACGAGCGCTGGAACATCTGGTTCAGGGTGGTGCCCAGGGCGCCGGCTTCTTCGGCCACGCGCACGGCGTCCTTGAGCTGGCCCAGGATCTGGGCCTCACCGAGCACCATGGAGTCCAGGCCGCTGGCCACGCGGAAGGCGTGGCGGGCTGCCGAGCCGTCTTCCAGGGCGTAAGCGTGCGAGCGCAGGACCGATGGCGAGACCCCGCCTGCATGGGCCAGCCAGTCGATGGTGGGGTCGAGGGCGGGGCGCTCACCCGCGCAATAGATCTCGGTGCGGTTGCAGGTGGAGAGGATGGCAGCCTCGGGGGTGAGGCCGCTGGAGCCGTTGAGACTCTGGCGCAGGCCCTGCAAGGTCGGCGCGATCTGGTCGATGGCGAAGGCGAAGCGCCCGCGGATGTCCACCGGTGCCGTCGTGTGGTTGATGCCCAAGGCCCAGACTGCCATGGCTGAATTATAAAATCCGTTGTTCCATCAAGTACTTAGCAGCCTGCAGGCATCCCTCGATGGGTTTTTTCGACATCCTTGTCCATCTTCTTGGCTTTGCCGCGCCGGCGGTGGCATTGGGGATCCTGATGCCCCTGGCGGCCCGCTTGCTTCTCGCTCCGGGTCACATTGTGACGGGTTTCTGGCGCCAGGCCGCCGTCGTGAGCGCCTGCGGGGTGGCCGTCCTGGGGGGCGGACTGTGGTTTTTCAGCCATGACGGCAAGATGGCCACCTATGGTGCCCTGGTGGTAGTGGCATCCCTGGTGCAGTGGGCGCTGGTCCGGGGCTGGCGCCGATAATCGTGCACCCATGCTGTACCTGCTGTCCCCCGCCAAGTCACTGGATTACGACACGCCGGTTGGCGCTGTCCCCCACACGACACCCCGCTTCGCGGACGCATCGGCCCAACTGATCGCGGCCCTGCGACGCAAGTCGCCCCAGGACATCGCTTCCCTCATGGACCTGAGCGACAAGCTGGCCGCCCTGAACGTGGCCCGCTACGAGGCGTGGTCGCCCCAGTTCACCGTGAGCAATTCGCGCCAGGCGCTGCTGGCCTTTGACGGGGACGTGTACGACGGACTGTCGGCCCGCACGCTCAAGCCGGCCGACCTGGCGTGGGCCCAGTTGCATGTGGCCATCCTGAGCGGCCTGTACGGCGTGCTGCGGCCGCTGGACCGGATGCAGCCGTATCGCCTCGAAATGGGGACATCCCTGAAGGTGGGCCGGGCCGCCAACCTGTACCAGTTTTGGGGCAGCCGCATCGCGCAGTGCCTGAACGAACAACTGGCCGCCGACAGGACGCCCGTGGTGGTGAACCTGGCTTCGCAGGAATATTTCAAGGCGGTCGATCTCCAGGCCCTGAAGGCACGGGTGATCGAGTGCGTGTTCGAGGACTGGAAGGATGGCCGCTACAAGATCATCAGCTTCTTCGCCAAGAAGGCGCGCGGCCTGATGGCCCGTTACGCCATCACCCACCGGGTGGCCACGCCGGGGAAGCTGGAGGGCTTCAACCTGGAGGGCTACGCCTTCGACGCGGCGGCGTCCGAGCCCGATCGGCTGGTGTTTCGACGGCGAGTTCCGTGATGCCGCAGTGCCGCCCTGATTCCCACTGGATGGCCACGCCTGACCAATCCACCCTCGGCAAGCCGGTCGTCTACACCGACCGCTACGACCCGTCGCAACTGTTTCCCCTGCCGCGCGCCGACAAGCGCGCCGAACTCGGCCTGCAGGACGCCTTGCCCTTTTTCGGCGCGGACCTGTGGACCGCCTTCGAGCTGTCCTGGCTCACCCCGCGCGGCAAGCCGCAGGTGGCCATCGCGCAGTTCACCGTGCCCTGCGAGACGCCCCACATCGTCGAGAGCAAGTCCCTCAAGCTCTATCTGGGCAGCTTCAGCAACACCCGCTTCACTTCGGTCGACGAGGTTCGTGACCGCCTGCGCGCCGACATCAGCGAGGCGGTGTGGCGCGGTGCGCCCTCGGCGTCTTCGGTCGGGGTGCGCCTGGTGCTGCCCGAGGCCTTCGGGCGCGAGGCGGTGCAGGAACTCGAGGGCGTGAACCTGGACCGCCTGGACATCGACTGCGACCGCTACACGCCTGACCCCAGCCTGCTCATGGCGGCCTTCGACGAGCAACCGGTGCAGGAGACGCTGGTGAGTCATCTCCTGAAAAGCAATTGCCCGGTGACGGGGCAACCCGATTGGGGCAGCGTGCAGATCCGCTACAGCGGCCCGCAGATCGACCAGGGGCAACTGCTTCGCTATATCGTGAGCTTTCGAAACCACACCGAATTCCACGAGCAGTGCGTGGAGCGCCTGTTCATGGATATCCGCACGCGCTGCAAGCCGGTGCGGCTGTCGGTGTACGCGCGCTACACGCGGCGCGGCGGTCTGGACATCAACCCGTTTCGCA
>JBEGVR010000143.1:0-9871 GCA_041178265.1 Pseudomonadota bacterium | reverse complement strand
ATCGGCATCCGCCCGGTGTATGCCAAGCTGACGGCCTTTGCGGTCAGCTCCTTCATCGTCGGCGTGGCCGGGGCCCTGTGGGGCTTCGTCCACCTGGGGGGCTGGGAGCCTGCGGCTTTCTCGGTCGATCGATCCTTTCAGCTGCTGTTCATGGTCATCATTGGTGGCATGGGATCGATCATGGGCAGCATCTTCGGAGCAGCCTTCATCACACTGCTTCCCATCTTCCTGAACCAGGCCTTGCCGGTCCTGGGCGATGTGGTGGGCATAGAAGTCACCACCGCCTTCGTCTCGCACGCCGAATTCATGATCTTTGGCGGGCTGATTGTCTGGTTCCTGATCGTCGAGCCCCACGGCTTGGCCCGTCTCTGGAACGTCGCCAAGCAAAAGCTGCGAATCTGGCCCTTTCCCCACTGACCGACCTCCCGCTTGTGACTCGAGTGTTTTGCCCCCTGTTTTTTCACCTAGGAGACTTACCATGAAGCTTCGTCAAATCGTTCTTGCCGTGACCGTGGCCGCTGCCGGCCTGTCGGCTGGCTTGGTCCCAACTGCAGCGACGGCACAGGCCGGCGAACAGTTCTTTCCGGTACTCGTGTACCGCACAGGCGCTTACGCGCCGAACGGCGTTCCGTTTGCCAACGGTTACGTCGACTACCTCAAGCTGGTCAATGCACGCGGTGGCATCAACGGCGTGAAAGTCAGCTGGGAAGAGTGCGAAACCGGCTACGCCACCGACCGCGGCGTCGAATGCTACGAACGCCTCAAGGGCAAGAACGGCGGCGCCACCGTCTTCCAGCCCCTGTCAACTGGCATCACCTTCGCTTTGACCGAGAAAGCCCCGGGCGACAAGATTCCGCTGATCACCGCTGGCTACGGTCGCAGTGACACCACCGATGGCCTGGCCTTCAAGTGGAGCTTTCCGCTGACCGGCACCTACTGGGACGCGGCCGACATTCTTGTTCAGCACGTGGGTGCCAAGGAGGGCGGTTTGGACAAGCTCAGGGGCAAGAAGATTGCGCTGGTCTACCACGACAGCCCCTACGGCAAAGAGCCGATCCCGCTGCTGCAGGAGCGCGCGGCCATGCATGGCTTTCAACTCTCGCTGCTGCCCGTGGCTCACCCTGGCGTCGAGCAAAAGGCCACCTGGCTGCAGATCCGGCAGAACCGTCCAGACTACATCTTCCTCTGGGGCTGGGGTGTGATGAACAGCACTTCGCTGAAAGAGGCTGTTGCCACCGGATTCCCGCGTGACCGGATGTACGGGGTGTGGTGGGCCGGTGCCGAACCCGATGTGAAGGACGTCGGAGACGGCGCCAAGGGTTACAACGCGCTGGCCCTCCAGCATGGAGCCGAGCCCAATTCGGCCGTGGTCAAGGAGATCCTCTCCAAGATCCACGCCAAGGGACAGGGCACCGGACCCAAGGAAGAAGTGGGCCAGGTGCTCTACATGCGCGGGCTGGTGGCTGCCATGCTGGCGGTCGAGGGCGTGCGTTCGGCCCAAGAGCGTTTCAGCAAAGGCAAGCGCATGAGCGGCGAGCAGGTGCGCTGGGGCTATGAAAACCTCAACCTCACGCAGGCCAAGCTCGACGGCTTGGGCTTCAAGGGTGTGATGCGCCCGATTTCCACCAGCTGCGCCGATCACCGCGGCTCGACCTGGGCACGTGTCCACACCTGGGACGGCAGCAAGTGGAACTTCTCGTCCAATTGGATCGAATCTGACCAGTCGATCATCAAACCGATGATCAAGAGTTCAGCAGACAAGTACCTGGCCGAGAAGAAGCAGGCTCGCCGGGAACCCAAGGACTGCCAGTCCTGATCCAACGCGCTCCCGCCGGCTCAGGCGGGGGCCGGGTGGCCCTCGGTGGGCCACCACTGGCAAGCGCATCGTGCTGCGCTTGCCAGTGGCTTGAATGGAAGCAATCATGAGCAACCCCAATATCGTCCTCAATGTCAACGGCATCGAGGTCATCTACAACCATGTGATCCTCGTGCTCAAGGGTGTCTCGTTGAAGGTGCCTGAGTGCGGCATTGTCACCATCCTGGGCGGCAATGGGGCGGGCAAGACCACCACACTGCGCGCCGTCTCCAACCTGCTCAGAGGCGAGCGCGGCGAGGTGACCAAGGGCAGCATCGAACTGCGTGGCGAGCGCATCGAGAACCTCTCACCCGCCGACCTGGTGCAGCGCGGCGTGGTGCAGGTTATGGAGGGGCGCCACTGCTTTGCCCACCTGACCATCGAGGAAAACCTGCTGACCGGCAGCTACACCCGCAAGGACAAGGGCGAGATCGCGGCCAACCTCGAGAAGGTCTACAACTACTTCCCGCGCCTGAAGACGCGCCGCACCTCGCAGGCCGCCTACACCTCGGGCGGCGAGCAGCAGATGTGCGCCATTGGCCGCGCCCTCATGGCCAACCCCAGCATGGTGCTGCTGGACGAGCCCTCCATGGGCCTGGCGCCGCAGATCGTGGAAGAGGTGTTCGAGATCGTGAAGGATCTGAACCAGAAGGAAAAGGTCACCTTCCTGCTGGCCGAGCAGAACACCAACATGGCGCTGCGCTACTCGGACTATGGTTACATCATGGAAAGCGGCCGCGTGGTGATGGACGGTGTCGCGGCCGACCTCGCCAACAACGAGGACGTGAAAGAGTTCTACCTGGGCGTGGGCGGGGGGGAGCGCAAGAGCTTCAAGGACGTCAAGAGCTACAAGCGGCGCAAGCGCTGGTTGGCATGACCCCCACGTCCGCCCACTGCGTGTGGCTTCCTGCCCCCCGAGGGGGCCCTCGCGCCTTCGGGCGCGCCGGCGGCGCTCAAGTTCGCTGCTTTCAGCGCTGACTACGCCCCGCTGGCAATCTCCTGCAAGGCCGCGAGGTCCAGCACCTCGATCGACCCATAGCCTATCCGCAGGATCCCCGCGTCCTGCATCTCATGCAGTGCCCGGTTGGCGATCTGGCGTGACACGCC
Source organism: Pseudomonadota bacterium (assembly GCA_041178265.1). GTDB lineage: Bacteria > Pseudomonadota > Gammaproteobacteria > Burkholderiales > Burkholderiaceae_C > Ramlibacter. Next base: position 6,909 of record JBEGVR010000143.1, on the reverse strand, counting down.
CGAGAGCCGCCCGATTTCCTCCTGCGAGATCTCCAACTGCGAGGAGGTGCCGGGATACAGGTCGCGGTTGAACAGGCTGGCCAGGCAATAGGCCACCTGCGCCTTCGTGTCGTTCAACCGCAGGCTCTGCACCATCGCGATGAAGTGCCCCAGGCGCGCATTGAGCTGTCCGATCAGCCACGCGGAAAACGGGTGGCTCTCCTGCATCAGCCAGTGAAAGGTGGTGCGTGGCATGAAGGCCACCACGCTGTCGCGGATCGCCACGATGTCGTAGGGGCGCAGTTCGCCCTTGATCACCGCACCTTCACCCACCCAGGCGCCCGCGGGTACGCCGATGAAGCTGGCGCTCTTGCCGCCGGCGGTGATGGTCTCGACCTTGAGCATGCCCTCGACCACCCCGATCCAGTGTGCCGACGGCGTACCGCGCGCGCAGACCGTGGCGCCCGCCTCGAAGGCACGCGCGTTCGTTTCCCGTTGCACACGCTCGGCCTGAGCGGGCGTGAGGCCGGCCATCCAGGGGGAGCCGTCAAGGAATTTGCGAAGCGCGTCAGGATTCACTGCGGGCGGGGGGTGGTGTGCTGCGCGCGATTCTGCACCGGGCATGCCTCGGGTTAACCCTGAACGCCTGGCCTGGGCAATTGGTGAGGCCCGGACAGTATCGGACGCGCGCTCCCCTTAGATTGGCGGGCATGACTGCACCGAACTTCGACGCCCAGGAGCGGCGCGACCCCGCGCAACGCGAAGCGGCCCTGATGGCTGCCCTCTCCAGACAAGTGGCCCATGCCCAGGCGGCCAGTCCCGCCCAGGCCGGGCGCCTGCGCGGCGTGGACGCGCGCGCCATCACCAGTCGCCAGGCGCTGGCCCAGTTGCCGGTGCTGCGCAAGGGCGAACTGCTGGAGGCCCAGCAGGCGCAGCGCGGGGTGGAGCCTTTCGCCGGTTTTTCCGCCAGCGGCTGGCGCGGCCTGAAGACGCCGCGCCGCGCGCGCCGCGTGTTCCAGTCGCCGGGGCCGCTCTATGAGCCGCAGGGCCAGGACCTGGACTTCTTCCGCATGGCGCGCGCGATGCACGCGGCGGGCTTCGTGGAAGGCGACTTGATCCACAACGGCTTCAGCTACCACCTCACGCCCGCCGGCATGATGATGGAAGGCGGCGCCTTCACCCTCGGATGCACCGTGTTCCCCGGCGGTGTGGGCAACACCGAACTGCAACTGGCCGCGATGGCCGACCTGCGCCCACACGGCTTTGCCGGCACGCCCAGCTTCCTGAAGATCCTGATGGAGGCGGCGCAGGCCAAGGGCATGACGCTGTCGGTGACCAAGGCGCTATTCAGCGGCGAGGCGTTTCCGCCCTCGCTGCGTGACTGGATGCGCGAGCGCGGCGTCGAGGGCTACCAGTGCTATGCCACGGCCGATGTCGGCCTGATCGCGTACGAGACGCCGGCGCGCGAGGGCCTGGTGCTCGATGAAGACGTGATCGTCGAAATCGTGCGCCCCGGCACGGGCGATCCGGTGCCCGAGGGCGAGATCGGCGAGGTGGTGGTGACCGCGCTGGAGCCGGACTACCCCCTGATCCGCTTGGGCACGGGCGACCTGAGCGCGGTGCTGCCGGGGCATTGCCCCACGGGCCGCACCCACACCCGCATTCGCGGCTGGCTGGGGCGGGCCGACCAGACCACCAAGATTCGCGGGATGTTCGTGCACCCGGGGCAGGTGGCCGAAGTGGCGCGCCGTCATCCCGGGGTGGGGCGCGTGCGGCTGGTGGTGGAGGGCACCATCGGCGACGAGCGGATGGTGCTGCATGCCGAGACCGCCGGGCCCTCGCCGCAGCTGGCCGAGCAGATGGTGGCCAGCGTGCGCGATGTCACCAAGCTGCGGGGCGAGGTCAACCTGGTCGCGCCGGGCACGCTGGCGGCGGACGGCAAGGTGATCGACGATCAGCGTAGCTACAAGTAGGCGCGCCCGGCTGCGGGAAGACGAATCCAGACGTCCTGAATACCCGAGCGAAGCACTCCCCCGTAAATGTCCCATTGACAGGACATTAGGAGCGGATCAGGATCCGCCGCGTGAACAGCCCGCGCGCCAACCTGCCCCTGCCCAAGTACCACCGGGTCTACCTGGTGCTGCGCCAGCAGCTCGATGAGGGCCGCTTCTCCGAAGGCGTGCCGGGAGAACTGGCGCTGATGGAGTCTTTCGGCGTCTCGCGCGTGACCGTGCGCCGCGCGCTCGAACAACTCGCAACCGAGGGCCGCATCACCCGCCATCCCGGGCGCGCCACGCTGCCCACCCGCCTGGGCGACCACGCGTCACGGGTGGCCGGCGCGACGTCGTCCGAGACCCGCCTCACCGGCCTGCTCGAAAACCTGGTCAGCATGGGCCTGCGCACGTCGGTGGAGGTGATGTCGCTGGAAACCCTGGCCGCGCCAGACACGGTGGCCCATTCCCTGGGGATACCGGGGGGCGACCTGGTGCAAAAGGCGGTACGCGTACGCAGCACGCGTGAGGGGCCGCTCTCGCGCATGACGACCTGGGTGCCGTTGTCGGTGGCGCGCCCCTTCACCCGCCGCGAACTGGGCAAGAAGCCTATCTTGCTGCTGCTCGAAGAGGCGGGCGTGACCGTCGGCCGCGCCGAGCAAACCCTCACCGCCGTTCCGGCCGATGCCGAAGTGGCCGACCAACTGGGCGTGCCGATCGGTGGCCCGCTGCTGGCGGTGCGCCGCCTGATCTACGACGATAAAGACCGCCCGGTGCAATGGCTGCATGGCCTGTACCGGCCGGACCGCTACGAATACCAGATGCAGCTCTCACGCGTGGGCAGCATCGATGCCAAGGTTTGGGTCAGTAAAGAGTTGTCAGCTCAGTTTCACTAAACGAAGGAGAACGCCATGAGCACTCGTCGCCACTTCATCACGCAAACCGCCGCCGGCGCCTCCGCGCTGGCCTTCCCCCTGGTGGGCGGAGCGCAGCCCAAGGCCATCAAGGTCGGCGTGCTGCACCCGGTCACCGGCGCACTTGCCTACTCGGGGCAGCAGTGCCGCCTGGGTGCCGAACTCGCCATCGAGGACATCAACAGGGCTGGCATCAAGTCGCTGGGTGGCGCCAAGATCGAAGCCCTCCTGGGCGACGCACAATCCACCCCGCAGGCGGGCGTGGCCGAGATCGAGAAGTTCAACGAAGCGGGCGTCAGCGCGGTGGTCGGCGCCTTCGCCTCCGCCATCTGCCTGGCCACCACCCAGGCCGCCGCCAAGTACAACCTGCCGCACGTGGTGGACGTGGGCGTGGCCGACCAGATCGTCGAGCGGGGCCTGAAGAACACTTTCCGCTTCGGACCCGGCTACCGCAAGTGCGCCGAGGTGGCGGTGGCCAATCTGCACGTGCTCAATACCGCTGCTGGCAAGCCTGCCCGCACCGTGATGATCATTCATGAGGAATCACTCTTTGGCACCGGCACCGCCAACCTGCTCGCGCGCGAGCTGCCTGGCTACGGCTACGAAGTCAAGGAAGTGATCAAGCACGCCAACCCCACGCGCGACTTCAACAACATCGTGCTGCGCATGAAGGCGGTGAACCCGGACATCGTGATCCCAGCCAACTACTACAACGAGTACGCGCTGCTGGTGCGCACCATGCAGCAGCAGAAGGTCACGCCCAAGGCGATCTACTCGGTGCTGGGCGGCGCCGCCTCGCAGTACAAGTTCGTGAAGGAATTCCCCGATGCCTCCAACGGCATCATCGACTGCAACCACTGGTTCAACCCGCGCGACAAGCGCAGCGCCGACCTGAAAAAGCGTGTCGAGGCCAAGGGCCAGTTCTTCAGCTACGAGGTGTTCATGACCTACACCGCCATGCGCCTGCTGGGAGACGCCATCGAGCGCGCCAAGTCCACCGACCGCGCCGCCATCATCGCGGCCCTGGAGTCGAGCAGCTTCATGGATCACATCATGCCGTACGGCGCGACCAAGTTCGTCAACGGCCAGAACACCGGTGCGCAGCCGCTCATGACGCAGGTCCAGAAGAACGACATCAAGGTGATCATCCCGCGTGATTACCGCGAGGCCGAGCCGATCTTTCCGCTCAAGGCCTGACCGGGCCGAGGCGCACGCCGGCCGATGTTCGAACTTTCCATCCTGTTTCCCGCGGTCCTCAATGGGTTGACCACCGGCGCGGTGTACGCGCTGGTGGCCCTGGGGCTGACGCTGATCTACGGCGTGCTCCACATCATCAACTTCGCGCACGGCGCGGCGCTGATGATGGCCCTGTACGGCGTGTACTTCCTGCGCCAGTCCCTGGGAATCGACCCCTACCTGGCCTTGCCGCTGATGGTGGGAGTGATGTTCGTGGCCGGCTACCTGCTGCAGCGGGGGGTGATCGAGCGGGCCAGCCACGGGAAGGACGAGAACATCCTGCTGGTGACCCTGGGCATCTCCATCGTTCTGGAGAACCTGGCGCTGCTGGCGTTCCGATCCGACACACGCACGATTGATACCGCCTACACCCTGAGCACGTTGCCGATCGCCGGCGCCATGATCGCCCTGCCCAAGGTGGTGGCCTTCGGCGGTGCGGTGCTGGCTTCGGGGGTGTTGCTCTGGATCATGGGCCGCACCGACCTGGGCCGCGCGATCCGCGCGGTGGCCAAGGAGAAGCAGGGCGCGCGGCTCATGGGCATCAATGTGGAACATGTCTACGCCATGAGCTTCGGTATCGGCCTGGCCTGCCTGGGTGCGGCGGCGTGCTTCCTGCTGCCGGCGTATTACGTCAACCCGCAAGTGGGCAACGGCTTCGTGCTGGTGGCCTTCACCATCGTGGTGCTGGGGGGCATGGGCAGCTTTGCCGGCGCGCTGCTCGGGGGCTTCCTGATTGGCGTCGTCGAGTCCCTCGGGGGCCTGTGGTTTGGTGAATCGCTGGGGCAGATCGGCATCTTCCTGATCTTCATCGCGGTGCTGCTGCTGCGGCCGCAGGGTCTGTTCGGGGCGAAGGCATGAAACGGGACCTGTCGTTGATCGCGCTGTTCGCGCTGCTTGTGGCCTGCGTGCCCCTGGCCACGTCTTCGGGCGTGGTCCTCAATTTCGTGATGATGGTGCTGTATGGCGCCCTCATGGCCCAGGCCTGGAACCTCCTGGGCGGCTACGGCGGCCAGTTCTCCTTTGGCCATGCGCTGTTCTTTGGCACTGGCGCTTATGTGCAGGCCATCGCACAGATGCAGTGGGGCCTGAACCCCTGGCCGGCGCTGGCCCTGGCGATGGCGCTGTCGGCGGGCGTGGGACTGTTCGTGGGTGCGCTCTCCTTCCGCTATGGCCTCAAGGGCTCGTACTTCGCGCTGGTCACCCTGGCCTTTGCCGAGGTGTTCCGCGTGGTGGCCCTGTCGGTGCCCTTCACCGGCGCGGGCGTGGGCCTGATGCTGCCCCTGCGCGAAGGCGCGGGCAACATGCAGTTCGGCGCGCGCACCGGCTTCCTCTGGCTGGCGCTGGGCCTGCTGGTGGTGTCCCTGGTGATCACCGCCTGGCTGCGCCACTCGCGCTTTGGCGCCTGGCTGCAGGCCGTGCGTGATAACGAGGACGCGGCGCGCGCCCTCGGCATCGACCCGTTCCGCGTGAAGCTGGGGGCCATCGGCCTGTCTGGCGGCCTCATGGGCGCGGCGGGTGCCTTCTATGTGCAGGTGTTCCAGTACATCGACCCGGCCATCGCCTACGGCGCGCACGCCTCGGTGGAGGCGCTGGTGGCGGCCATCGTGGGCGGCATGGGCACCCTCTGGGGCCCGCTGCTGGGGGCGGCCACGCTGCACCTGCTGGCCGACCTCACGCGCAACCTCTTTGGCAACCTGCCGGGCATCAACATGATCATCTATGGCTGCGTGCTGGTGCTGATCGTCATGTTTGCGCCGCGCGGCGTGGGCGGCGTCGGCCGGTCGGTGGTGGCGGTCTGGCGCGCGCAGAAAGCTAAAGGGGCGTCTCGTGACTGAGATGCTGCGCCTGACCGGCGTCTCCAAGTCCTTCGGCGGCCTGCGCGCGGTGCAGGACGTGAGCCTCACCCTGCCCCAGGGGCAGCTGTGCGCCCTGATCGGTCCCAATGGCGCGGGCAAGACCACGCTGTTCGCGCTGATGTCCGGCTTCCTCATGCCCGACGCCGGCCGCGTGGAGCTGCAAGGCGAGGACATCACGGGCCAGCCGCCGCACCGCAACGCGCGCCGCGGCATGACCCGCACCTTCCAGATCGTGCAGCCCTTCGCGGCGCAGACCGTGCGCGAGAACATCGCGGCGGGCGCCCACCTGCATTGCGCCGACCGCGCCGAGGCCCTGGCCCAGGCCGAGGGCGTGGCGCGGCGCGTGGGCCTGGCCCCGCAGCTGGACAAGCCGGCCGGCGACCTCACGGTGGCTGGCCGCAAGCGCCTGGAGCTGGCGCGCGCCCTGGCCACGCGCCCCCGCCTGTTGCTGCTGGACGAGGTGCTGGCCGGCCTGAACCCGCAGGAAGTGGGTGAGATGCTGCCCGTGGTGCGCGGCATCGCCGACGAGGGTGTGACCGTGCTGATGATCGAGCACGTCATGCAGGCGGTGATGAACCTGGCCTCGCATGTCTGGGTGCTGGCCCAGGGCCAGCTGATCGCAGAGGGCGCACCCCAGGCCATCACGCGCGACGTACGCGTGATCGAGGCCTACCTGGGCCACGGCACGGCCAGGCGCCTGGCAGGAGCGGGTACATGACGGTGCGCCCCCTGCTGGAAGTGAAGGGCCTGCACAGCGGCTATGGCAGCGTCGAGATCCTGCGCGGCGTCGACCTGGTGGTGAATGCGGGCGAGATCGTGGCCCTGCTTGGCAGCAACGGCGCGGGCAAGTCCACCTTCAACAACACCCTGTGCGGCATCGTGCCGGCACGTGCAGGCACCATCGCCTTCGACGGCCAGCCCCTGGCTGGGACG
>JBEGVR010000142.1:0-6542 GCA_041178265.1 Pseudomonadota bacterium | reverse complement strand
TCTGCGTGTCGAACTGGTTGGGCGAGGACTTGTCCAGCGATTCCTTGAACACCGTCCACATCTTGGCGTGCCAGTCGTCGGGCACCGCCGGCGTGGAGATGCGAAGCGGGATCCTGGTCTGCGCTGCGGCCGGACTGGCCAGGCCCCCGAAGGCCAGGAGGGCGGCGCCGGCAAGCAGCAGCTGGCGTCGCAGGGTGGTGGATTTTTTCATGCGAGTCTCCTTGGTGTGAAAGTCGTTGGGGGGGGAATCAGGCCGTCGCCGGCGCGATGTGCAGGGCCTGCCAGGCGGCCTTGAGTTCGGTGTGGGCCGGGGCAGTCATGGCCACCAGCGGCGGGCGTACGCGCAGCCACGCCTCGTCACCGCTGACGGTCGCCATGAGGCTCTTGAGCGCGGGCATCAGGGCATGGGGTTCAAGCGTCTGCAGCACCCGCGCGATGGTCTGGGCGTCCTGCGCGATGCCCGGCCCGTCGTGCGCCTGGACCAGGCGCCGCACGGTATCGGGCAGGAAGTTCGCCAGGCCGCTGATGGCGCCGGTGCTGCCCAGGGCGCCCATCGTGGGCAGGTCGGGCTCGTAGCCCACGTAGACGGTGATGCCGGGCATGAACGCGCGCGCCAGTCCGACCGAGTGCGCGCGCTCGCAGGCGCTGTCCTTGATGCCGGCAATCACCTTCGGGTAGCGATCGAGCAGCGCCCGGATCACGTCCTGCGACAGGCCGACCCCCACCACCTGGGGGATGTGATAGAGGTACAGGCGCCAGCCCGAGGACGGCAGCGCGTCCAGCAGGCGCACGTAATACGCCATCACGCCTGCATCGCTCACGCCCTTGAAGAAGAAGGGCGGCAGCGCCAGGCAGCCATGCACGCCACGCTCGATGGCATGGCGCGTCAGGGCCAGCGTCTCGGGCCAGGCCGCGCAGCTGGTCGACACGATGATGCGTTCGGCCGGAACCCCGTGCGCGACCAGCTGCTGGAGGGTCTCGCGCCGCTCCGCCATCGAGAACGACGGCCCCTCCCCCGTGGTGCCGAAGATCGTCACGCCACCGCATCCGCGCGCCAGCAGGTCGCGCGCATGGGCCGCCATCCGGGCGTGGTCGATGTTCAACTCGGCGTCGAGCGGGGTGAGCAATGCTGGCCAGATACCGGCGAAGGCGTTGTGCGCGTTGATCCAGGAAACACTCATGGGCTTGAAATCAGGAAGGAGAAGTTCAGGTGGCGTAGGGCGACGCATTCGCCGACGGCGTGCCGACCCGCCGGTCGCGCCCCAGCACCCGCTCGTGGGCGCTGTGGATGTGGTGGCCCAGCGCATCGGCAACAGCCACCGGATCCCGCGACTTGAGCGCGGCGATCAGGGTCAGGTGCTCCTGCATGGCCGGCAGCAGGATCTCGGCCGAGAGGGTCGATCGCTCCAGGTGGATCAGCCGCACCCGCAGGCTGTTGATGCGGTAGGCCTGCGAGATCAGCTCGTTGCCGAGGGTGTCGATCATCAGGTCGTGCAGGCCCCAGTCCACCGAGGTGGCCTCTGTAAGCAGTTCGTCGGTGATGCCTTCGCGCTGCGCCCGGTCGACGATGGACAGGTGCGCCTGCTCCAGGGCCTGCAGGTCCTCGTCGCTGGCCACGCGCGCGAAGTGCAGCGCGGCCTCGCGCTCGAGCAGCGTGCGCAGGTGAAAGGCGTTATTGATCAGCTTGAGGTCCACGTGCGCGATCTGCAGGCCACGTTGCGGCACCGTCCGCAGCAGGCCTTCCGCTTCAAGGCGCGGAACGACTTCCCGCACCGCGCCCAGGGGCATGTTCAGCAGCTGCATCAGCTCGCGCTGCGACACGAACTGTCCCGGGCGCACGTTGGCCTGAAGGATCTGCTGGCGGAAGTTCTCGTAGGCACGGGCCCGCAGGCTGGGCACCGCCGCTCGGGCAAGACGTTCAGCCATGTCCCACCACTCCCTTGCGCAGCAGCAGGTTGGCGTAGGTGCGCAGGTCGCCGGTCTGGACGATGGCGTAGGCCTGTCGGGCCTGCTCGTAAAAGGCGTGGCGCTCGAGCGTCGCCACATCCGTGCGGCCCTGGCCGGCCAGCCGCTGGCGAAACTCGGCCACGGCAGGCGGCACGGCCTGCGCATCGCCCACCACCTGCATCGTCCAGCCGCAGGCCGGACCGAAGGTGTCCAGGGGCAGCACCTGCAGCACCGCATCGAGCACCTGCGTGACCGTCAGGCCGGGCATGCGCAGCAGCCGACCCTGGCCCCGCTGGGCCACGCTGCTGCCCGGGAAATGCGCATCCACCAGCACCACCTCGTCGCCATGCCCCATGCTGGCCAGTGCGTGCAGCAGGTCAGGGGTCAGCAGGGGGGGTAGATTTTTAAGCATGAGCAGCTAACATGTTAGTTATTTGACAGTTCTGGACAGGCTGGGTAAACCCGCAGGACCTCCCGCCAGGCCCCGTCCGGAACACTTCCACGGAGACACCTTGAACGCATCCCCTGGCGCGCCCCTTCCGGTCTCGCCAGTCCCGGCCTTCCTTCCCTGCGTGGATGGCGCGCACCTCGGGCTGGGCGGCACCGCGCTGGGCAACCTCTACCAGCCCGTGCCTGACGCCCAGGCACGCGCGCTGATCGATGCGGCCTGGGCGGACGGTTGCCGCTGCTTCGACACCGCGCCGCACTACGGCCACGGCCTGTCGGAGCGCCGCATGGGCGATGCGCTGCGGCCGCATCCGCGCGACGCCTTCAGCCTGTCAAGCAAGGTGGGGCGATTGCTCACACCCGACCGGCATGCGCCCCCCAGCCAGCACGGCTATGTACAGGTCCTGCCGTTTGCGCAGCGCTGGGACTTCTCGGCCGCGGGCATGCGGGCCAGCGTGGAACACAGCCTGCAGCGCCTGGGACTGCCCTGCCTGGACACCGTGTTCATCCACGACATGGACGCCACCACCCAGGGCGAGCGTGCGTCGGCCGTCTTCAGGCAGGTGCTCGACGAAGCCCTGCCCGCGCTCGCGCAGCTGCGGGCCGAGGGCCTGGTGCGGCATGTCGGGCTGGGCGTCAACGACCATGCGGTGGTGACCCGCGTGCTGCAGCACGCCGACCTCGATACCCTGCTGCTGGCCGGCCGCTACACCCTGCTCGACACCTCGGCCCTGCCCGACCTGATGCCACAGCTGCAACGCCGCGGCGTGGCACTGGCCCTCGGCGGGGTCTTCAACTCGGGCCTGCTGGCCGCGCGCATCGACACTGCGCGGCCGCTCACCTTCAACTACGCGCCGGCGCCGCGCACCTGGATCGACAAGGCCTTGCAGCTGCAAGCGGTGTGCGACCGGCATGGCGTGCCGATCGAGGCGGCGGCGCTGCAGTTCGCGCTGCACCATCCGGCCACCTCGCTGGTGCTGCTTGGCGCGCGTTCGGTGCAGGAATGGCGCCATGCGCGTGAGGCCGCACGGACCGTGATCCCCGCCGCCTTCTGGGCCGAACTGCGGCATGAACGCCTGCTGCCCGAGGCAGCCCCCACGCCATGATCGACGCCCACTTCCATTGCTGGCAGATCGCCCGGGGCGACTACGGCTGGCTCACCCCGGCGCTCGGCCCCCTCCATCGCGACGTGGCGGTGGCCGACTGGCACCGGCACGCGCAGGCGCACGGCATCACGGGGGGCGTCCTGGTGCAGGCGGCACCCACCGAGGCCGAGACGTACTTCCTGCTGGCGCAGGCCGACGTGCACCCCCAGGTGCTGGGCGTGGTCGGCTGGGTCGACCTGCTCGCGCCCGATGCGGCGCACCGCATCGCGACGCTGGCACGCCATCCGAAGCTCAAGGGCCTGCGCCCCATGCTGCAGGACATCGCAGATCCCGACTGGATCCTGCAGCCCGCGCTCAGGCCTGCCCTGCAGGCCATCGCCCGCCATGGCCTGGTCTTCGACGCGCTGGTCAAGCCGGTGCACCTGCCACGCATCCGAGATCTGATTGCGCGGCATCCGCAGCTGCGGGTGGTGATCGACCACGGCGCCAAGCCGTCTCCGCAGGCGCCCGCAGCGGCGTGGGAAGCCGGCCTGCGAGCCATCGCCCGCGAGAGCGACCCTGCCCACGTGGCCTGCAAGTTCTCGGGCCTGTGGACCGAGCTGCCTGCCGGCGCCGACAGCAGCGCCCTCACCACCTGGGGCGAGGTGCTGCTCGCAGTGTGGGGCGCGGATCGCCTGGTCTGGGGCAGCGACTGGCCCGTGCTCGAACTGGCCGCCGACTACCCGCGCTGGCACGCCTGGTCGCTGGCCTTCCTGCGGCAGCACTGCACACCGGCGCAGTGCGCGCGGGTGCTGGGGGGCAATGCGCGGGCGATGTACCGACTCTGAGCCCGGCGTGCTGGAGACGCAGAGCGCTGGACGAAGCGGCGTCGGTACCTCGATCGGCGCGTGCGGCACGCCCTGGAGGCTGGGGTATACAGTGGTCGCCTTGCTGACCTGACAATCCGAGCCTACGCAAGAAGGAGCCGTCATGAGTGATGCAACGATGTGGTGGGTACTCACCGGTGTCCTGGTGGCGCTGGAACTGGTGACCGGCACCTTTTACCTGCTGATGCTGGGCCTGGGCGCCGCGGCTGCGGCCTTGTCCGCGATGGCGGGCCATGGCCTGATCGTGCAACTGGTGGTGGCCGCCACCGTGGGCGGCCTGGGGGCCGTGTTCCTGGGCCAATGGCGCAAACGCCAGGCCCCCACGCCACAAGAAGCGCAAGACCAGCATCTGGACCTGGGGGCCACGGTGATGGTCGACGCCTGGGATGCGCAGGGCACCGCGCAGGTCAGGCACCGAGGCGCCGTCTGGAGCGCCGTGCTCGCCCCGGACCAGCCCGCCGCAGCGGGCGCCTACCGTATCCAGGCTATGTCGGGCAACCGCCTGGTCCTCGAGAAGATCTGAGCAAACCACTCACACAATTGAAAAGTTGAAAAGGGAGAAAAGCCATGGAAATCGCCGCAATCCTGGTCGTCATCGCGATCCTGTTCATCATCAAGACCGTCAAGGTCGTGCCACAGCAAGAGGCCTGGGTGGTCGAAAGACTGGGGAAATTCCATGCCAGCCTGGCGCCGGGCCTGAACTTTGTGGTGCCCTTTGTCGACCGGGTCATCCAGAAACACAGCCTGAAGGAAATCCCGCTGGACGTTCCCAGCCAGATTTGCATCACCCGCGACAACACCCAGTTGCAGGTCGACGGCATCCTGTACTTTCAGGTGACGGACCCCAAACTGGCCAGCTACGGCTCGTCCAACTACATCGTGGCGGTGACGCAGCTGGCGCAGACCAGTTTGCGCAGCGTGATCGGCAAGCTGGAGCTGGACAAGACCTTCGAAGAGCGCGACATCATCAATGCACAAGTGGTGGCCGCCATCGACGAAGCCGCCCTGAACTGGGGCGTGAAGGTGCTGCGCTACGAGATCAAGGACCTCACTCCCCCGAAGGAAATCCTGCTGGCCATGCAGTCCCAGATCACGGCCGAACGCGAAAAGCGGGCCCTGATCGCGGCCTCGGAGGGCCGCCGCCAGGAACAGATCAACATTGCCACCGGCGAACGCGAAGCCTTCATCGCCCGCTCCGAGGGTGAAAAGCAAGCCGCCATCAACAAGGCCCAAGGCGATGCCGCCGCCATCACTGAAATGGCCAATGCCACGGCCCAGGCGATCGAGCGCATCGCCACCGCCATCCGCCAGCCCGGAGGCGAGCAAGCCGTGCAACTGAAGGTGGCCGAGCAGGCCGTACAGGCCTACGGCAAGGTGGCCCAGGACGCCAAGACGACACTGATCGTGCCGGGCAACATGACCGAGGTGTCGGGCCTGATTGCGTCGGCCATGCAGATGGTGAACACAGGCAAGCAAGCGGGCGGATGAAAGCGTCGGGTGGGTCTTGGTCCAAACGGCTATCCTCCAGCGCCATCCCAAGGAGTACCCATGCTGTTACCCGTCCGGGCCCGACGCGCTCTCTTGACCGCCGCCGCGGCCCTCTCGCTTGTCACGCTGGTACCGCCCGTGCTGGCCCAGCCAGCAGGCGCGGTGCGACTGCGCGGAATCATCGAAACGCTGGGCGCCGACAAGCTGGTGCTGCGTGAGCGCGGCGGCGAGCGGATGGAACTGGCGCTGGCCCCCAACCTGGTGGTCACGGAGGCCTACCCGTTGGCGTTTTCGGACATTCGGCCTGACACCTATGTGGGTGCGGGCGCCGTGCCGCAGGCGGATGGCACGCAGCGGGCCATTGCGGTGCTGGTTTTTCCCGACGCGATGCGCGGCACGGGCGAAGGCCACCGTCCCTTTGACTTCCTGCCGCAAAGCACCATGACCAACGCCACCGTGGCCGGCGTCGCCGCGTCCCCGAAGGGCCGGCAGCTGCGTGTCACCTACCCGGGCGGCGAAAAGATCATCGTGGTGCCCCCCGAAGCGCCGGTGTTCAGTTTCAGGCCCGGCACGCGGGACCTGCTGGCGCAGGGCGCGCAGGTCTCCCTGACAGCGCAGACGGTGGACGGAAAACCGACCGTGACCCGCATCGTCGGTGGCCGCAACGGGTTCGCGCCGCCTTACTGAT
>JBEGVR010000141.1:0-4019 GCA_041178265.1 Pseudomonadota bacterium | reverse complement strand
GCGCCGCCCACGATGCCGATCATGGTGGCGGCCGCCCGGCCCGAGCCGTCGCCGATGGCGTTGCCGGCCGCACCGCCGGCCACCGCCCCGAGCAGGGCGCCGGCGCCGCTGCGCGGCTGCTCCACGGCCACCTGCTGGGTGGTACAGACCTGCCGGGGCACCGCCACCTGCTGGATGATGGCGACGCTGGAAATGACACGGGCGACTTCCTGCCCTTGGGCCACGGAAGCGGCCAGTGCCAGGCCCAAGGGGGTGGCGATGGCCAGGACGCGGGAAATGCGGGTGTGTGCTGCGGTCATGGTGTGGGCTCCTGGGTCATCAACGCGACCATGGTACCCCTCGTTGACGCGGTGTTGGGCGTACGGCGCATCGGCGGCCCTGGCGACGCCCCGCACCGCCGCCGGGGCGGCGGGATCGAGCTGGGGCGCCAGGACGATCTTGGGCGTGACGTAAAGCGTGACAATCGCGGCCCATGGACACCCTGCAAGACTGGCTGGCGCATTGCGAGCGACTGCACCCCAAGGCGATCGACATGGGCCTGGAGCGCGTGCGCGAGGTGGCGCAGCGCCTGGACCTGCGCTTTGCCTGCCCCGTCATCACCGTGGCCGGCACCAACGGCAAGGGCTCGACCTGCGCCATGCTCGAGGCCATCGCCCTGGAGGCGGGCTGGCGCACGGGCGTGTACACCTCGCCTCACCTGGTGCATTTCCAGGAGCGTTGCCGGGTGCGCGGTGAAGCGGTGGCCCCCGGGGCGCTGGTGCCGCATTTCGCCCGCGTGGAGTCGGCCCGCCAGGGCGTGACGCTCACGTATTTCGAATTCACGACGCTGGCCATCCTGGACCTGATGGCGGCCAGCCCGCTGGACGTCGCCATCCTGGAAGTGGGCCTGGGCGGGCGGCTGGACGCGGTCAACCTCATCGACCCCGATTGCGCGGTGATCACCAGCATCGACCTGGACCACCAGGAGTTCCTGGGGCCGGACCGCGAGTCGATTGGCCGCGAGAAGGCCGGCATCCTGCGCGCGGGGCGGCCCGCGGTGGTGAGCGACCCCGTGCCGCCGCACAGCGTGATCGACCACGCCAATGCACTGGGCGCCGACCTGTGGCTGGCGGGGCGCGACTTCAATTTCTCCGGGGACAAGCAGCAGTGGGCCTGGGCCGGGCGCGGGCGGCGCTACGCCGGGCTGGCCTACCCCGCGCTGCGCGGGGCCAACCAGCTGGTGAACGCCTCGGGCGTGCTGGCCGCCCTGACCGCGCTGCGTGAGCGCCTGCCGGTGACGGCGCAGGCCGTGCGCAACGGGCTGGCCCTGGTGGAACTGCCCGGGCGTTTCCAGATCGTGCCGGGCGAGCCGGTGCTGGTGCTGGGCGTGGCCCACAACCCGCATTCGGTGGCGGCCCTGGTGGCCAACCTCGACGCCATGGGCTTTTATCCCGCCACCCACCTGGTGTTCGGCGCCATGGGTGACAAAGACCTGGACACCATGCTGCGGCGCGTGGCCCCCCTGGCCGACCGCTGGTATTTCTGCGACCTGCCCACGCCCCGGGCCGCGACGGCTGCGGGCCTGAAGGCGCGCTGGGAGGGGTTGGGAGCCCGCCCGGACGCCCCGGCCAGCACGCATGCCGGCCCGCGCCAGGCCCTGGAGGCGGCGGTCGCCGCAGCAGACCCCACTGATAGAATCGTTGTCTTTGGATCGTTCTTGTCGGTGGGCGGCGTCCTCGAGGGCGGCACCCCCCGGCTGCAGGCCCGGCACCTGCTCTCCTGACTTCCTTCGGGCACGACGCGTTCATGGCTTTTTTCAAGTTCCGAAAGACCGGCGCCGATTCCGACGCCCTCGCCGCGCAGCCCGAAAGCATCGAGGCCCTGCGCAAACGCGCCAAGCAGCGCCTGATCGGCGCCTCCATCCTGGTGCTGGTCGGCGTGATCGGCTTCCCCTTGGTGTTCGACACCCAGCCGCGTCCCATCCCGGTGGACATCCCGATCGACATTCCGGATCGCGGCAAGCCGGCTGGCGCCACCAACAGCGCGGTCGGGTCCGTCAGCGTGGCCGCTGCACCGGCTTCGGCCGGGGCCCCGGTCTTTGTCGCGCCGGTCCCGGAACCCGTCGACCCGGCGGCCAAACCCGTTGCATCCGCCGCCCCTGCCCCCGCCGCGTCGGCGGCGCCCCCGCCGCCGGCAACCGCCAAGCCGGTTGCCTCCACGCCGGCCGCCTCCACGCCGGCCGCCTCGGCAGCCGACGGCGACCGCGCCCGGGCGCTGCTCGAGGGCAAGCCCGCGTCCGCCGCTACCGATGGCCGCTTCGTGGTGCAGGTGGGTGCCTTCGCCGACGTGGCCCGTGCCCGAGAGGCCCGACAGAAGCTGGAAAAGGCAGGCCTGAAAACCTATACCCAGGTCGCCGAGACCAAGGAAGGCAAGCGCATCCGCGTGCGGGTGGGACCTTTCGACACCCGCGCCGAGGCCGACCAGGCGGCCACCAAGGTCAAGGGGCTGGACCTGCCGGCGTCGGTCCTCGCCCTCTGACACGCAGGCGCCGATCGAACCCCATGGCCACGCTCGACTGGGTGTTCGCCGCGATCCTGGTGCTGTCGCTGGCGATGGGCGTCCGGCGCGGGCTGGTGTTCGAGGTGCTGTCGGTAGCGGGCTGGGTCGCGGCCTTCGTGCTGGCCCAGTGGTGGGCCCCGGCCGTGGCCGGCTGGCTGCCGATGGGGCAGTGGTCGTCCACGCTGCGCTATGCGGCGGGTTTCATCGTGGTGCTGGTGGGGGCGCTGTTCGCGGCGGCCTTGCTGGCGATGCTGGCGAGAAAACTGATCGAGGCGGTGGGCCTGCGGCCGATCGACCGCATCCTCGGTGCGGCATTTGGCCTGCTGCGTGGTTTTGTGATCGTGCTGGCGGTGACCGTGGTGGCCCAGATGACGCCGCTGAAGGACACTGCGTGGTGGAACGAGTCGGCTGGCGCGCAGGCGGCGGCCCAGGTGCTCAAGGGATTGAAACCGATACTGCCCGAACGCTTCGGGCAGTACCTACCAGGGTGACACAGGCATGTGTGGAATCGTCGGCGTTGTCAGTAACGCCCCAGTCAACCAGCTGATCTACGACGCCTTGCTGCTGCTGCAGCACCGTGGCCAGGATGCCGCGGGCATCGTGACGCAGCAGGAACGCAAGTTCTTCATGCACAAGGCCAAGGGCATGGTGCGTGACGTCTTTCGCACCCGCAACATGCGCGCCCTGCCGGGCCACTGCGGCCTGGGGCAGGTGCGTTACCCCACGGCGGGCAATGCCTACAGCGAAGAAGAGGCCCAGCCCTTCTACGTGAACGCGCCGTTCGGCCTGGTGCTGGTGCACAACGGCAACCTCACCAACGCCCAGGCGCTCAAGACCGAGCTCTTTTCCTCCGACCACCGCCACATCAACACCGACAGCGACTCCGAAGTGCTGCTGAACGTGTTCGCGCACGAACTCGAACGCGCCACGCGCGGCGGCGGGGCGATGCAGCCGTCCCAGGTGTTCGAGGCCGTGGCGCAGGTGCACCGGCGCGTGCGCGGTTCGTATGCCGTGATCGCGATGATCGCGGGCCACGGCGTGCTGGCCTTCCGGGATCCGTTCGGCATCCGGCCCCTCTCCCTGGGGCGATCGGCCGACGGCTCGGTCATGGTGGCCAGCGAGACGGTCACCCTCGAAGGCACGGGACACCAGCTCGATCGCCATGTGGCGCCGGGCGAGGCCGTGTTCATCGACCTGCAGGGCCAGGTGCATGCGCGCCAGTGCGCGCAGGCGCCGCGCCTGATGCCCTGCATCTTCGAGTACGTGTACCTGGCCCGTCCGGATTCAGTGCTCGATGGCATCTCGGTCTACCAGGCCCGCCTGAACCTGGGCGAGACGCTGGCGCAGCGCGTGGTGTCCACCGTGCCGCCGTCCGAGATCGACGTGATCATCCCCATCCCCGAGTCCAGCCGCCCCAGCGCCACGCAGCTGGCCCACCTGCTGGGGGTGCCGTACCGCGAAGGCTTCGTGAAGAACCGCTA
>JBEGVR010000140.1:0-24139 GCA_041178265.1 Pseudomonadota bacterium | reverse complement strand
TGAGCGCCGCGAGAGATCAAACGTCAAGCTTGGGATCAGCGCCTTGCAGCGCAGCCCCATCGACGAGCGATTGACGCATCCGCACGTGCCCCAGCCAGACCAGTTTGACGAACGGGTCAGCGATGTCGAAGTTGCCGTGGCCTTTGCGGACGATGAGGTTGGCAGCCACGAGTTTGTCGATGGCTGGTGTCATGTCGTTGGCGGAAATCTCGCGGCCGAGCGATTCGCTGAATGACGCCAGCGTCTCGGCGGCATAGAGACCCCGGACCTGGCCGGCTGCGATGCGCGAGAAGGCCAGGACAGCCAGCTCGCCGGCGTCCTCGATGGACTGAATGTCGAGTTCGGCCGTCGCCGTGGCCAAAGTCGCGCAGATGGTGGCGAACGCTGTATCCGCATCCACTCCGCGGCCTGCGGCCACCTCTTCCTGGAACTGCCGCACCGCCTTGGCCAGCTCCTCGGGGCGGCTGCCCATGCTGCGAAAACCCGCGAAGGCCGCCTGGGGTGACGGCACTGCCAGCCTGGCACCTTCGACACGGTTGAGGAACCACTGCACGTAGTCCTTGCCCAGGGGATCGAACGAGGCGGTGTGGGCGCCGGCGAATGCCTGGGAACGCCGGGTGGCCATGTCGGTCACGAGGGATTTGTGCGAGCCCGTGCCGACGATCAGCAGCCGGCCGGGAAGATCGGTTGCGGTGTTCACCCGGTCTCTTGCCGCCTTCAAGGCGAAGAGCATGTCTTGACCCTCCTGGCTGGCCACGGCCTGCTGCACTTCGTCGATGACGAGCACGACGTCGCCCTCGGCTTTGCGAACGAGTTCGACGAAGACGTCGGCCAGCGTGGCACCCTGGGGGGTTCCGAGACCATCCAACTGGACGCCCAAGCTGATACCAGCTGCGCCGAAGTTGACCCCCTTGACCCGGCGCAGCTTCTGCAGGAGCGTCGAGGCGGAGTGCTGGAGTTCGGACGCAGCTGCGCGCACCGCCTCTTGCATGAGCGCCATCGGTGCGCGAGAGCGTTCGGTCCATAGGTCCAAGTAAAGCACCAGCGCACCATGGTCCAGAAGCGCGGGAATGAAGTCCTGCCTGATGAAGGTCGTTTTGCCGATGCGCCGGATCCCGGAGAGAAACACCCCGGAGCGCAGGCCCTGGTCCAGCGGGCCTGGCTGCAGGAGTTGCTGCGCCAGCGCGCGGGCGTAGTCGGGTCGGTGAAAGACGAATTCGGCGGTCACGATAATTGGGTATTTTTGGCTTTGCTGCCAAATTTTATGCTTTCTACAAATTAAGTCAAGTTGTGGGGAGGGGCAACCAGAACCGCTCGGGTCGATTCAAGCCAGCCCGGGCCTGGCTGATGGCGGGCTGCGCGCCCTGGCACCAGCTGCACCAGTTGGTGCCGAACTCGAGCACCGTCGCGCCGGGCAGGGCGTCGACGTCCTCGCGCGAGAGCGTCTCGGGGGCGTAGGGCGTGACCATGCGGGGATTGTGGCGGCACCTGCGAAAATCCGGGTTTCCAGGTGCCAAGGAAGTTCCATGCCTGCGGTGATCCCCGTTGTCGATGTCGAGTACGAACAGCCCACAGGTGCGACCTGCGACACCCGCCATGCCTGGGCACGCGTGCCGCCCGAGCCGGCGCCGGCCGAGCGCGCCGCGCTGAAAGACAGAATCCGTCGCCTGCTCAAGGAAAAGAACGCGGTCATGGTGTCGCACTACTACGTGCACCCGGACCTGCAGGACCTGGCCGAAGAAACTGGGGGCCTGGTGAGCGACTCGCTGGAGATGGCGCGCTTCGGACGCGACCATCCTGCGCAGACCCTGGTGGTGTCGGGCGTGCGTTTCATGGGCGAGACTTCCAAGATCCTCTCGCCACACAAGCGCGTGCTGATGCCCGACCTGGACGCGACCTGCTCGCTGGACCTGGGCTGCCCAGTGTCTGAGTTCAGCGCCTTCTGCGACCAGCATCCGGATCGCACGGTGGTGGTGTATGCCAATACCAGCGCCGCCGTGAAGGCGCGTGCCGACTGGCTGGTGACCTCCAGTTGCGCGCTGGAGATCGTGCGCGCGCTCAAGGACGCGGGCCACAAGCTGCTGTGGGCGCCCGATCGCCACCTGGGCGGCTACATCCAGCGCGAGACCGGCGCCGACATGGTGATGTGGAACGGCTCGTGCATCGTGCACGACGAATTCAAGGGCTTCGAACTGGAGGCCCTCAAGCGCGATCACCCGCGCGCCAAGGTGCTGGTGCACCCGGAGTCGCCGGCCGAGGTGGTGGCGCTGGCCGATGCGGTGGGTTCCACGTCCGGCATCCTCAGGGCGGCCCGCGAGTTGGACGCGCGCGAGTTCATCGTGGCCACCGACAACGGCATGATGCACAAGCTGCGCACACTGAACCCGGACAAGGTGTTCATCGAGGCGCCGACGGCCGGTAACAGCGCCACGTGCAAAAGTTGCGCGCATTGCCCCTGGATGGCGATGAACAGCCTGGCGGATCTGGCGCGGGTGCTGGAGACGGGGGACAACGAGGTCTTCGTCGATCCGGCGCTGGGCGCACGCGCGAAGCTGCCGATCGACCGGATGCTGACCTTCACGCAGGGGCTCAAGGATGGCAAGGCGCCGGGGGCGCTGGTGCCTGGGATCGGGGCTGCTTGAGTTTTTTGATTTGAAGGCGTGCTTGCCTCAAGCGTGCGATTTCACGCCACCCGCCTGCGCCGGCCGCAGCACCGTCGGCACGGCTTTCTCCAGCGTCTGCGGGTAGTCGCGGCTGTAATGCAGGCCGCGACTTTCGTGGCGCATCAGGGCCGACATCACGATCAGGTCAGCCACCTGCACGAGGTTGCGTAACTCCAGCAGGTCGCGCGTGACGTGGAAGGCGCTGTAGAAATCCTGGATCTCGTGCTGCAGCAGCGCGATGCGCCGCGCGGCGCGTTCCAGGCGCTTGTTGGTGCGCACGATGCCCACGTAGTCCCACATGAAGCGTCGCAGTTCGTCCCAGTTGTGGGAGATGACCACCGCTTCGTCGGCGTCGGTCACCCGGCTGTCGTCCCAGGCGGGCACCGGCGGCGCGGGTGGCAGGGGATGCGCCAGGATGTCCTTGGCCGCTGCGCGCGCGAACACCATGCACTCCACCAGCGAGTTGCTCGCCAGCCGGTTGGCGCCGTGCAGGCCGGTGCAGGTGGTCTCGCCGATGGCGTGCAGCCCGGGCAGTTCGGTTCGGCCCGCCAGGTCGGTCTGCACGCCGCCGCAGGTGTAGTGGGCGGCCGGCACCACCGGAATCGGCTGGCGCGTGATGTCTATGCCCAGTTCCAGGCAGCGCGCGTGGATGTTGGGGAAATGCTCGCGGATGAACGCCGGCCCCTGGTGTGAGATGTCCAGGTACACGCAGTCCAGGCCGTGCTTTTTCATCTCGAAGTCAATGGCGCGCGCCACCACGTCGCGCGGTGCGAGTTCGGCGCGCTGATCGTGGGCAGGCATGAAGCGCGTGCCATCGGGCAGCAGCAGGCGCCCGCCCTCGCCGCGCACGGCTTCAGTGATCAGGAAGTTCTTGACGTGCGGGTGGTACAGGCAGGTCGGGTGGAACTGGATGAATTCCATGTTGGCGACGCTGCAGCCCGCGCGCCAGGCAGCCGCAATGCCGTCGCCGGTGGCGGTGTCGGGGTTGGTGGTGTAGAGGTACACCTTGCCCGCCCCACCGGTGGCCAGGACGGTCTGCGGGGCGCGAAAGGCCACCACCTCGTCGCGCGTCTCGTCCAGCGCGTACAAGCCCAGGCAACGCTGTGGCGACAGCCCCATCTTTGCGGCAACGATCAGGTCCACCAGCATGTGGTGCTCGAAGAATGTGATGTTGGAGGTTCGCCGCACATGCTCGATCAGCGTCTTCTGCACGGCGGCGCCGGTGGCGTCGGTCGCGTGCACGATGCGCCGCGCGCTGTGGCCACCTTCACGCGTGAGGTGCAGTTGCCCGTTTTCCTGCGAAAAAGGCACGCCCAGCGATCGCAGCCACTCGATGCTTTCGGGGGCGTGTTCGACCACGAAGCGGGTGGCCCTGGGGTCGGACAGGCCGGCGCCTGCCACCAGGGTGTCGTCGACATGCGCGTCGAAGGAATCTTCACGTCCCATCACGGCGGCGATGCCGCCCTGGGCCCAGCCGCTGGAGCCGTCCGACAGCGCGCGCTTGGTGATCACCGCCACGCGCTGGGTGGGCGCCAGGTGCAGGGCGGCGGACAGGCCGGCCAGGCCGCTGCCCACGATGACCACGTCGAAGTCCAGCGTCGCGCAGGCGTTCATGCAAAGAGGGAAGGCGGGTGGCCTCAGGCCGGTTGGTAGGCCAGGCGCACGTAGATGGGTGCGTAGGCCTCGGCCTGGGTGACCTCGATCAGGGTCTCCTTGGCCAGTTCCAGCATCGCGATGAAGGTGATGATGACCACGGGCATGCCGTGATCGACCTCGAAGAGGTTCTCGAACTCGATGAACTTGCGGCCTTGCAGCTTGCGCAGGACGATGCTCATATGCTCACGGACGGAAAGTTCCTCGCGCGAGATCTTGTGGTGCTGCACCAGCCTGGCCCGCTTGAGGATGTCGCGCCAGGCGTCCTGGAGGTCGACCACGACCACGTCGGGGAAGCGCGGTTGCAGGGATTGTTCGATGTAGACCTGCGCGCGCAGCACGTCACGGCCAATTTGCGGCACCTCGTTCAGGCGCGCGGCGGCCAGCTTCATCTGCTCGTATTCGATCAGGCGGCGCACGAGTTCGGCGCGCGGGTCTTCGGGCTCCTGGCCCTCGGGCACCCTCTTGGGAGGCAGCAGCATGCGCGACTTGATCTCGATCAGCATCGCCGCCATGAGCAGGTATTCGGCGGCGAGTTCGAGGTTGCGACTGCGGATCTCGTCGACGTACTGCAGGTACTGGCGCGTGACCCCCGCCATCGGGATGTCCAGGATGTTGAAGTTCTGCTTTCGGATCAGATAGAGCAGCAGGTCCAGCGGGCCCTCGAAGGCCTCGAGGAAGACCTCCAGGGCGTCGGGCGGGATGTACAGGTCGGTGGGCAGGGTGAACAGCGGTTCGCCGTAGAGGCGGGCCAGGGCCACCTGGTCGACCACCTCGGGCATGCCAGGCAGCTCGGGGGCGACCGGTTCGGGCAGGGTCTCGGGGGGGGTGTCGGTCATGGGAGCGCAGCGCCGGGCCGCCCCAAGCAAGCTCGCGCCCCCTTGGGGGGTCGCGAAGGACACGCAGTGCCGAGCGTGGGGGCTGTCATGTCAGGGCGGGCTTACTGGCCGCCACTGCCGTACACGTAGGCCTTTTGACGTACGCGCGCAGCCCTCCACTCGGTCTGCTGTGCCCGGTCCACGTGCTTGTCCCAGAGCAGCGCCCGGCCGGCCCGCTGCTGCGACTCCAGGTCGGGGCGTGCGGCCTTCAGGCCGTCGATGAACTGGCTGACCTCGGAGTGGTAGTCGGGGCGGCGGAAGATGCGCAGGAGCTGGAACATGGTGAAACCTTTGAGGCCGCGATTCTACCGAGGCAGCCGCGCGAGCCCCGGCCCTCGCGGGGATGGGTCAGGCCGCCAGTTCCAGGAGCAGCCCAGCGCGTTCGATGGCGTCCCGGGGCTGCGGCTGCAGGTTCTCCAGCGTCAGGGTGCCGCCCCGCGCCCGCACCACCTTGTGCAATTCGCGCAGGGCCTCCAAGCCGGTGGCGTCGACGTAAACCAGTTGCAGGGCGTCCAGCACCACCCGGGGTGCGTCGGGGCCGTCTTCCACCGCCCGTACCGCTGCATCGAGGCGGACCACCGCCCCGAAAAACAAGGACCCGTACAGGCGCAAGCGCAGGTGCTGCGGGTCCTGCTGCGGCAGCTGCTCGACCCGGAACTGCGCACTCATGCTGCGTATGAACAGCGCGCAGGCCGCGACCAGACCGACCTCCAGGGCCACGGTCAGGTCGAACACCACGGTCAGGACGAAGGTGCCGAGCATCAGCAACCGAAAGTGCGCGCTGTGCTGGCGCAGGCGCGCGAACTCGCGCCATTCGCCCATGTTCCAGGCGATGAACAGCAGGATGCCAGCGAGTACCGGCATCGGCACATGCAGGGCCAGCGGCGCGGCCAGCAGCACCAGGCCCGCCAGGATCAGCGCATGGGTGATGCCCGCGATCGGCGTAGTGGCGCCGGCGCGCACGTTGGTCGCGGTGCGGGCGATGGTGCCGGTGACCGGCATGCCCCCGAAGAAAGGCACAGTCATGTTGGCGATGCCCTGCGCCATGAGTTCCTGGTTGGAGTCGTGTCGCCGCAGGCTCCCGATCTGGTCGGCGATGCGCGCGCACAGGAGGGACTCGATCGCCCCGAGTAGCGCGATGGTCAGGATGGGGTTGACCAGCTGCTTGACCGTTTCCCATTCGAAGGCGGGCACGGCCAGCGCGGGCAGGCCTGAGGGGATGCTGCCAAAGCGCGAGCCTATGGTGTCCACCGGCAGTTGCAGCGCCCAGGCCGCGAAGGTCAGGCTCACCATGGCCACGATGGGCGCGGGCAGCCGGGCGCCCACCACCGCGACGCTGCGCACCAGGGGCAGGTCGGTCGCCGGCGGGCGCAGGGACTGCCGGGACCACAGGCGCGGCCATAGCCAC
Organism: Pseudomonadota bacterium; assembly: GCA_041178265.1. GTDB lineage: Bacteria > Pseudomonadota > Gammaproteobacteria > Burkholderiales > Burkholderiaceae_C > Ramlibacter. The sequence continues at coordinate 17,537 of JBEGVR010000140.1, read as the reverse complement.
AGGCCCGCCACGGACACGGCCCCCAGCGCGAAGGCCGCCGGGTTGAACGTGTGCAGGTTCTGCGCGAGCACCTGGGCCTGATGGAAGAAGTCTGCCGGCATTTTCGGGACCGACAGGCCCAGCCAGTCTTTCACCTGCGACAGCGCGATCAGCACCGCAATGCCATTGGTGAATCCGACGACGATGCTCACGGGGACATGACGCACCAGGTTGCCCAGTCGCAGCAGCCCCAGCACGAACAGCAGCACCCCGGCGCAGGTGGTGGCGATCAGGAGGTTGGCCAGGCCGTGCCGCTCGACGATGCCGTAGACGATCACGATAAAGGCGCCTGCGGGGCCGGCGATCTGCACGTTGGAACCGCCGAACAGCGACACCAGCAGGCCGCCGAGGATGGCGGTCCATAGGCCGGCTTCGGGCTTGAGGCCGGAGGCGATCGCGAAGGCCATGGCCAAGGGCAGGGCGACGATGGCCACGGTGGCGCCCGCGGCCAAGTCGCCCTGGAAGGCCCGCGGGCCGTAGCCCCGCAGGGCCTCCAGCAGGCGCGGCCGGAAGGTGGCGATGGCCAGACGGCTCATGGTGTCGGTGCCGAAGCCTGCCGGGCGGGCCCGCTCAACGCACCCGCATGCCAGGCTGCGCGCCGGGCCAGGGCTGCAGCACATGGATGCCGGGGTGGGCCTTGTCGTCGCCGTGGCTGGCGGCCAGCACCATGCCCTCGGAGACGCCGAACTTCATCTTGCGCGGCGCGAGGTTGGCCACCATCACGGTGAGCTTGCCCACCAGGTCCTCGGGCTGGTAGGCGCTCGCGATGCCGGAAAACACGTTTCGCGTACGGCCTTCGCCCACATCGAGCGTGAGGCGCAGCAGCTTGGTGGAGCCTTCGACGGCCTCGCACTGCACGATCTTCGCGATGCGCAGGTCGATCCTGGAGAAGTCGTCGATGGTGATGGTGGGGGCCAGCGCTTGGCCGCCCGGTTCGGCCGCTGCGGGGGCTTCGGACGCGGTCTCGGCGGGCGGCTCGAACAGGGCGTCGAGCTGCTTGGGGTCGACGCGCTGCATCAGGTGCTTGTACTCGCCCACGCGGTGGCCTGCGGGCAGGGGCGTGACGGCGCCCTGCAGGGTGAGCGGTTCGCATTGAAGGAAGACCTCGGCCTGCTGCGCGAGCTCGGGCAGCACGGGCTTGAGGCACGCGGTGAGCACCTTGAAGTGTTCCAGGCACTCGGAGCAGATGGCGGCGGCGCGTTCGGCCTGGCCTTCCTTCACCAGCTTCCAGGGCGCGGCGCCGTCAAAGCGCAGGTTGACCTCGTCGGCGTAGGCCATGATCTCGCGCAGGGCCTTGCCGTATTCGCGCGCTTCGTAGAGACGGGCCACTGAATCCAGCAGGCGCTGCGGCTGCAGGCTGGCGGCGTCGTTCTTCACCAGGTGGCCGCCGGGCACGAACTTGACCGCGCGGCTGGCGATGTTCACGTACTTGCCAATGAGGTCGGCGTTGACGCGGGCGACGAAGTCGTCGGGGTTGAAGTCGACATCTTCCACCCGCCCATTGAGCTTGGCGGCGATGTAGTACCGCAGCCACTCGGGGTTCATGCCCAGTGAGAGGTATTTGAGCGGGTCGATGCCGGTGCCGCGGCTTTTGGACATCTTCTCGCCGCTGACGGTGATGAAGCCATGCACGTTGACCTGCGTGGGGGTCTTGCGGCCGGAGAGCTGCAGCATCGCGGGCCAGAACAGGGTGTGGAAGTACACGATGTCCTTGCCGATGAAGTGCACCTGTTCGACCGCCGGGTCGGCGATGAACTGCTCGAAGCTGGCGTCGGTGCGCGAGGCCTCGTGCCAGTGGGCCCGGGCCTGGCCCTTGTCGAAGTGGTTCTTGAGGCTGGCCAGGTAGCCCACCGGGGCGTCGAGCCAGACGTAGAAGTACTTGCCGGGCGCGTCCGGGATCTCGATGCCGAAGTAGGGTGCCTCGCGTGAGATGTCCCAGTCGGCCATGCCGGCGTCGAACCATTCGCTGGCCTTCTTGGCCATCTCGGCCTGCAGGCGCGGACGGCCGCTGCCGCCAGCGTTCTGGTCCTGCGTCCAGGCCTTGAGGAAGTCGACCACCTTCGGGTCGGACAGCCTGAAGAAGAAATGCTCGGAGCTGCGGATCTCGGGCCGGGCGCCGGTGAGCGTGGAATACGGCTCGATCAGGTCGGTGGGCGCGTAGACCGCGCTGCACACCTCGCAGCTGTCGCCGTATTGGTCTTTGGCGTGGCAGGTGGGGCACTCGCCCTTGATGTAGCGATCGGGCAGGAACATGCCCTTGACCGGGTCGTAGAACTGCTCGATGGTGCGGGTGGCGATCAGGCCGTTGGCCTTGAGGGCCTTGTAGATGCCCTGCGCCAGTTCGGTGTTCTCGGGGCTGTCGGTGGAGTGCCAGTTGTCAAAGCGGATATGGAAACCGTCCAGATAGGGCTTGCGCCCTGCGGCGATCTCGCCCACGAACTGCTGCGGCGTCTTGCCGGCTTTCTCGGCGGCGATCATGATGGGTGCGCCATGCGCGTCGTCGGCGCCCACGAAGTGCACCATGTGCCCCTGCATGCGCTGGAACCGCACCCAGATGTCGGCCTGGATGTACTCCATGATGTGGCCGATGTGGAATTTGCCGTTGGCGTAGGGCAGGGCGGTCGTGACGAAGAGCTTGCGCTTGGACATGGTTTTTTCGCTCGGAACCGGTCATTTTAGTTCTGCTGGGTAAACTGGCCGGTTATTCAACGACCCCCCACATGGCTTCCACCGACCACACCGCACCGCTCCTGGCCGCCCTGGGCGCCGTCAAGGACCCGAATACCGGCCAGGACTTCGTGAGCACCAAGGCTCTGAAGAACCTGAAGCTCGAGGGGGGCAAGGTTTCTTTTGACCTCGAAATGGGCTATCCGGCCCGCAGCCAGCATGCGGCCCTGCGCCAGGTGCTGGGGGCGGCGGCACGCGGCGTGCCGGGCGTGACTGACGTGGCGGTGAACATCGTCACCCGCGTCACCGCCCACGCGGTGCAGCGGGGCGTGCAGCTGCTGCCCAACGTCAAGAACATCGTGGCGGTCGCCTCGGGCAAGGGCGGCGTGGGCAAGAGCACCACCGCCGCCAACCTGGCCCTGGCCCTGGCGGCCGAAGGCGCTTCAGTGGGTTTGCTCGACGCCGACATCTACGGCCCCAGCCAGCCCATGATGATGGGGATCGAGGGCCGTCCCGAGAGCGACGACGGCAAGACCATGGACCCGATGGAGAACTACGGCGTGCAGGTCATGTCCATCGGCTTCCTGATCAACCCCAACGAGGCCATGATCTGGCGCGGCCCCATGGCCACCCAGGCGCTGGAGCAGCTGCTGCGGCAAACCAACTGGCGCGAACTCGATTACCTGATCGTCGACATGCCCCCCGGCACCGGCGACATCCAGCTCACGCTCTCGCAGCGCGTGCCCATGACGGGCGCGGTCATCGTCACCACGCCGCAGGACATTGCGCTGCTCGATGCGCGCAAGGGCGTGGCGATGTTCGACAAGGTGGGCGTGCCGATCCTGGGCCTGGTGGAGAACATGGCGGCCCACGTGTGCACGAAGTGCGGCCACGTGGAGCACATCTTCGGCGAGGGCGGCGGCCAGCGCTATGCCGCCGAGCGCGGTATCGACTACCTGGGCGCGCTGCCCCTGGACATGGCGATCCGCCTGCAGGCCGACGGCGGCAAGCCCACGGTGGTGGCCGACCCCGACGGCCCGGTGGCCGGCATCTACAAGGCCATGGCCCGCCAGGTCGCCATCAAGATCGCGGCCAAGGCCAAGGACTTCTCCTCGCGCTTTCCCACGATCTCGGTTTCCAAGGACACCTGATGCAGGAAGCGCCGGTCCGGATCCATCGCGCCAGCGGGCGTACCGGCCACCTGAAGGGCCGGCAGGTCGATGCGGCCAGCCTGGAGGAGGTGCGGGCCCTGATGGGCCCGCGGCCTGAGGGCGGCCATGCGCGCGACCTGCTGATCGAGCACCTGCATCGCCTGAATGACCACTGGCATGGCCTGCAACCGCGCCATCTTGCGGCGCTGGCCCAGGAGATGAACCTGCCGATGGCCGAAGTGTTCGAGGTCGCCAGCTTCTATCACCACTTCGAGATCCTGCGCGAGGGGCAGACCGGGCCTGGGCTCACCGTGCGCGTGTGCGACGGCCTGTCCTGCGAGATGGCCGGTGCGCAAGGATTGCTGCAGCGGCTGCCTGCCTTGCTGGGCCCGCAGGTGCGCCTGATTCCCGCGCCCTGCATCGGCCGCTGCGAGCAGGCGCCCGCGGCGCTGGTGGGGCAACAGGCCGTGCCGCAGGCCGATGTACACCGCATCCAGAAGGCCGTGGCCGGCGCCGAGGTAGCGCCCGTGCCGCAGGCCGTGGGCTACGACGCGTACCGCGCGCGGGGCGGCTACGCGCTGGCGCTGGCGGTGGTGCGCGGCCAGCGCGATGCCGAATCCGTCATCGCTACGCTCGAACATGCGGGCCTGCGTGGCCTGGGCGGTGCAGGCTTTCCGGCCGGGCGCAAGTGGCGCATCGTCCGCGCGCAGCCCGCGCCGCGCCTGATGGCCGTGAACATCGACGAAGGCGAGCCCGGCACCTTCAAGGACCGCCATTACCTCGAGCGCGACCCGCACCGCTTCCTGGAGGGCATGCTGGTCGCCGCCCACGTGGTGGGTATGCAGGCCATCTACATCTACCTGCGCGACGAATACCACGACGCCCGCGCCATGCTCCAGGCGGAGCTCGCGCGCCTGCAGGCCGATCCGCCCTTCCCGCTGCCCGCGATCCACCTGCGCCGCGGCGCAGGGGCCTACATCTGCGGCGAAGAGTCGGCCATGATCGAAAGCATCGAAGGCAAGCGCGGCGAGCCGCGCCTGCGTCCGCCCTACATCGCCGAAGTCGGCCTGTTTGGCCGGCCCACGCTGGAACACAACTTCGAGACCCTGTACTGGGTGCGCACGCTGCTCGAAGACGGCCCGCAGGCCTTCGCCGCGCAGGGCCGCCATGGCCGCCAGGGCCTGCGCTCCTTCAGCGTGAGCGGGCGCGTGCGCGAGCCGGGCGTGAAGCTCGCGCCCGCCGGCATCACCCTGCGCGAGCTGGTCGACGAATACTGCGGCGGCATGGCACCGGGCCACACGCTGTATGGCTACCTGCCCGGCGGCGCGTCGGGCGGCATCCTGCCCGCACGCCTGGCCGATGTGCCGCTGGACTTCGACACCCTGCAGCCGCATGGCTGCTTCATTGGCTCGGCCGCTGTGATCGTTCTGGGCCAGCAGGATCGCGCACGCGACGCGGCGCTGAACATGATGCGTTTCTTCGCCCACGAAAGCTGCGGCCAGTGCACGCCGTGCCGCGTGGGCACCGACAAGGCAGCGAAGTTGATGCAGGCCCCGCGCTGGGACCACGCCACCCTGGGCGACCTGGGCCAGGTGATGGCCGACGCCTCCATCTGCGGCCTGGGCCAGGCCGCGCCCAATCCGATCCGCTGCGTGCAGACCTATTTTCCCGATGAAGTCGCCTGACCTTCCCCTCGTGTCGTTTCGCCTGGACGGCCAGGACGTACAGGCGGTGCAGGGCGAGACCGTGCTGCAGGCGGCCGACCGCCTGGGTGTGCGCATCCCGCGCCTGTGCTACAGCGACAGCCTGCGCCCGGACGGCAATTGCCGCGCCTGCGTGGTCGAGGTCGCGGGCGAGCGCGTGCTGGCTCCCAGCTGCTGCCGCGCCGTCACGCCGGGCCTGGATGTCCAGACCCGCAGTGAGCGCGCGGCCAAGAGCCAGAAGATGGTGCTGGAGATGCTGCTGGCGGACCTGCCGGCGCAGGGCCACAAGTGGAATGACGCGCCCGGCGAAGCGCCGGGGGCTGGCGAGGCGCCCGGCCAGCACGGCGAGCTCAGCGCCTGGGCGCGCGAGTTGGGCGTGACGCCGCGCGCGTCGCTCACCGCGCTGCGCCGCGAGGCGCCCGCGCCCGACCTGTCGCACCCCGCGATGGCAGTCAACCTGGACGCCTGCATCCAGTGCACGCGCTGCGTGCGGGCCTGCCGCGAGACGCAGGTGAACGACGTGATCGGCTACGCGCGTCGCGGCGCCGACAGCCAGATCGTGTTCGACCTGGACGATCCCATGGGCGCCAGCACCTGCGTGGCCTGCGGCGAATGCGTGCAGGCCTGTCCCACCGGGGCGCTCATGCCCAAGACGATGGTGGGCTCGCAGGCCGTGGACCGCGAGGTCGATTCGGTTTGCCCGTTCTGTGGCGTGGGTTGCCAGCTCACCTACCAGGTGCGGGGCGACCGCATCGTCGGCGTCCAGGGGCGTGATGGTCCCGCCAACCAGGGTCGCCTGTGCGTGAAGGGGCGCTTCGGCTTCGATTACGCGCACCACCCGGACCGCCTCGCGCGTCCCCTGATACGCAAGGCCGGCGTGTCCAAGGACACCCAGGTGCTGCGCGATCCCTCGCGCTGGCAGGAGGTGTTCCGCGAGGCCAGCTGGGACGAGGCGCTGGATCTCGCCGCGGGCCGCCTGAAGACGCTGCGTGATACCCATGGCCCCAAGTCCCTGGCTGGCTTTGGCTCGGCCAAGGGCACGAATGAAGAGGCCTACCTGTTCCAGAAGCTGGTGCGCACCGGCTTTGGCAGCAACAACGTGGACCACTGCACGCGCCTGTGCCATGCCTCCAGCGTGTCGGCGCTGCTGGAGGGCGTGGGGTCGGGGGCGGTGAGCAACCCGGTGGGCGATGTGGCGCACGCCGAGCTGGTGATCATCATCGGCTCCAACCCCACCGCCAACCATCCGGTGGCCGCGACCTGGATGAAGAACGCGGCGCGCCGCGGCACGAAGATCGTGCTGGCCGACCCGCGCATCACGGACATCGGCCGCCATGCCTGGCGCACCCTGCAATTCAAGCCCGATGCTGACGTGGCGCTGCTCAACGCGATGATCCACACCGTCATCGAAGAGGGCCTCGCGGATCGCGAGTTCATCGCGCAGCGCGCCAGCAATTTCGAGGCCCTGCGGGCTGGCGTCGTCGCGTTTTCGCCCGAGGCCATGGCCCCGGTGTGCGGCGTGCCGGCAGACCGCATCCGCGAAGTCGCGCGTGCCTTCGCACGGGCCAGGTCCGCGATGATCCTCTGGGGCATGGGCGTGAGCCAGCATGTGCATGGCACCGACAATGCCCGTTGCCTGATCGCCCTGTGCGCGGTGGCCGGCCAGATCGGCAAGCCGGGCAGCGGCCTGCATCCCCTGCGCGGGCAGAACAACGTGCAAGGCGCCAGCGACGCCGGCCTCATCCCCATGATGTTCCCCAACTACCAGCGGGTGGACCATGCGGGAGCGCACGCCTGGTTCGAGCAGTTCTGGGGCACGCGCCTGGACGACCATCCGGGCTACACGGTGGTCGAGATCATGCACAAGGCCCTCGCGCCCGATTCGGATCCGCACAAGGTGCGCGGCATGTACGTGCAGGGCGAGAACCCTGCCATGAGCGATCCGGACCTGAACCACGCCCGCGCCGCGCTGGCCTCGCTCGAGCACCTGGTGGTGCAGGACATCTTCCTGACCGAGACCGCCTGGCTGGCCGATGTGGTGCTGCCCGCCACGGCCTGGCCCGAAAAGACCGGCACCGTCACCAATACCGACCGCCTCGTACAACTCGGTCGCTGCGCGATCGACCCGCCGGGCCAGGCCCGACCCGACCTCGAATTGATCCAGGCCATGGCGCGGCGCATGGGGCTGGCCTGGCACTACCCGGGGCCGGACGCCGGCGTGGCGGCGGTCTACGAGGAAATGCGCCAGGCCATGCACGGCGCCATCGCCGGCATCACCTGGGCGCGCCTGGAGCGCGAAGGCGCGGTCACCTATCCCTGCCTGAGCGAAGACGACCCCGGCCAGCCCGTGGTGTTTGCCGACCGCTTTCCCACCGACGACGGGCGCGTGCACCTGGTGCCCGTGCAGATCGTGCCGGCCGACGAAGCGCCGGACGCCGACTACCCGCTGGTGTTGATCACCGGGCGGCAGCTGGAGCACTGGCATACCGGTAGCATGACCCGTCGCAGCATGGTGCTCGATGCCATCGAGCCGGTGGCGACCGTGTCCCTCAATGGCCCCGAGATCGCACGCCTGGGCCTGGTCGCCGGCCAGATGACGCGCCTGCAGTCGCGCCGCGGCGAGGTCCGCTGCCATGTGCGCCGCGACGACGGCACCCCCGATGGCACGGTGTTCATGCCCTTCGCCTATGCCGAAGCGGCTGCCAACCTGCTCACGAATGCGGCGCTCGATCCGGTGGGCAAGATTCCCGAGTTCAAATACTGCGCCGTGCGGCTGCAGGCCTGAGGAGACCGTTGCGATGAATCCACGTCCGAGCGTGCAGGTGGCCGTGGTGATGCGCCGCGAGGCGATCGACAACCGCTGGCAGCCCTGGCGCTGGCAGCTGCATGACGTGGTGCCGAACGAGCCCGGCTTCGGCGATGCGCCCCGGCGCCTGCGCCACGACGACCGCATCGAGGATTGGCTGCACCCGGGCTACACCGTCGAACTCTTTCGCGACGACGCGGAGGGCTATTACCTCAACGTCACCACGCCGGCGCCCTGCTGGTTCGTGATGTGGCGCATGGAGGACGAGGCCACCGTGACCGAGGAACCCATCGCCCGCCCGCAGATCGTGACCCTGAGCTACCACGACGCCGGCCGCTGGCTCGACGCGCAGGAGCACGTTGAACAGGTGCCAGCGCCGCCGGACATCGTCGCGTGGATGCGGGCCTTCATGGAGGCGCACTACACGCCCGAACCCAAGCGGCGCAAACGGCCCGACAGCTTCAAGCCCCTGCAGGACCGCTTCGGCAATCCGGCGTCGGTCAGCACGGGAAAGACCTACCGCGGCGGGCCGGGCGGCCAGGGTGAAGGCGGTGGCGGCGAAGGCGGGTCCGGGGAAGCTGGGGGTGGCCGTGGCTGATGGTTTCCTGGGCCGCTGGTCGCGTCGCAAGCTGGACGCGAAGGAGGGACAGCTTCCCGAGACCGAGCCCTTGCCCCCGAAGCCCGCCGACGCGTCGGTGAACGCCGCCCCCGCGCCGGTCGCAGCCCCCGACGCGAAGGGGCCGGATGCGGGTCTGACCGTTGGTGAGGCGCCCGCAGCGCCTGAGCCGCCCCCCACGATGGACGACGTTCGGGCCCTCACGCCCGACTCCGATTTCAGCCGCTACACCGGCTCGCAGGTCGCACCCGAGGTGAAGAACGCCGCGATGAAAAAGCTGTTTGCCGACCCGCACTTCAACGTGATGGACGGCCTGGACATCTACATCGACGACTACGGCAAGCCCGATCCGATACCCGAGAGCATGCTGCGCAACCTCGCAAGCGCTCAATTCCTGGGGCTGTTTCGCGAGGACAAGCCCGAGGGCACCAAGGAAAACCCTGAGGCCCCGGGCACGAAACCGGGTGACTCCCCGCGCGCAGGCGCGCCTGAAATCGTGGCACAGTCAGGGCCGCCCGAACCCCTGCCAGACCCTGCGAACGAAGCCGCTGCGCGCGCCCCCGATGCCGACCCTGATCTGCGACTGCAACAAGACCCAGCCCCTGGATCCCAAGGCCCTGGGCAAGGCGATCGATGAAGACCTGACGCTGCACTCCGCCCTGTGCCGGCGAGAGGCGGGCGCCTTCCTGCAGGCCGCACGCAGCGGCGAGCCGGTAGTGGTGGCCTGCACCCAGGAGCAGCGCCTCTTCGCAGACCTGGCCGACCAGCAGGCCCAGGCCGCCAACGACGCAGGCAGCCCGGTGCCCTGGGCACCCCTGCGCTTCGTCAACATCCGCGAGACCGGTGGCTGGAGCCGCGATGCCGCCAGCGCGAGCCCCAAGCTCGCCGCGCTCCTGGCGAGCGCGCGCCTGCCGGATCCCGAGCCAGTGGCCACCGTCACCTACACCAGCCAGGGCCGCCTGCTGATCGTCGGCCCCCTGGACGACGCCGAGACGCTGGCTGCCAGCCTCTCGGACGTTCTGCAGGTCACGCTCTTTGCGCAGGGCGGCGCCGGCGCGCAGGAGCGTCGCCACCCCGTGCTCTCGGGCCAGATCGGCCACCTCACCGGCTGGCTGGGCGCCTTCGAACTGGCCTGGTCGCAGGACAACCCCATCGACCTGGATCTGTGCACGCGCTGCAATGCCTGCATTACCGCCTGCCCCGAAGGCGCGATTGGCCTGGACTACCAGGTGAACCTGGATGCCTGCACCGGCCACCGCGCCTGCGTCAAGGCCTGCGACGCCGCCGGCGCCATCGACTTCAGCCGCGAAGCCAGCGCGCAGTCCCAGCCCTTCGACCTGGTCCTGGACCTGCGCGAGCAGCCCGCCTTCATCCAGCACGCCAAGCCCCAGGGCTATGTGCACCTGCCGCCCGCCAGCACGCCGCAGGCGCGCCTGGCTGCCTTGCTGCAACTGCGCGAGCGGGTGGGCGAGTTCGAGAAGCCCAAGTTCTTCCAGTACAAGCAAAAGCTTTGCGCCCACAGCCGCAACGAGACGGTGGGGTGCAATGCCTGCATCGACGTCTGCTCGGCGCAGGCGATCAGCTCCGAGAAGTCGCGCCAGCAGATCAAGGTCAATCCCAACCTGTGCGTGGGATGCGGCGCCTGCACCACGGCCTGTCCCACCGGGGCGCTCACCTACACCTACCCGCGCCCTAACGAGCAGGGCGTCAAGTTCAAGTCGCTGCTGTCCACCTATGCGCGTGCCGGCGGACGCGACCCGGTGCTGCTGCTTCACAGCCAGGAGCGCGGGCGCGAACTGATCGAGGCTCTGGGTCGCGACGCCGCCCTGGGCCGCGCGCACGGCGTGCCGGCCCAGGTCATGCCCGTGGGCCTGTGGCACACCGCCAGCACCGGCATCGACCTGTGGCTGTCGGCGGTCGCAGGCGGCGCGCGCCATGTCGCGGTGCTCGCCACCCGTGAAGAGGCGCCGCAGTACCTCGCGATGCTGGAGCAGCAGATGGCGGTGGCCCAGGCCATCCTGACCGGGCTGGGGTATGCGGGTTCGCACCTGAGCCTGTTGCGCGCCGACGCGCCGCAGGCGCTGGACGAAGCCTTGCAGCGCGCGGTCCGCACCCTGGGCGCGGTGCCGGCCGTCGCCGCGCGCTTCGCGGTGTCAACCGACAAGCGACCGACGCTCGAACTCGCGCTGGATCATCTGATGGAGCAGGCGCCGTCCACGTCCACGCGTCCCGAGGCGATTGCCTTGCCAGCGGCCGGTTCGCCCCTGGGCGCGATCACCGTCAACAAGGACACCTGCACCCTGTGTCTGAGTTGCGTGAGCGCCTGTCCGGCCAGCGCCTTGCAGGACAACCCCGAGCTGCCCCAGCTGCGGTTCATCGAGAAAAATTGCGTGCAGTGCGGCCTGTGCGTCACCACGTGCCCTGAGGACGCGATCACCCTGCAGCCGCGCCTGCTGCTCACCCCCGAGCGCAAGCAGGCCCGCGTGCTCAATGAGACCCAGCCCTATGGCTGCGTGCGTTGCGGCAAGCCCTTTGGCACCCTCAAGGCCATCGAGGCCATGATGGCCAAGCTCTCGGGCCATGCCATGTTCCAGGGCGCCGCCGCCGAGCGCCTGAAGATGTGCGGGGATTGCCGCGTGATCGACCTGCATTCCAACCCCCACGAATCGAAGATCTCCGACCTATGAGCGACGCCTCCCCCCCGATGTCCTCGGCGCTGGACGAGGAGACGGCCCGCGCCGAGGTCTATGGCCTGCTGGCGCAGTTGTTTTACGCCGCGCCCGGCCCCGAGCTGCTGGCCGCCCTGCGCGTGGCGCCCACCGAGGCACCGGCGGCTGGCGGCTTCCTGGAGGAGCCCTGGCGCGCCTTCATCGGGGTGTGCCGCGAAATGGCCGACGCCGAGGTCGCGGCCGAACACGACGCGCTGTTTGGCGGCGTGGGCAAGCCCGAGGTCTACCTGTTCGGGTCGCACTACCTCACCGGCTTCCTCAATGAACGTCCGCTGGCGAAACTGCGCGAGGACCTCGCCGGCCTGGGCCTGGGCCGCGACGAGGCCATGCCCGAGACCGAGGACCACCTGGCCTATCTGTGCGAGGTGATGCGATACCTGATTGCGGGTGACGACGTGGCGGTGGCCAACCTCACGCGCCAGCGCGCCTTCTACACCGACCATCTGCAGCCCTGGGCGCCCGCCCTGTGCGAGGCGGTGTCGGCCCACCCCCGCGCCCGCTTTTATGCCCGCCTGGCCGATTTCACCCGGGCCTTCCTGGGCGTGGAGCAGCAGGGATTCGACATGCTGGGGTGAGGCCGGGCGCGGCACCCTGGCAGTCCAGGGCGTCGCAATGACCACGCACCATATAAGGCCTTTGCGCGCGGCGCGCGGTTTGCTCGCCAAAACGACACGCATGCTGCACTGCAACCTCCAGCGAGGGCGTTAAACGGTCGTCAGGACGCGATGCGCGCGTGTCGGCGGGGACGGTCAAGGGGTTTCCCTCGCTTGCGTGCGGGTAATCGCACCGCTAGAGTGCTCTTGGCCCATTCAGGCTGTTCGCATGGAAGCATTACAGGAGTCCCTATGAGCCAGCCCGCCAGTCCGCTTTCCCGACGTCGCCTCTTTGCCGGTGCCGCCACGGTGGGCACGGTAGCCGCCGCAGCCACCTTGCTGCCGGCCGTTCGCCACCACGCTGAAGCTCCCCCCCTCAAGAAAGAACCGCCGGCACGCGGCGGCGGCTACGAACTGTCCGAGCACGTGCGGCAGTACTACAAGACCACCCTCGTTTAACGCTCACCAGGCGGAGAGTCCCCTATGTTGTTAACCAAGAAAACGGGCGCTGCCCAAGCAGGCGCCCGTTCGCCGTTCGTACACAGCCTGCACCGTGGCCTGTCCCAGGCCCTGCCCACCATGGACCGCCGCGCCTTCCTGCGCCGATCGGGCCTGGGCGTGGGCGTGGGCCTGGCCGCCTCCAGCCTGACGCTGGTGAAGAAGTCGCAGGCCGCCACCCCTGGCGGCGTCGCGGTCGGCGCCGGCAAGATCGAGGTCAAGCGCACCATCTGCACGCACTGCTCGGTGGGCTGCGCGGTCGATGCCGTGGTTGAAAACGGCGTCTGGGTCCGCCAGGAACCGGTGTTCGACTCCCCGATCAACCTGGGTGCCCACTGCGCCAAGGGCGCGGCCCTGCGTGAACACGGCCACGGCGAATACCGCCTGCGCTATCCCATGAAGCTCGTGAACGGCAAGTACCAGCGTATCAGCTGGGACGTTGCGCTCAACGAGATCACCGCCAAGCTGCAGGAACTGCGCAAGGCCAGCGGCCCCGACTCGGTCTACTGGATCGGGTCGTCCAAGCACAACAACGAACAGGCTTACCTGCTTCGCAAGTTCGTGAGCTTCTTCGGTAGCAACAACTGCGACCACCAGGCGCGCATCTGTCACTCCACCACGGTGGCCGGCGTGGCCAACACCTGGGGTTACGGTGCGATGACCAACTCGTACAACGACATGCAAAACAGCAAGTTGGCGTTGTACATCGGCTCGAACGCGGCTGAGGCCCACCCGGTGTCCATGCTGCACATGCTGCACGCCAAGGAAAACGGCGCCAAGATGATCGTGGTCGACCCGCGTTTCACCCGCACCGCAGCTCGCGCCGACCAGCATGTCCGCATCCGCTCGGGTTCGGACATCCCCTTCCTGTTCGGGTTGATGCACCACATCTTCAAGAACGGCTGGGAGAACAAGAAGTACATCGCCGACCGCGTCTGGGGCATGGAGAAGGTGCGCGAAGAGGTGCTTGCCAACTGGACCCCTGACAAGGTCGAAGAGGCCTGCGGCGTGCCCGAGGCCATCATGGCCGGCGTCGCCAAGCAGATGCACGAGAACCGCCCCGGCACCATTGTGTGGTGCATGGGCCAGACCCAGCACACCATCGGTAACGCCATGGTGCGGGCCTCGTGCCTGCTCCAGCTCTCGCTGGGCAACATCGGCGTGTCTGGTGGCGGCGCCAACATCTTCCGCGGCCACGACAACGTGCAGGGCGCCACCGACGTCGGCCCCAACCCGGATTCGCTGCCTGGCTACTACGGCCTGGCCGAGGGCTCCTGGAAGCACTTCGCCAACGCCTGGGGCGTGGAGTTCGACTGGATCAAGGGCCGCTTTGCCGCGCCCGGCATGATGGGCAAGCCCGGCATGACCGTCTCGCGCTGGATCGACGGCATTCTGGAGAAGAACGAGAACATCGACCAGGACGCCAACCTGCGTGCGGTCTTCTTCTGGGGCCATGCGCCCAACTCCCAGTCGCGGGGACTGGAGATGAAGCGGGCGATGGACAAGCTGGACCTGCTGGTGGTGGTGGATCCGTACCCCTCGGCCACCGCCGCCATGGCGGCCATGCCGGGCAAGGCCGAAGACCTCAATCCCAATCGCGCGGTCTACCTGCTGCCGGCGGCCACCCAGTTCGAGACCAGTGGTTCGTGCACCGCCTCCAACCGCTCTATCCAGTGGCGCGAAAAGGTCATCGAGCCGCTGTGGGAGAGCCGCAGCGACCACATGATCATGTACCAGATGGCCGAGAAACTCGGCTTCGGCAAGGAACTGGTCAAGAACTACAAGATGCAGAAGGTCAAGGGCATGGACGAACCCATGCCCGAGGAGATCCTGCGCGAGATCAACAGGTCGGTCTGGACCATTGGCTACACCGGCCAGAGCCCGGAGCGCCTGAAGGCGCACATGCGCAACATGCAGCTGTTCGACGTGAAGACCCTGCGCTCCAAGGGCGGCGTCGACAAGGAAACCGGCTACGACACCACCGGCGACTACTTCGGCCTGCCCTGGCCCTGCTACGGCACGCCGCAGATCAAGCACCCGGGCTCGCCCAACCTCTATGACACGTCCAAGCACGTGATGGACGGTGGCGGCAACTTCCGCGCGAACTTCGGCGTGGAGCGTGACGGACAGAGCCTGCTGGCGGCCGACGGCTCGCACTCCAAGGGTTGCGAGGTCACCACCGGCTACCCCGAGTTCGACCATGTGCTGCTGAAAAAACTCGGCTGGTGGGGCGACCTTACCGACGCCGAGCGCGCCGCGGCCGAAGGCAAGAACTGGAAGACCGACCCCAGCGGCGGCATCATCCGTGTGGCCATGAAGCATGGCTGTCACCCGTTTGGCAACGCCAAGGCGCGCGCGGTGGTCTGGAACTTCCCCGACCCGGTTCCCAAGCACCGCGAGGCGCTATACAGCACCCGCCCCGACCTGGTGGCCAAGTACCCCTCGCACGACGACCGCAAGGCCTTCTGGCGCCTGCCCACCCTGTTCAAGACGGTGCAGGCCAAGAACGTCGCCGACAAGGTGCACGAGAAATTCCCGTTGATCCTTACCTCCGGGCGACTGGTCGAATACGAGGGTGGCGGCGAGGAGACCCGCTCCAACCCCTGGCTGGCCGAGTTGCAGCAGGAAGCCTACGTCGAGATCAACCCCAAGGCCGCGGCGGCCCGGGGCATCCGCGACGGCGAGCGGGTGTGGCTCACCAGCCCCACGGGGGCACGCCTGAACGTGCAGGCCATGGTGACCGAGCGCGTGGACGCCGAGACGGTGTGGATGCCCTTCCACTTCTCCGGCCGCTGGCAGGGGGCCGACATGCTGGCCCACTACCCCAATGGCGCGGCGCCGGTGGTGCGCGGCGAAGCCGTCAACACCGCCACCACGTACGGATACGACAGCGTGACGATGATGCAGGAGACGAAGACCACGATCTGCAACATCGAACGAGCGAACGCCTGATAGGAGCCCCAGATGGCACGAATGAAATTCATCTGCGACGCCGAGCGCTGCATCGAATGCAACGGCTGCGTCACCGCCTGCAAGAACGAGCACGAAGTGCCCTGGGGCGTGAACCGCCGACGGGTGGTCACGCTCAATGACGGCGTCCCCGGCGAGCGCTCGATCTCGGTGGCCTGCATGCACTGCTCGGACGCGCCCTGCATGGCGGTCTGCCCGGTCAACTGCTTCTACCGCACCGACGAGGGCGTGGTGCTGCATGACAAGGACGTGTGCATCGGCTGCGGTTACTGCAGCTATGCCTGCCCCTTCGGAGCGCCCCAGTTCCCCTCGGCCGGCACCTTCGGTGTGCGCGGCAAGATGGACAAGTGCACCTTCTGCGCCGGCGGCCCCGAAGCCAACGGTTCGCAGGCCGAGTTCGAGAAATACGGTCGCAACCGCCTGGCCGAGGGCAAGCTGCCCGCCTGCGCCGAGATGTGTTCGACCAAGGCGCTGCTCGCTGGCGACGGCGATGTCATCGCCGACATCCTGCGCAATCGCGTCCTCAAACGCGGCAAGGGCGCCGAGGTCTGGGGCTGGGGCACGGCCTACGGCTCCAGGCAGGCAGGCCAGCCCGCGGGGGGCAAGTCATGATCGTTCGTCTCGCGATGATCGGCGCTGCGATCGCAGGGCTCATGGCCCTGGCCGGCTGCGGGGACAAGCCCCAGGGCATGGGTGGCGTCAAGAGTGACACCCCGCCTTACCAGGGTACCGGCATGGCCTACACCCTCCCGGGCTGGAAGCCCGGTGACAAGACCAGCTGGGAGCAGCAGCTCAAGACCCGCGCGCAGGCACAGAACGACCATGCAAAAGCCCAATGACCCCCTGCGCCGCGCCGCACGCGCGCTGACCGCCGGCCTGCTGCTGGCGGCAGGTGCCGTGTCCGTCGCGTACGCGCAGGCCACGACGGCCCCCGCCGCGCCCGCGCCTGCCGCGGCTCCGGCCGCCCCGGCGGCGACGGGCGGCATCCAGGGCCAGAACATCTTCGCGGTCAAGCCCGACGCGAGCAACGACCCCAACTACCTCAAGCAGACCAATGCCGAACGCGACCGGGTGCAGCCTGGCAACAACGCCCCGATGTGGCGCGCGGTCGGTGCGGGGGCCAATGGCTACACCAGCCTGCCCAAGTCCGAGGCGCCCGAGGCCGGCAACCTGATCCAGCCCTTCGTGCAGTACCCGGGTTCGGGCCTCACCAACGCCGGTGAGGCCTGGCGCCAGGTCCGCAACAACTGGATCATTCCGTACGGCGGCTCGCTGCTGGTCATCGTGGTGCTGGCCATCGGCATCTTCTACTACCGCAAGGGCTCGATCCCGACGCACGGCGCCGAGACCGGCCGCAAGATCGAGCGCTTCACGCCCTTCGAGCGCGCCGCCCACTGGACTAACGCGATCACCTTCGTGGCCCTGGCCATCTCGGGCATCGTGATGGCCTTCGGCAAGTTCTTCATGCTGCCCGTCATGGGCAGCACCCTGTTCGGGTGGCTCTCGTACGCCCTGAAGAACATCCACAACTTCGCCGGCCCGCTGTTCGCGGTGTCGCTGGCGGTGGTGTTCTTCACCTTCCTGCGTGACAACTGGCCGCAGCGCGGCGACCTGGTGTGGTTGCTCAAGGGCGGTGGCCTGCTGTCCGGCCAGGAAGTGCCCTCGCACCGCTTCAACGCCGGCGAGAAGGTGGTGTTCTGGGGCGGCGTGTTCGCCCTGGGCATCATCGTCGTGGCCTCGGGCCTGGTCCTGGACAAGCTGATTC
>JBEGVR010000139.1:0-31153 GCA_041178265.1 Pseudomonadota bacterium | reverse complement strand
TAAACCACCAGCGCATGCTCGGCGCCCAAACGCTGCAGGGCACGCACCTGAATGCCCACCAGGTCCGGGTGAAAGACACCCATCAGGATATGGGGGGCACTGGCCGGATTGGTCAGCGGGCCCAGGATGTTGAAGATGGTGCGCACGCCCAGTTCACGGCGGATGGGGGCCACATTTTTCATGGCAGGGTGGTGGTTGGGTGCAAACATGAAGCCCACGCCCACCTCCTGGATGCAGCGGGCAATGGCCTCGGGCGACAGGTTGATGTGCACGCCCAGCGACTCCATCACGTCGGCGCTGCCGCTCTTGCTGCTGACACTGCGCCCGCCATGCTTGCTCACCTTGGCGCCGGCCGCCGCAGCGACGAACATGGAGCAGGTGGAGATGTTGAAGGTGTGCGAGCCGTCACCGCCGGTGCCCACAATGTCGACCAGGTGCCGCGCATCGGCCACCTGCACCTTGGTGGAGAACTCGCGCATCACCTGCGCGGCGGCGGTGATCTCGCCGATGGTTTCCTTCTTCACGCGCCGGCCGGTGATGAGCGCTGCGGTCATCACCGGCGAGAGCTCGCCGCTCATGATCATGCGCATGATCTTGAGCATTTCGTCGTGGAAGATCTCGCGGTGTTCGATGGTGCGCTGCAGCGCTTCGTGGGGGGTGATGGGCATGTCAGACCTCGTTCAAAAAGTTTCGCAGCATTGCGTGGCCATGCTCGGTGAGGATGGACTCGGGGTGGAACTGCACGCCTTCGATGGCCAGCGCACGATGGCGCACGCCCATGATCTCGCCGTCGTCGGTCCAGGCGGTGGCGACCAGCTCGGCAGGGCAGGTGGCTTTCTCGATGGCCAGCGAGTGGTAGCGGTTGACGGTGAAGCGCGCGGGCAGGCCGCTGAAGACACCTTGCTGCGTGGTGGTGATCTCGCTGGTCTTGCCGTGCATCAGCTGCTGCGCGCGGACGATGCGCCCACCGAAGGCCGCGCCGATGCTCTGGTGGCCCAGGCACACGCCCAGGATCGGGAGCTTGCCGGCGTAGTGGCGGATCGCCTCGACCGAAATGCCGGCCTCGGCGGGGGAGCACGGGCCGGGGGAGATGACCAGGCGCTCGGGTTGGCGGGCTGCGATGCCTTCCACGGTGATCTCGTCGTTGCGGAACACCTCGACCTGCGCGCCGAGCTCGCCGAAGTACTGCACCAGGTTGTAGGTGAAGCTGTCGTAGTTGTCGATCATCAGAAGGCGGATCATTGGGCCCCCACGCTTGTCATTTCATGTACGGCGCTGCCCCCCGAGGGGGTGCGAGCTTGCTTGAGGCGGCTCGGCGCTGCGCTCATGACCGTCACTCCAGCCCTTCTTCCACCAGCTCGCTGGCGCGCAGCAGGGCCCGGGCCTTGGCTTCGGTTTCTTTCCATTCCAGTTCGGGCACCGAGTCGGCCACGACGCCGGCCGCAGCTTGCACATAGAGCACCTGGTCCTTGACGATGCCGGTGCGGATCGCGATGGCCACGTCCATGTCGCCCGCATAACTGAGGTAGCCGCAGGCGCCGCCATACAGGCCCCGCTTGCTCGGTTCGAGCTGGTCGATCAGTTCCATGGCATGCACCTTGGGCGCGCCGGTGAGCGTGCCCGCGGGGAAGGTGGCGCGCAGGACGTCGATGTTGCTCATGCCCTCGTTCAGGATCCCCTCGACGTTGCTCACGATGTGCATCACGTGGCTGTATCGCTCGACGACGAAGGCCTCAGTGACCTTGACGCTGCCGGTCTGCGCGATGCGGCCGATGTCGTTGCGCGCCAGGTCGATCAGCATGACGTGTTCGGCACGTTCCTTGGGGTCGGCCAGGAGCTCGTGCTCGGTGGCCTTGTCGGCCTCGGGCGTGGCGCCGCGCGGGCGGGTGCCGGCCAGCGGGCGGATGGTGACCTTCTGGCCCGCCGGGGTCTGCTCCTGGCGCACCAGGATCTCGGGCGAGGCGCCCACCACATGGAAATCAGCGTCCGCCGCGCCGCTGAAGTTGTAGTAATACATGTAGGGGCTGGGATTGAGCGAGCGCAGCGCACGATACAGCGACAGCGGCGATTCGGCGTAGCGCTTCTTGATCCGCTGGCCCACCTGCACCTGCATGAAGTCGCCGGCGGCGATCAGGTCCTTGGCGCGCTCCACGGCGCGAAGGTAGTCGGCTTTGGCGAATTCGCGCTCGGCAGGATAGGCCTGCGTGGCCTTCACGGCGGGCGCGCTGACGGAATAACGCAGGAGGTCCTTGAGCTCGCGCAGGCGTTTCTTGGCGTTGATGTAGGCCTCGCCCTGGCCGGGGTCGGCGTAGACAATGAGATACAGCTTGCCCGAGAGGTTGTCGATGACCGCCAGCTCCTCGCATTGCAGCAGCAGGATGTCCGGGCAACCCAGGGTGTCGGGCGGGCAACTGGCCTCGAGCTTTTTTTCGATGTGGCGCACCGTGTCGTACCCGAAGTAGCCAGCCAGTCCCCCGCAAAACCGCGGCAGGCCGGGCCGCAGGGCCACCTTGAAACGCTGTTGGTAGGCCTCGATGAAATCGAGCGGGTTTCCCGGGGCGGTCTCCACCACCTGGCCGTCGCGCACGACCTCGGTGCGCGCCTGCGCGCCGAAGCCGCTGGCGCGCAGGAGGGTGCGCGCGGGCAGCCCGATGAAGCTGTAGCGGCCGAAGCGCTCGCCGCCCACCACGGATTCGAGCAGGAAGGACAGGCGGCCGTCGCCCTTGGCATGGGCAAGCTTCAGGTACAGGGAGAGCGGGGTTTCCAGGTCCGCGAAGGCCTCGGCGATGAGGGGGATGCGGTTGTAGCCTTGCTGGGCCAGGCTTTTGAATTCGAGTTCGGTGATCACGGGGTGAGCCTCCACAAGCTCGGCGACGCAAGGCCGCTGGATTCGATGGGCGCCCCCGCGGGCTTCAGGCTGTCGGGGGAGCAAGGGGGCGCGGGTGGCCCCGAGCCATCAGGTGCGCACGCTGGCCGGCTGGCGCCAGGGCCAGGCTCCCCGGTCGGAACGACCTGTGAGGGCGGTGCGGTGGATGAACATCGGGCAAGTGTAGCAAACCCCCTCAGGAGCGCGGCCAGAGGTCGGCCAGTTGCGCCAGCGAGTCCAGCCAGGCATCGGCGTCCACCTGGCGAACCGGCTCGCCGTGGTTGTAGCCATAGGTGACCAGCACCACGGGGCAGCCGGCGGCGCGCGCGGCCTGGGCGTCGTTGCTCGAATCGCCCACCATCAGGGTGTGCGCTGGCTCGGCGTCCAGGGCTCGGGCGGCCATCAGCAGGGGCAGCGGGTGCGGCTTGCGCTGGGCGAAGGCGTCGCCGCCAAAGACCTGCTCGAAGAACCCGAGCAATTCCTTCGCCCGCAGCAGGTCCTGCGCGAAGCGGCCCGGCTTGTTGGTGACGCAGGCCATGCGCACCCCGAGGGCCCGCAACCCCTGCAGGCCCTCGCGCACGCCGGCATAGACCCGGGCATGGCGCCCGTTGGCCGACTGGTAGTGGCGCTGGTAGGACGCCCACGCCTGTTCGTAGAGGGCGGGATCACCCCCCACGGCCTGCAGGCTGGCGCGTATCAGGTGCTCCGAGCCCTTGCCCACGCGGCGCTCGATGTCCGCACGCGGGAGTGCGGGCAGGGACAGTTCGGCGAGCGTGGCATTGAGGGCGGCATCGAAGTCGGCGACGGTGTCGACCAGGGTGCCATCCAGGTCCAGGAGGGCGGCGCGGATCGGGGCGGGCAGTCGCGGGGGCATCCCCGGCAGTGTGCCCGAAGGACCCCGGCGCGCCCCTGCAA
The DNA here is from genome assembly GCA_041178265.1 of Pseudomonadota bacterium. Lineage (GTDB taxonomy): Bacteria > Pseudomonadota > Gammaproteobacteria > Burkholderiales > Burkholderiaceae_C > Ramlibacter. The sequence continues at coordinate 27,372 of JBEGVR010000139.1, read as the reverse complement.
GTCAGTGCCTCAGCGGTTGCCGCTGCGGTTGCTGCCGCCGCCGGCCTCGCCGCCCTTGCGGCCGGCCTTGCGGGCCTCTTCCGGGGTGAACTCGTGAGCATTGCCTTTTTCATGGGCGGCCTTGCCTCCCTTGCTGCCGGCTTCGCGGGCCTCTTCCGAGGTGAACTCGTGGGCATTGCCGCTCTCGTGGGCCGCCTTTCCACCCTGGCTCGCGATCTCCCGCTGGCGCTCGGGATCCATCGAGGCAAAGCCGCGGTTGGAGGTGCCGCTTTTCTCGCCGCCCGAGGACTTGTCCTGGTTGCCGCCCTGGTTGCCTTGCTGATTGCTGGATGCCATGGTGATCTCCTGTGCCACTGTTTGAGCAGCCGGCACCGTGCCGGCCACGTGCGCATTGGGAGACAGCGCTGCGCGGCCACAGGTCGGCGCGCCGGCGGACCCTGCGTAGGAATCGGCGCGGACCGTGTCGGACGGCGCCCTGTGCGTGCCGCTCAGGCGGGCGCGGCCTCCAGGCCCGCGCGGCCCCAGTGGCGGTGGCGTGCGATGGCCTGGATGAAGTCCTGCGCCATCTGCAGGCGCGCGGCCGGGTCATTGGGGCCCGTGACCACGCCCTCGGCACGGGCCGCCTGCGCGCCGGCTCCCTGCAGCAGGCGCACGCTTTCGCCGATGAGGCACAGGGCCTTGCCGTGGCGGAAGGCCTCCAGCACGAAGTGCACGGCATCTCCCTGGGCGGCCAGGGCCTCGGCGCTGGCGGCGCCGGCCGGGACCAGGACCGCGTCGAACATGACCGAGGGCATGTACGCCAGGGTGTGGTCCACCGGCAGCTGCTGCCCCGAGGAGGTGCTGACCACGCCCAGGTGGCCGGCGACGATGCGAGTGAGGGCGCCCTGCTCGTGCAGCGCCTGCTGCAGCACGCGCATCGCGCCGATCTCGACGCCCGCCGCGACCAGGATGGCGATGCGGCGCGTGGCGATGCCCGAGCCCGTACCCGCCAGGCCGGCCAGCGCGGGCGAGCGCTCGGTGGTGGCCGGCTCGCGGGGCGGGTTGCGAAAACCGGCGCGCCCGGCGGCAGCGCGCGGATCGGGCGCGCCGATACCCAAAGGCTCGGCCACCTTGCGGGCCAGCCGCGCGTCCACGTGCGCCAGCAGGTCGGCTACGCGCTGACGGATGTCGGGCGAAGCGACGCGGGCCAGCTCCCCCTGGAAGGCCGCGACCAGATGCTCCTTCTCGTGGGCGGGCTGGCTGTTCCAGAACAGGGTGGCCTGGCTGAAGTGGTCGTCGAAGGTGGCGGGGCGGCGCCGCTGCTTGGTGGCGTCCAGGGGGTCCGCGCTGCTCTGGAACCCCTGCTGTCCACCGTCCACACGCTGCTCGCCGCCCTGGGCCAGGGTGCTGGGCTCGTAGTTGACGGGGCCGCGGTCGATGCGGGTGCGGTGCGCGCCGTCACGCTGGAAGTTGTGCACCGGGCAAGCCGGCCGGTTGATCGGCAGGTCGTCGCCGTTGGGCCCGCCCAGGCGAGCGATCTGGGCGCCGGTGTAGGCCATGAGGCGCCCCTGCAACAGGGGGTCGTGGCTGAAATCGATGCCGGGTACCAGGTGGCCAGGATGGAAAGCCACCTGCTCGGTCTCGGCGAAGAAGTTGTCGGGGTTGCGATGGAGCACCAGCCGGGCCACGGCCTGCACCGGCACGCGTTCCTCGGGCAGCAGCTTGGTGGGGTCGAGCAGGTCCACGCCAGTCTCGTGTTCGCGGCCCTCCTCGACCAGTTGCAGCCCGAGCTCCCACTCGGGGAAGTGTCCCTGCGCGATCGCCTCCCACAGGTCGCGGCGAAGGAAGTCAGGGTCGGCGCCCGCGATCCGGCGGGCCTCGTCCCACGCCAGGGCATGGGTGCCCAGGCGGGGACGCCAGTGGAACTTGACGTAGTGGCCCGCGCCATGCGCGTTGACCAGGCGGTAGGTGTGCACGCCAAAGCCTTCCATCATCCGCAGGCTGCGGGGCAAGGCGCGGCCGGACATCAGCCACATGAGCGCATGCAGGGTCTCTGGCATCAGCGAGACGAAGTCCCAGAAGGTGTCGTGCGCGCTCGTGGCCTGCGGCATGTCGTGGTGCGGTTCGGGCTTGAGCGCGTGGATGAAGTCAGGAAATTTCATCGCGTCCTGCACGAAGGCCACGGGAACGCTGGCGCCCACCAGGTCGAAGTTGCCTTCTCTCGTATAGAACTTGACCGCGAAGCCCCGCACGTCGCGCACCGTGTCGGCCGAGCCGCGCGCGCCGGTGAGGTTGGAAAAGCGCACGAAGACCGGCGTGCGCCCGCCGGGCTCCTGCAGGAAGTCCGCGCGGGTATAGGCCGACAGGGAGCGGTACACCTCCAGGTAACCATGCGCCCCGACGCCGCGCGCATGCACCACCCGCTCGGGGATGCGCTCATGCTCGAAGTGTGCGAGCTTCTCGCGCAGGATGAAGTCCTCGGCCAGCGTGGGCCCACGCAGGCCAGCGCGCAGGGAGTTGTGGTTGTCGGGGATCACCACGCCCTGTCCGGTGCACAGGGGGCCATCAGTCGGCGCCTGGAAGGCCTCGAGCTGCCGCTGGTGGGCGGCCACGCCGTCACCGGGCTTGGCCTTGCGCAGGGTTTCGGGTCGGGAGGTCGCCATGGCGCTCACCTCGCCGGCGCGTCAGCGGCTGTCGAGGTCCAGCGTGGCCTCGATCACGCAGACCACGACACCCACGGCGACCAGCGCACCGGCGCCTGCGGCGCACCAGATCAGCCAGGCAGGCCATTCCGCCAGCATTTCCATGACATCTCCTTGCGGGGCCGGATGGACCAATTCCATCCGAGTCACAGAGGCTAGACAAGCTCATGGGCATGGGCCGTAGCCGGACGGCGGGGCGGAGTGTCGGTCCAGCCGGCCTTCACCGGTAGGAGGCAAGCGAAGGGGCCGGCGCTGCCGTCCTACGTTCGCGACCGGTCGCAGGGGCGCACCCTATGGCGGTGAAGAAACCCAACACAGCGTCGCGATCACGTACCGAGACCCGTCAGGGCGAGACGCAGCAGGCCGTGCCCCGCCTGCCATATGAGCGAGACGAGTCTGCCGACAGCCAGGCGCGTGGACCGGCTTCGGCCCAAGTGATCGGTCAATTGGCCCACGACGACCAGGTCCGAGGCTTGGCCGACACCAGCCGCGCCCCGGAAACCGATGCGACCTACCACCGCCTGCGGCGGGCGCCCGCCCAGCGCAAACCGCCGGTGCGGCGACCTCGGTGAAGTGGCGCGAAGCGCTCAGGCCCTGAGGGCTTCGCGCATGGCGCCGATGACGGCGCGGTAGTCGGGCTTGCTGAAGATGGCGCTGCCCGCCACGAAGGTGTCGGCGCCGGCAGCGGCGACACGCGCGATGTTGTCGGCCTTGATGCCGCCGTCAACCTCCAGGCGGATATCGCGGCCACTGGCGTCGATGCGCTTTCGGGCCTGCTCGATCTTGCGCAGGGCCGAGTCGATGAAGCCCTGCCCGCCAAAGCCCGGGTTGACGCTCATGATCAGGACCAGGTCGATCTCGTCGATCATCCAGTCCAGGACCTCCAGCGATGTCGCGGGGTTGAACACCAGGCCGGCCTTGCAGCCGCGCGCCTTGATCGCCTGTACGCTGCGGTGCACATGGGCGCTGGCCTCGGGGTGAAAACTGATCAGGTCGGCGCCTGCATCGGCGAACAACTGCGCCAGCGGATCCACCGGCTGGACCATCAGGTGGACGTCGACCGGCACCGGCGTGCCATCGGGCTTTTTCGCATGGGGCTTGAGCGCCGAACAGACCATGGGACCGAAAGTGAGATTGGGTACGTAGTGGTTGTCCATCACATCGAAGTGGATCCAGTCGGCGCCGGCGGCGATGACGTCGTGCACCTCCTGGCCCAGGCGGGCGAAATCGGCTGAGAGGATGGAGGGGGCGATGTGGTAAGTGGTGCTCATTGCGCCATTTTCGCAAACCCCGGACACCGACCCGGGAATGCAGGCCCTGGGGGTACCATCCCCGCATGCCGACGTACCAGTTCCGCGTGGAAGTCACACCCCAGTACCTGCCCGAGCAGTCTGCGCCGGCAGAGGGCGTGTACTGCTTCGCCTACACGATCACCATCACCAACAGCGGCCAGGTGCCGGCCCAGTTGATCTCGCGCCACTGGCGGATCACGGACGCGGCGGGCAAGACCGAGGAGGTCAAGGGCCTGGGCGTGGTGGGCCACCAGCCGCTGCTCAAGCCGGGTGAGTCCTTCCAGTACACCAGCGGCTGCCGCCTGCGCACGCCCAGCGGCACGATGCAGGGGCGGTTTTTCTGCGTCGCAGAGGACGGCGAGCACTTCGAGACAGAGATCCCGGCGTTTTTTCTGGAAGACGGGTCGCAGCGCGTTTTGCATTGAGCGTCCGCTTCAGAACTAGCCTTTGCTGACCCCCTCAGAGTGCCTGGTGGGCCGTCGCGCAGGCCTCACGTCTCCCAGGGCAGGCCCTTGAAGCCAGGCTGCATCCTGGGCCGCTCGGGGTTCAAACGCTGCCCGGCCAGCACCTGTTCATATTTGTGCAGGTAATTTCCGGCCATGACACGCGCGCTGAAGTTTTGAACGGCATACGCGTGGCAGGCCCGAGGGTCCAGGGTGTGGCATTGCCTGACCGCCAGTGCCAGATCCGCTGCACGAGCGGTCAGGGTCCCCAGGCCGGGGGCAACCAGTTCCGGCAGCGATCCATAAGGCGTACCGAAAACGGGGCAGCCGAAATACAGGCTTTCGATGACCGCCAGTCCGAAGGGTTCATGCCAGCGGACCGGGAAGATCAGCCCCCGCGATCCATTGAGCAAGCGGCATTTCAGTTCACCGCCGACCATGCCGTGGAACCGTATGCTGGGAGACCAGGTGAAGCGGAATCCGCGCTTGAGGTTCAACCGATGGCCGCCCAGCACCGACAGGCGCTGCCCCGCCCGCCGCGCGACATCGATGGCACCCGCGACGTTCTTGACGCGCCAGGCCGCCTTGCCCAGGAAATGGAAGTAGTGCCTGGAGGCTTGGAAGTCGACCTCGCCGTAGTGCCGCCAGTCGAGCCCGTTGTGGACAAACTCGGTGGAGCCGTGCCGCACTGCGTGGTTGCGCGAAAGGAAAACGGCGTTCAGCGGCAGCGGCGGCCGGTCTCCCGAGTTACCGTGTTCGGTATAGAGGTAGGGCCTTTCGAAGTGCTGGTCGAGGTCCGGCTCCGGCAGGTAATGGAAATGGACCAGGTCGACATTCGCAGGAATCTGCTGCCGAAGGTCGCCCCGGTCGTTGAAGATGATGACAGGAGCAAAATCGCAAGAGGATCCCTGTTCGACCAGGTAGGTGACCTGGTGCCCCCTGTCCACCAGCGCACGGCCCAGGTCCCAGATCACACGCTCGGTACCGCCGTAGGCGGTCACGGGAATGACGGTTCGACTGGCGATCAGAATGTGCATGAAAGACGCGGCGTAGACGGGCTGCGGCCAGTTTCGCAGAAAATCGCGTTCAACAGGCTCCTTATCCGGGACCTGGGCGCAGCCCTCTGAAGGTCATTCAACAGCTCCCTCAAGCCATGCCAGCGACAGTCTCGATTGCCTTGTGTACCTACAACGGCGAGAGGTTCCTCGACCTGCAACTGCAGTCCCTGCTGGCGCAGACGGTCCAGCCCGAGGAGCTGGTCGTTTGCGATGACGCCTCCAGCGACCGCAGCCTCGAGATCGTCGAGGCCTTTGCCCGCCAGGCCCCTTTCCCGGTGCGCGTGTGGCGCAATTCGCAGAACCTGGGCTATGTGCGCAATTTCGAACAAGCCATCGGCCATTGCTCCCAGGACCTGGTGTTCCTGTGCGACCAGGACGACCTGTGGGACCCGCGCAAGATCGAAATCATCAAAAGCGTATTTGAGTCGGAGCCTGAGGTCGGACTGTGCCTGCACGACTTCGTGCGGATCAACGCCGAGGGCGGTCACTATGAGAACCCACTGGAGTTGTATGGCGAGAAGCAGTTGCGATCGGCCGACTTGCCCGACGAGATCCGCCTGCATTCCATCCGGGCCTTCGTGACACCCTATCCGCGCGCGTGGTGTGGCTGCATGATGGCTTTGCGCCGCGATTTCGTCTCCGTAGCCCTGCCGATCTTCCCGGGCAAGGGTCATGACGACTGGATCCTCAAGGTCATTGCCCCCCAGGTAGCCGCGCCCCAGGATCGGGGTGTCGCCGATGCCTTGCGCGGCGGCCCGCCACATCACGATACGTGAGCCGATGGCGGAATTGACGTCAAGATCCAGCCCTTCATGAAGGGCTTGGCGGACACGACCGTCGGGCAAGTAACCCACAGGCAGGTGTGCAGCCGTCCACCCGATCACCCCCATGGAGACCGGCACGAGCAGCCACCCCCATGGTCTGTTCGCAACAGGGCGCTGCCGGGCGTAATGCAGGTGCAACATCAGGAACATCAGCGGCCAGAGCACTATCAGAAGATAGCTGCCACGCACACCGCTGAAGGCGACAGCCACCAGCGCGAGAAAGCTGGCAAAGCGCCAGAACAGGGCCCGAAGGCCACCAGGCTCGATTGCATAGCTCGCGTACAGGAGGGTGCAACTCAGTAGCGAGATGCCTGCCGCCCAGGGAATGCGGTTGGTCGGGGCGCCGTCAGAGGTCTTCACCAGGACCAGCGCCAGGGCCAGGATGCAGGCCACCGCCAGACCGTGTCCCAACACTCCCCCGTCGGCGACCCGGGGGCGCGCATGGCGGGCGACAAGCCACACGCCAAACGCCCCGAGCAGCAGCCTGAACTCTGCGTGCCGCTCCTCCCAAGGGGCGGACCAATACAGCACCGGAATGGCCTTCAGGACCAGGGCAAGCAGGCAGAAAAACAGCCACCAGCCCGTCAAGGCCCTGGCCAGCCCGGGCGTCTCGCCCTCCCCTGGCAGCTGCCGCCTGCCGGTCGCAAGGGCGAACAGCCCCGCGAGGAGCAGTACGAACCAGAAAACTCCGGCAGCCTTGGTGCTCAAGGAGGCTGCCGCCAGGGAAACCGCCATCAAGACCAGGAACAATCGCGGGGGCAGGTTTCTCGCAGGCAGGGGCATTTGCATTCAGTCCTTTCGCAGCCCGGCATTCTCACCGATTCGGATATCCGCTCGGGAAGACTCCCTTGCCCACGCTATGCTCCCCGTGCCATGCGCGAATTCGAACTGATCGAACGATTTTTCAAACGGCCGGTGCGACGCAATCCGCTGGGCGTGGGCGACGACTGCGCCTTGCTGGCACCTGCGCCTGGCATGCAGCTGGCGGTGTCCTCAGACATGCTCGTGGAGGGCCGGCATTTCATGGCGGGTTCCGACCCCCTGCGCCTAGGGCACAAATGCCTGGCGGTGAACCTCAGCGACCTGGCCGCCTGCGGCGCCCACCCGCTGGCTTTCACGCTGGCCCTGGCGTTGCCGCAGGCTGACGCAGTTTGGCTCGAGCCCTTCGCGCAAGGCCTGCTGGCCCTGGCCAAAGATCATGGCTGCGAGCTGGTGGGCGGCGACACCACGCGCGGTCCGCTGACGATTTCGATCACCGTCTTCGGCGAGGTCCCCGCAGGCCAGGCCCTGCTGCGGTCTGGCGCGCGCCCAGGGGATGACCTGTACGTGAGCGGCACCCTGGGGGATGCGCGACTCGCTCTGGAGGCCCTGCGCGGGAGCCTCACAGTCGCCGCGCCCGTGCTGGAGGTGGCCCGTGAGCGCCTGGACAGGCCCACGCCCCGCGTGGCGCTGGGGCTGAACCTGCGCGGCATCGCGACCTCGGCGATCGACCTCAGCGATGGGCTGCTCGGCGACCTCGGGCACGTGCTGCGCCAATCCGGCGTGGGCGCGACGATCGAGGCCGACACGGTCGCCAGCCTGCTCGCCGCTGGCGATTCGGTGAGCCCCGCCCTGCGTCGCGACTTCACCCTCGCCGGCGGCGATGACTACGAACTGGCCTTCACCGCACCGCCCGCGGCGCGCGAGGCCGTGCGCGCCGCCGCCACACACGCAGGCACCCGCGTTACGCGCATCGGCCGGATCGACGCGGCCGAGGGTCTGCGCCTGCTCGATGCCCACGGGGAGCCGGTAACGGGGCATTTCGCTTCGTTCGACCATTTCGGCTGAATGCGGTATGCGGCATCGGGGCGGTGATGCCGCATCCTGCGCTTAACATTGCAGGATGTCGCCCGACGCGCCGACCCCAGCCCCCCCAGACGCCCACCTGCCCACCATCGATGCGGGTGTGCGTGCTCGCCTGTCCCCGCGCTTCGTCTTCTCGCACCCGGCCCACGCCATCGCGCTCGGGTTCGGCAGCGGCCTCTCGCCCGTCGCGCCCGGCACCGCCGGCACGCTGTGGGCGTGGGTGAGTTTCCTGGTGATGCAGCTGTGGCTGTCGCACGCGCAGGTCGGCGTCTTGATCGCCCTGTCACTGGCCGTGGGGTGGTGGGCCTGCGTTGTCACCGCACGGCACCTGGGCCGCGCCGACCCCGGCAACATCGTCTGGGACGAGGTGGTGGCCTTCTGGCTCGTGCTGTGGCTGATCGCACCGGCCAGCGTGTGGCTGCAGGCGGCTGCCTTCGGCTTGTTCCGGTACTTCGACGCGGCCAAGCCGGGGCCGGTGGGTTGGGTCGACCGCCGTTTCCATGGCCTGGGCTGGCGCGGCGGTCTGGGCATCCTGCTGGACGACCTGATGGCCGCCCTTTGCACGCTGCTCGTGATCGCGGCCGGGCTCGCGCTCTGGAGACTTCTGTGACCCCGACGCCCCTGTCGCGAGAAGCGACCACCGAGCATCTGGTCACGCGCCTGGCCCAGAGCCTCCTGGTGCGCCAGTGGACGCTGGCTACCGCGGAAAGCTGCACCGGCGGGCTGATCGCCGCGACCTGCACCGACCTGGCGGGCTCCAGCCAGTGGTTCGAGCGCGGCTTCGTGACCTACTCGAACGAAGCCAAGTCCGAGATGCTCTCCGTGGACGCCGCTCTGATCGGCGCGCATGGCGCGGTCAGCGAGGTCGTGGCGCGCGCCATGGCCCACGGTGCGGTGCGGCATTCACGCGCGCAGGTGGCCGTGGCGGTCACCGGCGTCGCCGGCCCCACCGGCGGCAGCCCCGACAAGCCTGTGGGCACGGTGTGGTTCGGATTCATGGTCGACGGGCGCCTGTCCAGTGAGATGCGCCGCTTCGATGGCGACCGGGCGCAGGTGCGGACGCAGACCGTAGCCCACGCGCTCCGAGGGCTGATCTCGCTGCTGGACACCCCCGGGGCCTGAACGCAGGGGACAGGTGCATCCTTTTTTCTGCTGGCGTGCCAGCAATCCTGCGCCTATAACCCAGCGCAAAGGACGGGGTACTCATGAAACAACTGCAATGGCATCCTGGATGGACAGCCTGGGCCCTGTGCGGCCTGGGCCTGCTGGCGTGTATGGGCTGGTTGCTGCGCGGGGGCGGCGACGCCGCGCGCATCGGCGTCGCGGCCTTCGCGCTGCTGGTGGCCCTGGGCATCCGCGACCTGCGCCAGCCGCAGCGGGCCGTCCTGCGCAACTACCCGGTGATCGGGCATCTGCGTTTCTTCATGGAGTACATCCGGCCGGAGATCCGCCAGTACTTCATCGAAAGCGATACCGAGGCTGCGCCCTTCTCACGGGCCCAGCGTTCCCTGGTGTACCAGCGCGCCAAGGGGGCCGCGGACAACCGGCCCTTCGGCACGCAGATGGACGTGATGCGCCAGGGTTACGAGTGGATCAACCACTCGATGTTTCCGACCGCACTCACCTCGGCCGACTTTCGCATCACGATCGGCACCGGGCGCGCGCAACCCTATTCAGCCAGCGTGTTCAACATCTCGGCGATGAGTTTCGGCTCGCTGTCCTCGCACGCCATCATGGCCCTGAACCAGGGCGCGAAGGCGGGCGGCTTCGCGCATGACACGGGCGAGGGCTCGATCTCTCGCCATCACCGCGTGCATGGTGGCGACCTGATCTGGGAGATCGGTTCGGGCTATTTCGGCTGCCGCGATGCACAGGGCCGCTTCGATCCGGCGCGCTTTGCCGAAAACGCCTGCGACCCCCAGGTGAAGATGATCGAAATCAAGCTCAGTCAGGGTGCCAAGCCCGGGCATGGCGGCATCCTGCCCGGCGCCAAGGTCACGGCCGAAATTGCGCAGGCGCGCGGGGTGTCCGAGGGGGTGGACTGCATTTCGCCCGCGGCCCACAGCGCCTTCGCCACCCCGCTGGAGATGATGGCCTTCATCGAGCAGCTGCGCGAGCTCTCGGGCGGCAAGCCGGTGGGTTTCAAGCTGTGCCTGGGTCACCCCTGGGAGTGGTTCGGCATCGTGAAGGCGATGCTGCAAACGGGCATCACCCCCGATTTCATCGTGGTCGATGGGGCCGAGGGCGGCACGGGTGCCGCACCCGTCGAATTCACCGACCATGTGGGCTCCCCGGTTCAGGAGGGCCTGCTGCTGGTGCACAACACGCTGGTGGGCGCGGGCCTGCGTGACCGGGTACGCGTGGGCTGCGCCGGCAAGGTGGTGAGCGCCTTTGACATCGCGCGCCTGATGGCGCTGGGTGCCGACTGGTGCAACGCGGCGCGCGGCTTCATGATGGCCCTGGGGTGCATCCAGGCCCAGACCTGCCACACCGGCACCTGTCCCACGGGCGTCACCACGCAAGACCCGATGCGCGCACGCGCGCTGGTGGTGCCGGACAAGGCGCAGCGCGTGCGCAACTTCCATCACCAGACCCTGCACGCGCTCCAGGAGCTGGTGCAGGCCGCCGGCCTGCAGCATCCGGGCGAGATCAGGGCCCATCACATCATGCGGCGCGTCACGGATACCGAAGTGAAGGCGCTGGCCGACATGATCCCTCGTGTCGCCCCGGGCGCCCTGCTCCAGGCCGACCTGGGCGGCCTGCCCGAGACCTTCCGGACGCATTGGCCCGCGGCACAGGCCGCACGGTTCGCGGCCTGAACCGACGGCGCAACGCACGCCCGCAGGCGGCACCCGGCGCTGCTATCAGCAATTTGTATAGACAGCAAGCGGTGCATCCCCGGATGCCAGCAGCGCCCAGTGGCGAGACGATCCCCGTTGCGGGTCCTGGCGCCGTCAAGCTCTCGTGCGCGCGCCAGATGCCGCTATCTGGGTGAGGGGACCACCTTGTCTATACAAGATGAAGGTCCTCGTCGTGGGCGCAAGCCCGGTGGGTTTGATCAACACAAGGAAGTTCTTCATGCGCAAGCCAAACAACACGTTCGTATCGCTGCTGGCCGCCGGCGCGGTGTTCTCCTCGCTGGCTTTCCCGGCCCATGCCCAGGAAACCAAGCTCGCCCTGGGCATGTCCGGCTGGACCGGCTTCGCGCCGCTCACGCTGGCCGACAAGGCAGGCCTGTTCAAGAAACACGGCCTGGAGGTGGACATCAAGATGATCCCGCAGAAGGACCGCCACCTGGCCCTGGCCTCCAACGCCATCCAGTGCGCCGCCACCACGGTGGAAACGCACGTGGCCTGGAACGCCAACGGCGTGCCCATCGTGCAGATCTTCCAGCTGGATAAATCCTTCGGCGCCGACGGCATCGCCGTGCGCGGAAACATCAACAACTTCGCCGACCTCAAGGGCAAGACCATCGGCGTGGACGCGCCCGGCACTGCCCCCTACTTCGGTCTGGCCTGGATGCTCAGTAAAAACGGCATGAGCATGAAGGACGTCAAGCTCGCCACCCTGTCGCCGCAGGCCTCCGCCCAGGCCTTCGTGGCCGGCCAGAACGATGCGGCCATGACCTATGAGCCCTACCTCTCCACCGTCCGCAACAACCCGCAGTCCGGCAAGATCATGGCCACCACGCTGGATTACCCGATGGTGATGGATACGGTGGGCTGCTCGCCCGAGTGGCTGCGCGCCAACCCGCGCGCGGCGCAGGGCCTGGCCAACGCCTACTTCGACGCGCTGGAGTTGATCAAGAGCGACCCGGCCAAGTCCAACGAGATCATGGGCGCTGCCGTGAAGCAGACCGGCGAGGCCTTCGCCAAGTCGTCGTCCTTCCTGCGCTGGCAGGACAAGGCGGCCAACCAGAAGTTCTTCGCCGGCGAGCTGCAGGCCTTCATGCGTGACGCCGCCGCGATCCTGCTGGAAGCGGGCGTGATCCGCCGCGCGCCCACCGATTACTCGATGATGTTCACCAACCAGTTCATCCGGTAAGCCGATGCGGCCTGCACCCGCGATCCCGGCCGCGCCTGACCCGGAGCGGCCGCGCCGCCGCTCGCTGGCTCCCCTGGAGCCGGTGAGCGCTCAGGCCCGGTGGGTGCTGGGCCTGGCCTTCTTCGTCGTCTTCTTCGGCGCGTGGGCCTTCTTCACCCTGGGTGGCTACGTGTCCCCCACCTTCCTGGCCAGCCCGCCCACCATGGCGCAAGAGGCGTGGCTGCTGTTTACCGAATTCAATTTCCTGCATGACATCGGCATGACCGTGTGGCGTGTGGTGGGCGGCTTCGTCCTGGCCGCCGTCATCGCCGTGCCCCTGGGTATCGCGATGGGCGCGCACAAGGGCGTCGAAGCCTTTCTCGAGCCCTTCGTGTCGTTCTGCCGCTACCTGCCGGCCTCGGCCTTCATTCCGCTCCTGATCCTGTGGGCGGGCATTGGCGAACTGCAGAAGATCCTGGTGATCTTCATCGGCTCGGTGTTCCAGATCGTGCTGATGGTGGCGGTCACCGTGGGCTCGGCCCGCCGCGACCTGGTCGAGGCCGCCTACACCCTGGGCGCATCCCACGCGGGCATCGTCAAGCGCGTCCTGATCCCGGGGGCCGCGCCCGACATCGCCGAGATCCTGCGCCTGGTGCTGGGGTGGGCGTGGACCTATGTCATCGTGGCCGAACTGATCGGGTCGTCCTCCGGCATCGGGCACATGATCACCGACAGCCAGGCGCTGCTCAATACCGGCCAGATCATCTTCGGCATCATCGTGATCGGCCTGATCGGGCTGGTTTCCGACTTCGCCTTCAAGTCGCTCAATCGGCGCCTGTACGCCTGGAGTTCGCTGTGAACGGACAACTGTCCATCCAGGGCGTGTCGCGCACCTTCGCCACGGCCAAGGGCCCCGCCACGCAGGCGCTCACGCCGGTGGACCTCGAGGTGCGCGAAAACGATTTCGTCACCATCCTGGGCCCTTCGGGCTGCGGCAAGTCCACCCTGCTTCGCATCGTGGCGGGCCTGGACCAACCCAGCACCGGCCGTGTGCTGCTCGATGGCCGCGCCGTCGAAGGCCCAGGCGCCGACCGCGGCATGGTGTTCCAGAGCTACACGCTGTTTCCCTGGCTCACGGTGGAACAGAACATCCGCTTCGGACTGCGCGAACGTCAGATGCCCGAGCCGCAGCAGCGGGAGCGATGCGACTACTTCATTGCCAAGGTGGGCCTGCGCGGTTTCGAGCACCACTACCCCAAGCAGCTCTCAGGCGGCATGCAGCAGCGCACGGCCATCGCCCGTGCGCTGGCCAACGACCCCAAGATCCTGCTGATGGACGAACCCTTCGGCGCGCTGGACAACCAGACCCGCGTGCTGATGCAGGAGCTGCTTCTGGGCATCTGGGAGTCGGCGCAGAAGACGGTGCTGTTCGTCACGCACGACATCGACGAGGCCATCTTCATGGCCAACCGCGTGGCCGTGTTCACCGCGCGCCCGGGCCGCATCAAGGCCGAACTCGAGGTGGATTTCGCGCACCCGCGCCACTACAAGATCAAGACCTCGCCCGAGTTCATGGCGATCAAGGCCCGCCTCACCGAGGAGATCCGGGCCGAGTCCTTGGCGGCGGCCGAACACTGAGTAGCGCGCCATGGCCCGACGCACTCCGACCCTGACCCCGCGGGCCCGACCAGGCGCGCGCGGGCATGCGACGCCCGCCGGATCCCATGCCACGGACGCCGGTTCGGTGGCCCTGTTCCAGCAGGTCAAGGACCACATCGCCCGCAAGATCCAGGACGGCTCGCTGCGCGCCGGCGACCGGCTGCCCTCCGAGCACGAGCTGGTGGCGCAGTTCGGCATCTCGCGCATGACCGTCAACCGCGCCCTGCGCGAGCTGGTCGAACAGGGGCGCATCGTGCGCACGGCGGGCGTGGGCAGCTTCGTGGCCGAACCCAAGCCGCGGTCGACCCTGCTGCACATCGTCAACCTGGCCAGCGAGATCCGCGCGCGCGGGCATGACTACCGCTGCGAGATGCTGGTACTCCAACGCGTCGCGGCTACGCTGGAAGTCGCCTCGGCGCTGGACGTGCGCACTGGCGAGTCGGTGTACCACGCGGTCTGCGTGCATCTGGAGAACGGCGTACCGATCCAGCTGGAGGAACGCTACGTCAATCCGCTTGTCTCGCCCGATTTCATCCGCCAGGACTTCACCCACCAGCAGCCCTCGGAGTTCCTGGTGCGCACCGTCCCCTTCGACGAGATCGAGCATGTGGTCGACGCGGTATTGCCCACGGCGGAACAGGCGGTGCGCCTGCAGATGGAGCCCGGGCAGCCGGGCCTGCTGCTCACGCGCCGCACCTGGACGGGCGGCACGCCCGTGACCCTGGTGCGCTGCCTGCACCCCGCCAGCCGCTATCGTCTGGGCAGCCGCTACCGCGCCAACGGGAACCCAGTCTCGACCTGAGGGATCGATTCATGCCCCCTGCATCCACGCTGGCCCCTGCTTGTATAGACAGGATTGCGCGATGAACGACCTGCTGCGGCTCACGCCCGGCCACGTGGCGCTGTCGGATTGGCACGCGATCTACCGCGGCGCCACGCCGCAAATCGATCACGCCTGCCGCCCCGCGGTGCAGGCCAGCGCCGACACGGTGGCGCGCATCGTGGCCCAAGGTGATCCGGTCTATGGCATCAACACAGGCTTTGGCAAGCTGTCCAGCGTGCGTATCGCGGCCGACGACCTGGAGCGCCTGCAGCGCAACATCGTGCTGTCGCACGCGGCGGGGGTGGGCGAAGCCACACCGCGACCCGTGGTACGCCTGATGATGGCGCTGAAGATCGCCAGCCTCGGGCAGGGCGCCTCGGGTATCCGGCTCGCGACGCTGGACTTGCTGGACGCGATGCTCGCGCGCGGCATCGTGCCAGTGGTGCCGGCTCAGGGCTCGGTGGGTGCCTCGGGCGACCTGGCGCCGCTGGCGCACATGACGGCGGTGATGATCGGCGTGGGCGAAGCCGACACGCCGCTCGGGCGCCTGCCCGCGACACAGGCCCTGACCAGCGCCGGCCTCGCGCCGCTGACACTGGGCCCCAAGGAGGGTCTTGCACTGCTCAATGGCACGCAGTTCTCCACCGCCTATGCGCTGGCCGGCCTGTTCGAGGCCGAACGCCTGTTCCGGTCGGCGCTGGTGACGGGAGCGCTGGCCACCGACGCGGCGCGCGGCTCCGATGCGCCCTTCGATCCGCGCATTCACCAGCTTCGCAGGCACGAGGGTCAGATCGCCACGGCGCAGGCGCTGCGCACGCTGCTTGCAGGCAGCGCGATCCGGGCCTCGCACCTGCAGGGCGACGAGCGCGTGCAGGACCCCTACTGCCTGCGCTGCCAGCCGCAGGTGATGGGCGCCTGCCTGGACGTGCTGGGGCATGCGGCCAGCCTGCTGGCCACCGAGGCCAACGGTGTCTCGGACAACCCGTTGATCTTCAGCGCCGAAGGCGAAGCACTCTCGGGTGGCAATTTCCACGCGGAACCGGTGGCCTTCGCCGCCGACATGATCGCCCTGGCAGTTTGCGAGATCGGCTCGCTGGCGGAGCGCCGCATCGCCATGCTGGTCGATCCGGCGCTGTCGGGCCTGCCCGCCTTCCTCACGCCGCGGCCGGGTCTGAACTCGGGCTTCATGATGGCGCAGGTGACTGCTGCTGCCCTGGTGTCCGAAAACAAGCAGCGCGCCACGCCAGCCAGCGTGGATTCAATTCCCACCTCCGCCAACCAGGAAGACCATGTGTCGATGGCGGCGCACGGTGCACGCCGCCTGATTCCCATGACCACCAACGCGATGGCGGTGATCGGCATCGAATGGATGGTCGCTGCGCAGGGCTGCGAGTTCCATGCGCCCCTGGCTACCAGCGCGCCGCTGGCGGCAGCGATCGCGCTGCTGCGAAAACACGTGCCTCGCCTGGACGACGACCGCCATATGCAACCGGACCTGCAGGCTGCCATCGACGGCATCACCCGGGGCGACCTGGTGGCCCTTGTCCGCCTGCCCGGCCTGGCCTGAACCCGAATTCATCTTGCCCAAGGAGTGAGCCCATGACCACCAACACCGATCCCCGCCTGGACCCGACCCGCGTGGTGCGCGCGCCGCGCGGCACCCAGCTGCATTGCAAGAACTGGGTGACGGAAGCGGCCTACCGCATGATCCAGAACAACCTGGACCCCGAGGTGGCCGAGAACCCGCAGCACCTGGTGGTGTACGGCGGCATCGGCCGCGCCGCGCGCGACTGGGCCTGCTTCGACCAGATCCTGGAATCCCTGCGCAACCTGAACGAGGACGAATCGCTGCTGGTGCAATCGGGCAAGCCGGTGGGCGTGTTCAAGACCCACCCCAACGCGCCGCGCGTGCTGATCGCCAATTCCAACCTCGTGCCCAAATGGGCCACCTGGGAGCATTTCAGCGAGCTCGATCGCAAGGGCCTGTTCATGTATGGCCAGATGACGGCCGGCTCGTGGATCTACATCGGCAGCCAGGGCATCGTGCAGGGCACCTTCGAAACCTTCGTCGAGGCGGGCCGGCAGCATTACGCGAACGACCTCACCGGCAAGTGGATCCTGACCTCGGGCCTGGGCGGCATGGGCGGCGCGCAGCCCCTGGCGGCCACGCTGGCGGGCGCCTGCTCGCTGAACATCGAGTGCCAGCAAAGCAGCATCGACTTTCGCCTGCGCACACGCTACGTGGACAAGCAGGCGCGTGACATCGACGAGGCACTGGCCATGATCCGCCAGCACACGGCGGCCAAGGAAGCGGTGTCCATCGCCCTCCTGGGCAACGCCGCCGAGGTGCTGCCCGCACTCGTGAAGCGCGCGCGCGCCGGCGAGATCCGCCCCGACCTCGTGACCGACCAGACCTCGGCCCACGACCTGGTGAATGGCTACCTGCCCCCAGGCTGGACCATCGCGCAGTGGCGCGAGGCGCAGCGTGACCCTTCGCAGCACAAGCGCCTGACCGACGCCGCTGCCCAGGGCTGCGCCACGCAGGTACGGGCCATGCTGGACTTTCAGGCCATGGGCATTCCCACCGTGGATTACGGCAACAACATCCGCCAGGTGGCCTACGACCAGGGCGTGAAGAACGCCTTCGACTTCCCCGGCTTCGTGCCCGCCTACATCCGGCCGATGTTTTGCGAGGGCAAGGGACCGTTCCGCTGGGTGGCGCTCTCGGGCGACCCCGAGGACATCTACAAGACCGACGCCAGGATCAAGGAACTGTTCCCCGAGAACAAGCACACCCACCGCTGGCTGGACATGGCGCGCGAACGCATCGCCTTCCAGGGCCTGCCGGCGCGCATCTGCTGGCTGGGCCTGGGCGAGCGGCACCGTGCGGGCCTGGCCTTCAACGAGATGGTGAAGAAGGGTGAACTCAAGGCCCCGATCGTGATCGGCCGCGACCACCTGGACACCGGCTCGGTGGCCAGCCCCAACCGCGAGACCGAGGCCATGAAGGACGGCACCGATGCGGTCAGCGACTGGCCGCTGCTCAACGCCCTGCTCAATACCGCGGGCGGCGCCAGCTGGGTGAGCCTGCACCATGGCGGCGGCGTGGGCATGGGCTATTCGCAGCACGCGGGCATGGTCATCGTGGCCGATGGCACGGATGCGGCCGCCGAGCGCCTGGCGCGCGTGCTGGTGAACGACAGCGGCAGCGGCGTGATGCGCCATGCCGATGCCGGCTACGAGCTGGCGATCGCCACCGCGAAGAAGCAGGGCCTGTCCCTGCCCATGATCCGCTGAGGCCCTGGTCCCGCGACGCGCCATGCGCTGGCACCGATTCGACCGCACCCTGCTGCCCACCGCGCCGTGGAAGAACGGTGGCGGCGTGACACGAGAGATCGTGTGCTGGCCTCAGGGCGCAGGCCTGGACACCTTCGACTGGCGCGTGAGCATCGCCACCATCGGCAGCGACGGACCGTTCTCGGCCTTCCCCGGCATCGACCGCGTGATCACGCTGCTCGAGGGCGGCGGGGTGCAGCTGGCCCGCGATGACGACACCATCGACCACCGGCTGGACACGCCGCTGCAGCCCTACGCCTTTCCCGGCGAGGCGCGCATCCACGCGCACCTGCTGGCGGGCGAGTGCGAGGACTGCAACGTGATGACGCGCCGGGCCAGCTGCCGCGCCCGGGTGCAGGTGCTTCGGCAAGTGCACGCGCTGTCGGCGCCCCAGGGCCTCCTGCTGGTGACGCAGGGCGTCTGGAGCGTGCAGGCGGCAGGCCACGATGCCCAGGCCCTGCCGGTGCCGCTGGGCCTGTGGTGGGAAGGCGCAGCGGGCGCTTGGCAGCTTCGCCCGCAGACACCCGACGCCAGCCTGCTGGCCGTTACGATCCATCCGGTCGCCACCCCATGAACGCCCCTCTTCCGACCCCTTCGATGCCCAGCGCTGACGGCGTATGGGAACACCTGCACCTCGCGCCCGAGGCACTGGGCGCGGACGCGCCAGCGCTGCGGGACGCCGCCCTGGTGGTCGAGCGTGGCCAGGTGCGCTGGATCGGCCCCCGTACCCAACTGCCTGCAAGCCACCAGACCCAGCCTCGGCACGATGGTGGTGGCGCGCAGGTCACGCCCGGCCTGGTCGACTGCCACACCCATCTGGTCTATGGCGGGCAGCGCGCCCACGAATTCGCGATGCGGCTGGCGGGCGCCAGCTACGAAGAGGTCGCGCGCGCCGGCGGCGGCATCGTCTCCAGCGTGCGCGCCACGCGCGAGGCCGATGAAGACGCCCTCTACGCACAGGCCTTGCCGCGCCTGCAAGCCTTGCTGGACGAAGGCGTGTGCGCCATCGAGATCAAGTCCGGCTACGGCCTGGACCTCGCCCACGAGCGCAAGCAGCTGCGCGTCGCCCGCCGCCTGGGCGAAGCCCTGGGCGTGACGGTGCGCACCACCTTCCTGGGCGCGCATGCGCTGCCACCCGAATACGCCGGCCGCAGCGGCGAATACATCCGCGTGGTGTGCGAAGAGATGATGCCGGCGCTGGCGGCCGAGGGCCTCGTCGATGCGGTGGACGCCTTCTGCGAGCGCATCGGCTTTTCGCTGGCCGAGACCGAGCAGGTGTTCCAGGCTGCGCGGCGCCTGGGCCTGCCGGTGAAGCTGCACGCCGAACAGCTATCCGACATGGGCGGCGCGGCGCTGGCGGCGCGTTACGGCGCGCTGTCCTGCGACCACATCGAGCACCTGAGCCCCGAGGGCATCGCCGCGATGCGCGCAGCGGGCACGGTGGCCGTGCTGCTGCCGGGCGCCTATTACACGCTGCGCGACACCTACCTGCCACCCATCGAGGCGCTGCGCGCGGCGGGCGTCCCGATGGCGGTGTCCACCGACCACAACCCCGGCACCTCCCCGGCCCTGAGCCTGCTGCTGATGGTGAACATGGCCTGTACGCTGTTTCGCCTCACGGTACCCGAGGCGCTGGCGGGGGTCACGCGCCATGCGGCGCGCGCGCTGGGCCTGCAGGAGACCCACGGGCAGATCGGGGTCGGCCGGCCTGCGAACTTCGTGTTGTGGCCGCTGGCAGATGCTGCGGAACTGGCTTATTGGGTGGGGCAGCGTCCTGCGTGCCGCATCGTGCGCAACGGGCGCATCGCCCGCTGAAGCGGCATACCCGCCCACCACGCCATGACCGTCGCCATGCACACGCTGTTCGCCGCTGACGCCCTGCTGCCCACAGGCTGGTCGCGTGACGTCCTGCTGCAATGGGATGCGCAGGGGCGCCTGACCGGCGTCACCCCCCAGGCTCCCTGCCCGCCCGGCACGCCCCGCGCCGCAGGGCCGCTGCTGCCTGGCATGCCCAATCTGCACTCGCACGCCTTCCAGCGCGCCTTCGCAGGCCTGACCGAGTACCGAGGCGCGGCGCAGGACAGCTTCTGGAGCTGGCGCACCCTGATGTACCGCTTTGCAGGCGCAGTCACGCCGCAGCAACTGGAGGCGATCGCCACCGGCCTCTATGTGGAGATGCTGGAAGCGGGCTACACCAGCGTCTGCGAGTTTCACTACATCCACCACGACGTGGATGGCCGGCCCTATGCGGACGACGCCACGCTGTCGCAGGCCCTGCTGCGCGCAGCGGCGCGCGCGGGGATCGGTCTGACGCTGCTGCCGGTGCTGTATCAAACGGGCGGCTTTGGTGGCCTGCCCCCGAACGAGGGCCAGCGCCGCTTCATCCGCCGCACCGACGCCATGCTGTCCCTGCTCGAGCGCCTCGCGCCTGCCTGCGACACGCAAGGCGCGCGCCTGGGCCTGGCCCCGCATTCGCTGCGCGCGGTGCCGCCCGAGAGCCTGCGCGAGGCGGTGGCGGGCCTGCACGCGCTCAATGCCACGGCACCAGTCCATCTCCACATCGCCGAGCAGACCGCCGAAGTGCAGGCCTGCCTGGACTGGTCCGGACAGCGCCCGGTGCAGTGGCTGCTCGATCACGCGCCGGTCGACGCGCGCTGGTGCCTGGTGCATGCCACCCACATGACCCCCGACGAATACCAGCGCGCAGCCCGCACCGGCGCCGTCGCGGGCCTGTGCCCCACGACGGAGGCGAATCTGGGCGACGGCATTTTTGACACACAGGCCTGGCGTGCCGCGGGCGG
Source organism: Pseudomonadota bacterium (assembly GCA_041178265.1). Classification (GTDB taxonomy): domain Bacteria; phylum Pseudomonadota; class Gammaproteobacteria; order Burkholderiales; family Burkholderiaceae_C; genus Ramlibacter. Next base: position 6,587 of record JBEGVR010000139.1, on the reverse strand, counting down.
GCGCTGGGGTGTGGGGTCGGACAGCCATGCCACGGTGAATGCGGCCGAGGAACTGCTGCTGCTCGAATACAGCCAGCGCCTGGCGACACGCCAGCGCAATCTGCTGGCGAGTGCGGACCAGCCCTCAGTGGCCACGGCCATGACGCTGGAGGCCGTGGCCGGTGGCGCGCAGGCCAGCGCGCGTCCCATCGCGGGCCTGGCCGTGGGCCAGCAGGCCGACTGGGTGGTGCTGGATGCGGGCAACCCCCTGCTGCAAGGCCTGCCCACCGCCGAGGCGATGCTCTCGGCCCATGTCTTCGCCAGCCACCGCCGGTCCGCCATCGCCGAGGTCTGGGTCGCGGGTCAGCCCCGCGTGCGTGCGGGCCGTCACGCCCTGCATGACGAAGCCCTGTCCGGTCTGGCCGCTGCGCGCCGGCAACTCCTGACGGACACTCCATGACCCTGTTCCAGACCGACCAGCCGCCCTTTCATTTCCGCGCGGGGACGCGGCCCCTGCTGATCTCCATGCCGCACGTGGGCACGCATGTGCCGCCTGCCCTGGCCGCGCGCCTGACCGACGAAGGGCGGCGCGTGCCCGACACCGACTGGCACCTGGAGCGTCTGTACGACTTTGCCGACGCACTGGGCGCCTCGGTGCTGGTGGCCACGCATTCGCGCTACGTGATCGACCTCAATCGCCCGCCCGATGGTGCCAGCCTCTACCCGGGCCAGCGCGTCACCGGCCTGTGCCCGGTGGACCTGTTCGACGACCAGCCGCTGTATCGCGACCCCCAGGACCTGCCGACCGAAGCCGAGATCGCCGCACGGCGCGACGCCATCTGGCGGCCGTATCACGCGAAGATCACCGACGAACTGGCGCGCCTGAAGGTCCAACATGGCGCGGCCGCCCTGTGGGACGCGCATTCGATCCGCTCGGTGGTACCGCGCTTCTTTGAGGGCCGTTTACCCGATTTGAATCTGGGCACTGCCGATGGCGCCAGCTGCGACGCAGGCCTGGCCTCACGCCTGCTGGCAATCGGCCAACGGGCCCGGGGCTACACCACCGTGCTCAATGGCCGCTTCAAGGGCGGTCACATCACGCGCCATTTCGGGCAGCCTGCCCAGGGCATCCACGCCATCCAACTGGAGATGACGCAGTGCTGCTACATGCACGAGGCCTGGCCCTTTGACTACCTGCCCGAGCGGGCGGTGGGCGTACAACCGACGGTGCGACGGATGCTGGAGGCGGTGCTGGCGTTCGTCGAAGGCGAAAACCGAGCGTGACACCGCCGGCCTGCGCCATGGCGCTATTGCACGACGGTGCCCACCAGTCGTTGCAGGCGTGACGCCTCCGTCTTCGCCTCCTCCAGCAGTTGCTCCCAGTCATCAGGCGGCCGCCCGCCTTCAAGCATCTTGCGAAAGACCCGATACGCGTCGTCGCCGCTGCCATAGGCGCGCTTGGTGTCTTCGTCGTTGACCCATGCGTAAACGATCACGCGGGCCGGCGCGTGGTAGCGGAAAAAAAGCCGGTATTGCTGGAAAAACTTGGCGCGGAACCAGTGCTTGCGGTCACTGCCGAGGGTGCCGCCTTGGCGGTATTCCGCCCGCGTGGGATCTTGCGGAATCACCTCAAACGCCAACTTGAGAATGGCTGCCAGGCGCTTGCTGGCGTTCTTCCTGGTGTAGCCCTGGCGATCCTTACGCTTGAGGTCGTCGACCTGCTGTGCCAGGCTTTCGACCTGGGCCAGGAACAGGGGATGCGCAAAGATCGTCCAACCATTCAGGACGAACGTGGCGCGGGACGCCGCGCTCATTCATCATCTGCCGCCAGCGGGGCATCCAGATCGACATCGACGCGACCGACCAGCGATTGCAGCCGCTGCACCCAGCCTGTATCGACCGCCCTCAAGCGCTCGGGATGGCCCGCGATGTCCTGGGCGAGAAAGCCGAGGAATGGGTCCAGCACCGGGTCGGCATCTTCCTCCGGTGCCTCGACACGACTGAGCACGACCTCGCCATCCGGGCGGATGGTGTAGTGGATCTTGTCCCGCTTGGACAGGCGCAGCGCGCGCCGGACGGTTTCCGGCACGGTGGTCTGGTAACGGTCGGTCAGCGTCGAGACGACTTCCAGGGGGGGCGGCATGGCGCTCTCCAGTCAAAACAGGGGCCACCCGCATAGTAATGCAACTGCATTGCATAGTCAATGCAGTTGCATTACTCCTTACTGACACGCAGGGTCTGACGTCACGCCCCGCAGCATTTCTTGTATTTCTTCCCGCTCCCGCAGGGACACGGGTCATTGCGACCCGGCTCGGCCTCCTTGCGCACGCTCACCACGCGCGGGCCCAGGCTTTTCCAGACCTGGCGCAGGTCGTAGACGCTCCAGACCGCCTTGCCGAAGTCGTCGATGCGCCGGTCGGACACGCTCGGCGGGCCATCCTCGCTGTACATGGACACCGCGGGCTTGCCGCTGTCAGGCTGGGTGAGCGCCTCGATGGCGTTGAGCGCGTCGCGCACCATGTCGGCGGCCTCGCGATCCCGCGGCAGGACCCATTCGTCGGACCAGGCCTGCACCGCATACATGAAACCATGCGCCCAGGTCTCGGCGAAGCCAGGCAGGTCGTCGATCACGGTGTCGCCGCGCTCGCCCTCAGGCAGCGCCAGCACCGCGCCGCGCATGTCCAGCAGCTCGGGCTGGTAGGCGCGCGGGTCTTCCAGCGTGTCGACCTCGGCGTCCAGGCCACTGGCCACCTCACGCCAGCGGCGGTACCAGCGCATCACGAACTCCATGTGGGCCATGGGCTGGAAGGCCTCGCCCAGAAGCACGGGCCAGTACTCCTCGGGGGTGATCGGTCTACGGCAGCACACCAGGGCTGCGAGAAAGCCTTCGCAGAACTCCCAATCCGGCGTGTCGTCGACTTTCTCTCGGAGCTGGTCGAGTACCGCGTCCTGGGCCTCGAAGTCCTCGGACCCCAGCGGGGTGTCGTCGGGATTGGCAGAAGGGTTGGGGGTGTCGTGGGTCATGATTGGAGGCACAAGGGTTCGAGGGCGGAGCGGGCCTGTACCGACCACGCCGCCAGGCGTTTTTTCATCGAGAGCACCGCACGGTCCTTGCTCAAAAGCACGGCCTGGCGGGCAACGGCCAGGTCGATGAATTTCTGGTCGTCCGGGTCGCTGCAGGTGACGGGGACCTTGGGCGGGAGATCTACCCACGTCGCGTGGCGATCGAAGGCGCCCAGCACCTCACCCGCCTCCAACCCGTGGAAGGCCAGGCGCGGCGCGATCTGCGGATAGGCCAGCACGCGCGCCAGTTCGTCGCGCATGGCTCCTGTGGCCACCCACTGCCAGCGTCCCTCGGCCAGCGCGGGCAAGACCGGCCGGGCCGCCTCGTCCGCGAACACGAACACGTCCAGCACGATGTTGGTGTCCAGCACCAGCGCGTTCATGGGCCGTCTCCCGTGGCCTGGGGCGCCGCCTCGCGCGCACGCGCCGAGCCTGCCACCATGTCGAAGCGGAACAGGCGGCATTCGATCGGCCCGTTCCACAGGGGCATGCGGCGAGATTCCTTCAGGCGCATGCGCGAGGGCAGCTTCAGGTCGGGCGTGAGCACCCAGGCGGTCCAGCCTGCGTAGTGCCTTTTCCAGTGCGCCGCCAGCCGCACGAAGAAATCGGTGCTGCCGGCATCGGCCGCCTCCATCTGCGCACGCTCGCGCCCACCGCGGCCGCGGCCCGCGACACCCGCGGCCTCGATGCGCTCGCCATAGGGCGGATTGAGCAGCAGGATGCCAGGCGCCTCGGCGGGTGGCATGCGTTGCAACACGTCACCACCGCGAAACTCCACGAGGCCGCCCACGCCCGCGCGCTCGGCGTTGCGGTTGGCAAAGTCGACCATGCGGAAGGCGACGTCGGAGCCATGGATGGACACCTGCGCCGGCTTGCGCTGTGCCTGGGCCTCCTGCGTGAGGCCGCTCCACACATGCGCCTGGAACGGCAGCAGCTTCTCGAAGCCGAAGCGCCGCATCAGGCCGGGCGCGATGCCGCAGGCGATCTGGGCCGCCTCGATGGCGATGGTGCCGCTGCCGCAGCAGGGGTCGTACAGGGGGCGGCTGGCGTCCCAGCCGCTGGCCGCGATCATGGCGGCGGCCAAGGTTTCCTTCAGTGGTGCCTCGCCCTTGTCCTCGCGCCATCCACGCTTGAACAGCGGCTCGCCGGAGGTGTCGATGTACACCGTGCAATCGGTGGACGTCAGGTGCGCGAACACCCGCACGTCCGGCCGCTGCGTGTCCACGTCGGGACGCACGCCCGACTTGTCGCGAAAGCGGTCGCAGACCGCGTCCTTGATCTTGAGGGCCGCGAAGTTCAGGCTCTTGAGGGGACTGTGCTGCGCGGTGACTTCCACCTTGAGGCTCTGGCGCGGGGTGAACCACATCTCCCAGGGCACGGCGCGCGCGATGTCGTACAGGCCCGCCTCATCACGATAAGGCGCGTGCGCCAGCTGCACCAGCACGCGCTGCGCCAGGCGCACGTGCAGGTTCAGGCGCATGGCTTCACGCCAGGCGGCGCGAACCACCACGCCACCCCGGCCCACCAGCAGGTCGTCACCAGCCAGGCCGGTGAGGCGGTGCACCTCGTCGGCCAGCAGGTCTTCGACGCCCGCAGCGCAGGGCAGGAACAACTGGAGGGAATTCATGGAGAAAAGTTCAGAGCGCCTTGCGCAGGTTGGCTGGAGCGATGCGCAGGGCTTCGCGGTACTTGGCGACGGTGCGGCGGGCGCATTCGATACCCTGCTCCTTGAGGAGGTCGGAGATCTGACTGTCGGACAGCGGCTTCCTGGAGCTTTCGGCCGCGACCAGCTGGCGGATCAGGGCTCGCACCGCGGTGCTCGAGGCATTGCCTCCCGTGTCGGTGGAGAGGCCCGAGCCGAAGAAGTACTTCAGCTCGAAGGTGCCATAGGGCGTGGCCATGTACTTGGCGGTGGTGACGCGCGAGATGGTGGATTCGTGCAGGCCCAGTTCGTCGGCGATCTCGCGCAGCACCAGGGGCCGCATCGCCAGCTCGCCGTGAATGAAGAAATTCTTCTGGCGTTCCACGATGGCATTGGACACGCGCAGGATGGTGTCAAAGCGTTGCTGGATATTCTTGATGAACCAGCGCGCCTCCTGCAGCCGCTGCTGCAAGGCGGCGTGGCTGCCGCCCTTGTTGGATTTGAGGGCGCCGGCATAGATGTCATGCACGCGCAGGCGCGGCATGACGTCAGAATTGAGCTGCACCCGAAAGCGCGGCGTCGCGCTGCGCGGCACGCGCGTCACGATCACGTCGGGGATCACCACGTTGCGCTCGACGTCGACGAAGCGTCGGCCCGGCTTGGGTTCAAGCCGCCCGATCAGGCCGATGGCGGCCTTCACCTGGGCCTCGCTCTCGCCCGTGAGCTGCGTAAGGCGCTTGACGTCGCGCCGCGCCAGCAGGTCCATCGGCTGGCGCAGGATGGCCAGGGCGGCCCGGCACGGCGAATCCTCACCCGCCGCCTGCAGCTGCGCCTGCAGTTGCAGGGTCAGGCACTCGGCCAGCGAGCGGGCGCCCACGCCCAGGGGCTCCAGGTGATGCAAGAGGCGCAGGGCCACGGTGAAGTGGTGCACCAGTTCCTCCTGCTGCTCGAGGTCGTCGGGCGCAAGCGAGGCGGCCAGCGACTCCAGGGAGTCCTCCAGGTAGCCGTCATCATTGAGCGACTCGATCAGGAAGCGCAGCGCCGCCGAGTCCTCGTCGCACAGGCGCAGGGTCAGGGCCTGGCGGTGCAGATGGGATTGCAACGATTCGCCGCTGCGGGCCAGTTCGGTGGCGTCCGCCTCATCACCGTCGCCGCCGCTGTTGTTGCGGCGCGCTGGCGCGTCGCTGCCCCACTCGCTGTCGTCGGGGACGATCTCGGTGGTGCCGTCACCTTCCCAGTCGCTGGGGCCGGCCTCGGCCGGCGCAGCGTCGGCCGAGGCGCCGTCGCTGCTGCTGATGCTGGCGCTGCCCAGGCTGCCGATGAAGTCGCTGCCCTCGGGGTCGCCTTCGCCGTCCATCGCTGGCGCGTCGGCACGGGCCAGGCCGAATTCCTCGCGCGGCGCCTCGTCGGGCGCGGTCTCCAGGAAGGGGTTGTCATCCAGCATCTGCTCGACTTCCTGGGCCAGCTCCAGGGTCGACAGCTGGAGCAGGCGGATCGACTGCTGCAGCTGGGGCGTGAGCGCCAGGTGCTGGGAGGTGCGTAGCGACAGGCCCTGTTTCAAGCCCGGTCCCTCACATGCGGAAATGTTCGCCGAGGTAGACGCGTCGTACGTCGGCGTTGTTCACGATCTCGTCGGGCGTGCCCTGGGCCAGCACATGGCCGTCGCTGATGATGAAGGCGCGGTCACAGATGCCCAGGGTCTCGCGCACGTTGTGGTCGGTGATCAGGACCCCGATACCACGCGACTTCAGGAAGCCGATGATGCGCTGGATCTCGATGACCGCGATCGGATCGACGCCGGCGAAGGGCTCGTCGAGCAGGATGAAGCGGGGCGAGGTGGCCAGCGAGCGCGCGATCTCGACCCGTCGACGCTCGCCGCCCGAAAGCGACAGCGCGGTGTTCG